>JADLCF010000223.1 GCA_020847315.1 Bryobacterales bacterium | reverse complement strand
TATACATCTTTTATCGGTCAATAAACGCTATGCGGCTCACTGCTTATACCGATTACAGCCTTCGCGTGCTCACCTATCTCGGGCTCCGGGAAGGCCGCCTATCCACGATCGCGGAGATTTCGGACACCTATGGGCTCTCCGCGAACCATTTGATGAAAATCATACACAACCTGGGAAAGCTGGGCTACGTGGATACGGTGCGAGGACGTGGGGGCGGCATCCGGCTGGCGGGCAGCCCCAAGGAGATCAACCTGGGGCAACTGGTGCGGGCGGTGGAGCCGGATTTCGAGATCGTGGAATGCTTCGACGGCAATCGCCGGGACCAGTGCGTGATTGCGCCTGCGTGCCGGTCACAGCGAGTTTTCGAGAAGGCCGTGCAGGCGTTTCTGGATGTTCTGGATAGTTACACGCTGGCCGATCTGCTGCAGGATTCGACACGGCTCAGCGCGCTGCTGAGCATCGTGCCCGCGGTTAAGAAGGCGGGTTGAGAAGGCTTCGCCACTTGCCGCGCGGGGATTCGATTTCCATAACCGGACCGAATCGTTTTGCCGCGCTTGATCATCCTCCAAGCAGGGCGCGGGGGATCGATTAGCGGGCTTCGCGCCAATTCAGTCTGACCCGAGGAGGCGATAGTGGCAACGGAAGCAGTGGAGACAGCACGCCTGGTGAAGTTGAAGAGCCGGCGCGAGGTGGCGGAACGCACGATGGAGTTCGAGGTTGAAAAGCCGGCCGGCTTCACTTTCAAGGCGGGGCAGTACGCGGAGATATCATGGATCGACCCGGCGGAAACCGATGCCGAAGGGAACGCCCGTGTGTTTTCGATTGTGACGGCCCCAAGCGAGGATTCGCTGATGTTCGCCACGCGTCTGCGCGACACGGCCTTCAAGCGCGTGCTGCGGCAATTGCCGGTGGGGAGCACGGTGAAACTCGATGGACCGTTCGGGGATTTCACGCTCCACAACAACGTGAATCGCCCCGCGATTCTGCTTGCCGGCGGCATCGGCATCACTCCCTTCCATAGCATCGTCCGCCGCGCCGCGCGGGAGAAATTGGCACACAAAATCTTCCTTTTCTACGCCAACCGGCATCCGAAGGACGCCGCCTTCCTTAGCGAGTTGCAGGGGCTCGGGAAAGAGAACCCCAACTTCACGTTCGTTCCAACGATGACAGCGACGGATCTCCCGAAGAACGAATGGGCGGGCGAGACCGGCCATATCGATTGGGCCATGATTCAGCGTCACCTGGGCGCCG
The DNA here is from genome assembly GCA_020847315.1 of Bryobacterales bacterium. Lineage (GTDB taxonomy): Bacteria > Acidobacteriota > Terriglobia > Bryobacterales > Bryobacteraceae > JACTMJ01. The sequence goes on along the minus strand of JADLCF010000223.1, from coordinate 94,680 downwards.
CCGGAGCTGCCGGCGTGGGACCGATCTATTACATCGCCGGACCTCCAGCGATGGTGACGGATCTGCGCGCGATGCTCAATAAAGCCGGAGTCGATGACGACGACATCCGGGCGGAAGGCTTCGACGGCTACTAAGGGCACGTTGTTGCGGGGCGGCTTCGGCGCTACTTCTTCCGGGACGCGAGATCGGAAGCTGTGAGAATATACTCACCATGTTCAAGCTCTTTCTCGCGCTTCTTCTCACCGCCGCCTCGCTCTTCGGACAAGCCGGCGAACTGACGTGGCTCACCGTGCCCGATGCGCGGCTCGAGATAGACGGGTTGCCATGGCAAAGCGAGAACGGCGCGGATTTGATCCGATTTCCGCGCCGGCTTGAGAAAGATCTCCGCAAGCCGGTCTGGGAACTCGCGCAATCGCCCAGCGGCGGGCGCATCCGCTTTTCCACTGACTCCACCAAGCTCGTGATCCGCCTGGAGTATCCTTCGGCGCCGGGCATGCGGAACATGCATGCCTTCGGGCAGACGGGCGTGGATCTCTATTTCGACGGCATCTATCGCGGCACGGCCATCGCCACGCCGGATTCCAAGCCCGGTAATCCGGTGGAGCACGTCTATTTCGAGAATCAACCGGGAAGAGTGAGGGAGCTTACGCTTTATCTTCCGCTCTATAAGCCCGTCAAGGTGCTTGGCATCGGCATCGATAAGGGCGCCGGCATTGGCAAGGCCGCGAGTTTTGCCCTGCCCAAGCCGGTCGTGTTCTACGGCACCTCAATCACGCAAGGCGGATGCGCGAGCCGTTCGGGGATGAGCTATCAGGCCATCCTCGGGCGCGAGTTGAATATCGATTTCGTCAATCTGGGCTTCTCGGGAAACGGGAAAGGCGAACCGGAAGTCGCGCGAGCCGTAGCCGAGATCGACGCCTCCGCTTTCGTGCTCGATTTCTCGCAGAATAACGAGACGCTCGAATCGCTGATCGCGGTCTATGACCCGTTCATCGCGACGCTGCGCGCGAAGCATCCGCTGACGCCGATCATCGCGATCACGCCGATCGCGAACGCCAGGGAGCAGTTCGTCCCCGGCGAGAAGTTAGAGAAGATGCGGGATCACATCCGGCAGGTGGTGAGCCGCCGGATCGGCGCCGGTGACGCCAACCTGCAGATCATCGAAGGCACGGACCTGCTCGGCCCCGGCCGGCTCGACGGCCTGGTGGACGGCACCCACCCGAACGACCTGGGCTTCGAATGGATGGCAGACGGCATCGCTGTGAGACTGGCGAAGATTCTAGGCCTCCGCGTGCAGTGAAAATCCGATCGGCCGGATCCAGACAACGCAGGGTGCTCAGCGTCGCGGTTCATCCGACGCGGTCTTCACTGCCCACGCGGACTTCGAGCGGATTCATGCCAATCTCCGGTTGATGAGATGGGATCGGTTTCCCAGGAGATGGATTGGAATTGACGCAGCGGAGGCACGCCTCCGGGCACAGCGTCAAGTCGCGGGAATCGCCAAACCAGGTCGTCATGCCGCGGCGGGCAGGGGCGCCAAGCCGATGACGAACACGAGGGCGAACTTTAACGCCGCCATGACCGTGACGCGCCCTCGATGGCGCTATCTACAAGGCTTCCGTCGAATCGATCTTTCGGCCTTCACAACCTGAGGATAGGGTGCAATAGGGGGAGAAAGCATTCGGAAACTCTGAAGGAGTTATGACAGAATTCCCTTAACAGGAATGCAGCGAAGAATGCAGGATGAGATCGCTTTTGGCCCGTTTCGGATTTCTCGAAGCGAGCGGCTCTTGCGGAAGGGCGAGGAGGTGGTGCCGCTTCCACCGAAGGCCGTGGAGACACTGCTGGCGCTGGCTGAAGCGGCGGGCCGGGTGGTGGCGAAGCAGGAGTTGATGAACCGGGTGTGGCCGGATACCTTCGTTGAAGAGGGCGGCTTGGCGCGAAACGTCTCGCTTTTGCGCAAGACGATGGGCACGGACAGTGCCGGCAGACATTTCATTGAGACGATTTCGCGGCGCGGTTACCGCTTCGCAGCGCCCGTGACCGAAGGCGCCGCCATGAACACCGGGGCGCGCCCGGTGGACGGGAGCCCGGAGAGACCGGCGGCGGGGGAAGCATCGCCGGAGTCTCTGCGGGGCCGCCGTTTCTGGAGCCAGCGGACGAACGCCGGATTAGAAGAGGCTCTCGCCTGTTTTCGTTCGGCGATCGAGCACAATCCCGAGGATGCCGCCGCCCATGCGGGCCTCGCGGAAACATACGCATTGCTTGGGAGTATCGGCTATGACGGGATGCCGCCGCATGCCGCGATGCCGAATGCGCGCCAGGCGGCGCTTGAAGCGCTGCGGCTTCAGCCGGAATTGGCGGAAGGTCACTCCGCGCTGGGAATCGTGAAGTTGCTTTACGATTGGGATTTCGCGGGAGCGGAAGTATCGCTCGATTCCGCGCTGTTGTCCAACCCCGCTTGCATCGGCGCTCACCAATGGCGCGGCGAACTGGAACTGGCCAGAGCGCGTCCCGAACAGGCGGGAGAGGCATTTGAAGCGGGCGCGGCGCTGGACCCTTTCTCCGTTCCCTGCCAATTGGGATTAGGTTGGAGCTATTATTTTTCCCGCCGTTATGAGCATGCGATCCGGCAGTTCCAATTGACGCTGGAACTGGCGCCCGGCCTGCCGATGGCGTTGTATGGGCTCGGGCTATCCTTTCATCATCAGGGGAACTTCGGGCAGGCGCTTGAGGTCGTGCGCGAAGCGGAGGCCTCAAGCGGTGGGGAACCCGCTTCGGTGATGCTTCTTGCCGCCACGGCAGTGCTCCTCGGGCATGCGGAGGCTTCGTCGGAACAGTTGCGCCGCCTTCACGAGATGCTACCGAGACGCTATGTACCTCCGGTATATTTCGCCTTCGTGCATGCGATGAGGAATGAGTTGGATGATGCGTTCGACTGGCTCGAAAGGGCATTCGACGAACGGTCGAGTTACCTGATCTTCCTCCGCCTGCAACCGGCGCTGCACAACCTGCGATCGGACCCTCGGTATTTCACGCTCGTGCGGCGCGTCGGGGTATAGCCGAGCCCCTCGCTTGCCGCCTCCCGCAGCCGCAGCGCGAGGGGCTTCCGGTCAAGTTTGATAAAGTGCTCAGAAGAAGCTAAGAATGCAATGCTCAAAGTACGCATCGCGGAGAGCGGAGGAATAGGACGACATTCATGATTTCACGACGGCATTTTTTCTATGGATCTTTGTTGGCGGGCGCGGTTCCAGTGGGCGGATTCGGCAGCACGAAATCGTTGCGCATGCTGGGCTATAAGTCTCCGAATGAGAAGCTGAATATCGCGGCGATCGGCGCGGGCGGCAAAGGGCGTTCCGATATCGCGGGCGTCAGCTCGGAGAACATCGTGGCGCTCGTGGACCCGGATTCGAAGCGCGCCGGGGAGACCTTCCTGAAATATCCGGATACCCCGAAATACACGGACTTCCGCCGGATGTTCGACAAGGAAGAACGGAACATCGATGCCGTGCTGGTATCGTGCCCGGACCATGTGCACGGAACGGCGGCCATGTGGGCGATGGCGCGCGGCAAGCATGTCTATTGCCAGAAGCCGCTGGTGCGCACGGTTTGGGAAGCGCAGGAATTGCTGAAGGGCGCGAACCGCTACGGCGTGGCGACGCAGATGGGCAACCAGGGCTACTCGAACGAGGGCGCGCGGGAGTGCTGCGAGATCATCTGGAGCGGAGAGATCGGCAATGTCACCGAAGTGCATGCCTGGACGGACCGTCCGGGCAAGTATTGGCCCCAGAGCCCGGAGGTGGAGATTAAGCGAGAGCCCGTGCCCTCCACCATGGATTGGAATGCGTGGCTGGCCGATGCCGCGTTTGAGGAGTTCAGCCCCGCCATCGCGCCCCACCATTGGCGCGGGTTTCCCGAATACGGTTGCGGCGCCATCGGCGACATGGCCTGCCACATCCTCGGGACACCCAACATGGCGCTTCGGCTTGGCTGGCCCACGAGCGTCGAATGCGTGAAGAAGGAGGGGATCCACCCGCGGCTTTTCCCGCATCGCACCGTCATTCGCTTCGATTTCCCCGCGCGCGGCGCGATGCCCGCCCTCAAGCTCTTCTGGAATGACAGCGTGACTGCGCAGCCAACCTTCGACGGAGTTCCGGCCGGGACCTTGCTCGGAGACTCCGACCTGAACGGGAGCCTGTTCATTGGCGACAAGGGAATGGTCACCACGGGATGTTATGGCGAGCGGACCCGGCTGATCCCGGACGCGCGCATGGCGGATTATAAACTCCCGCCGCAGGTGCTCACCCGTTCGCCCGGCCACTATCGCGACTGGATCCGCGCCTGCAAGGGCGGAGACCCGGCCTGCTCGAACTTCAACCACGCCGCGCCCTTCGTATCCTGGATGCTGCTGGGGGTGATCGCCATGCGCTACGAGGGGAAACTCGAATGGGATGCCCAGAAGATGCAGTTCAGCAATAACAAGGAAGCGAACGCCTATCTGAAGCCCAAGTTCCGCAAGGGCTGGAGCTTCGTCTAAGCCCCGAAGCCGGCTTTCCAATGGCCGCGAACCCTCCGCCAAACGAGCGCGGGCGGTTCGCGGCCATTCTTGTTTGCGGGTGGGAACGATACGCCGGCTGAATTTGCCCGCGGGCGCCGCCGTCTTCGATATGCTGGAAGCCATGCCGACCCGGAACAACTACGTGATGGTTCTGATCTTTGTGATCTTTGTGGTGATCTCCCTGCTCACCAACATCATGGGGGCGATTGTTCCGGAGATCATCCGTTCGTTTTCCGTCAGCTATAGCCTGGCCGCGCTGCTGCCCTTCGTCTTCTTTCTCGCTTACGGCGTGATGTCGATTCCCGGCGGCGTAATGGTGGAAGCCTGGAAGGAAAAGCGCGTCATCGTTCTTTCCTTTGCGCTGGGCTTGGTGGGCGCATTGCTCTTCGCGACGAACCCTTCGTATGGCATGGTGCTGGTGTCGCTGTTTCTGATCGGCGCCGGGATGGCCATCATCCAGGTGGCGGCGCATCCGCTGCTGCGGGTCTCGGGCGGGGAAGAGAACTTCGCCTTCAATTCCGTGATCGGCCAGTTGATGTTCGGGTTGGGCGGCTTCGCGAGCCCACAGATTTATAAGTATGCGGCGGACCCCGCCGCGGGCAGCGATCCCGTGCGCCAGTTGCTCTTTTCACTGGTGCGGGAGGATCTTCCGTGGGTCTCGATCTATTGGATTTTCGCGGCCAGTTGCCTCGTGATGCTCCTGATCGTCCTGGTCTCCCGGTTTCCCAAGGTGGAACTCAAGGAGGATGAGAAGATCGGTTCGCTCGCCACCCACATCGGCCTCCTTAAGCGGCCGATGGTCTGGGCCTATTTCATGGGGATCTTCTTCTACGTGGGTTCCGAGCAGGGCACGGCGAATTGGATCTCCCAGTTCCTCGCCACCTATCACGGTTTCGACCCTGCCGGCGCGGGCGCGGACGCGGTTTCCCAGTTCTGGGTCCTGATGAGCGTGGGCTGCCTGCTCGGTCTAGCGGCGCTCAAGATTTTCGACAGCCGCAAGGTGCTGGTGGCTTTTTCAATCGGCGCCATGATCTCGCTGGCCGCCGGACTCTTCGGACCTGCCGCCGTGGCTCGCTGGGCGCTCCCGATGGTGGGCTTTTTCGCCAGCGTAATGTGGTCCATCATCATCTCGCTGGCGCTGAATTCGGTGAGCGAACATCACGGCTCTTTCACCGGTATCCTGTGCACGGGGATTCTCGGCGGCGCGATCGTGCCGGTGATCATCGGGGCCATCGGCGACCACATGGGCCTGCGCGCGGGAATGAGTTTTCTCTTTCTGACGTTCGCCTATGTGTTGGTTATCGGGTTCTGGGCGAAGCCGCTCATCAACAACGCGACGATTTCGAGTAAAGCTGCCGCGGAGAGCCTGAGCGCGCCCGGGGTTTAGCCGGCTAGCGCGCGGCGCGGTCCGGGATTTCTTCCGCTGCTCCGCCCTCGCCCGGCGCGAGGAAGAGATTTTCCTCAAGCGCGTGCTGGCGCGTGTAGAGTTCGTGATAGCGGCCGCGCTTCGCCAATAGTTCCTGGTGAGCGCCCCGCTCCACGACGAGGCCCTGCTCCACCACCAGGATTTGATCCGCGCGGCGGATGGTGGAGAGGCGGTGCGCGATCACGAAGGTGGTGCGGCCCCGCATGAGCCAATCGAGACCTCGCTGGATCATCGCTTCGCTCTCGGAATCGAGGCTTGATGTGGCTTCATCGAGAATGAGAATCCGCGGATCGGCGAGGATGGCGCGGGCGATCGAGACCCGCTGTTTCTGCCCTCCGGAAAGCTTCACGCCGCGCTCGCCGACGATGGTGTCATAGCCCTCCTCGAAGCTCTCGGCAAACTCATCCACGCGGGCGATGCGGCAGGCTTGGAGGAACTCCTCACCAGTGGCGCCCGGATGCGCGAAGAGGATGTTCTCCCGGATGCTTCCATCGAAGAGGAAGCTATCCTGCAGCACGACGCCCAACTGCCTGCGGTAACTATCGAGGCGCACCGTGGCGAGATCCACGCCGTCCACCTCGATCAGACCGGATTCTGGGACGTAGAAACCCGCGATCAGGTTAATCAGCGTGGACTTGCCGGAGCCCGACGAACCCACGAAAGCCGTGACGCTGCCGGGCGGAGCGGAAAAGCCAATCCCGTGGATGACGCGCTTGCCCTTGTCGTAGCTAAACATCACGTCATGGAAATCCACTTGGCCCCGGATGGCGGGCATCTCCACCGTCCGCCGCGGATCTTCATCTTCAGGGGTTTCGCTGAAGACTTCGCGCGTGCGGTCAAGCCCCGCGAAGGCTTCCGTTAATTGCGTCCCGATTCCGACGATCTGGAAGACGGGCGCCACCAGGAAGGCGATGAACGCGGTGAAGGTGACGAAGTCGCCGAGCGTGATCTCGCCCGCGTAGACTTCGCGCGCGCCCAGGTACATGACCGTGCCGCCCACCACGCCGACGATGGCCGTTGAGGCGAAGCTCATCGCGGAGATGGCCGTGAGCGAGGCGAAGATATTGTCCTGAATGCGCTGCACCCCCGCGGCGAACACGCCGGCTTCGCGCGATTCGGCATGGAAGCCTTTCACCACGCGAACGCCGCTAAGGGATTCGGTAAGCCGCCCGCTGACCTCCGCAAAGATGCGGCGGCGCTCCTTGAAGATGGGCCGGATGTAGCGGAAAGCCTTGCCCAGCAATACACCGAACGCCAGGAGAAAGACGAGCGACAGCACGGTCATCCGCCAACTGATTCCGATCAGGATGACGAGCGCCAGCATGGCGGTGATCAGGCCGCCCACGAACTCCACGAGGCCCGTGCCGATGAGGTTGCGAATGCCTTCTACGTCGGACATGATGCGGGAGACCAGATTGCCCGTCTTATTCGCGTTGTAATAGTGGATCGGCAGGCGGCCGATGTGGACCTGCACCTTGCGGCGCATCTCCGTGATGAGGCGCTGCGCCTCCTTCGAAAGCAACTGCGTGAGGGAGAAGGACGTAGCCCCCTGCAGGATCGTGGCGCCGGCCACCGCGCCAATCAACGGCAAAAGGTAAGTGAGATCCTTCTTTACGAGGATGTCGTCCACAAGGAACTTGGTGGAGGCCGGAAGCACGAGGCCGGCCACGCGGTTGACCATCATCAACACGAAACCGAAAGCCAGCAGCTTCCGCCGCGGCTTCACGAGTTCCCAGATCTCCGGCCATAGTTCCTTCAGCCGCGCGGCGGAGATGCCGGTGGGTTCACTGCCACGGGGCAAGCCCTGGCCTTCGGACGGTAGTTTCGCGCCACTTCTCACGGTACTATCATCGCAGTGATTTGCGGAGGTTGATTTCAGAGAAAATAGTCTATAATAGCCACAAGATGTTTTGCGAAAGGCAGGATCGCCATGCAGAACGCCCAGATAGAGCAGATTGAAGCATTCCTGAAACTGCGCCGCATCGCGATGGTGGGCGTATCCCGTGACCCAAAGGATTTCTCGCGAGGGCTGTTTGCCGCGTTTGTGGAGCGCGGCTATGAAGTTGTGCCGGTGAATCCGAACGCGGGGATCATCGGCGACGTGCTCTGTTATCCCCGTCTGACGAGCATTGAGGATCCCGTGGAAGGCGTGCTGATCCTGACGCCGCGCGCGCAGACCGCGCAAGTGTGCGAGGACGCCATCGCCATGGGCGTGCCGCGATTGTGGATGTACCGCGCGATCGGCCACGGTTCGGTGGACGCGGAGGCCGCGGAGAAGTGTCGCCGCGCTGGGATCGATGTGATCGAAGGCTACTGCCCGTTTCTGTTTCTGGAAGACGTGGCGTGGTACCACCGGGCGCACGGTGCGGTGCTTACGGTTCTCGGGAAGTACCCACGCCGCGAGGATGCCCGGCTGGAATAGAGCGGCTGCTACAAGAGTTTGCTCCCAGGAGATTGGTTATTGCGGGCGGTTGCCGCGCTATGTGCTTAAGGAAGAAGCTTGGCTTCTTGCGTTGATGTTGCACCGCACGCTCGCCAGGATCCTGAGCTTGGCCGTAAGCCGTGAGCCGGTAAGCCTCGATTCGATCCGGATCGCGAGACGCCATCGGATGGTTTGTTGAGAGTCTTCCTGAATCGCTGGCCGATCTGTCCGAGATTTAATTTGAAGTCGTTTCTCGCAAGCCGTGCCCAGAATAAATACGGGCGAAAGAAGATCTTCTGATATTCGAAAAATCGGAAATGTGAAAGGCCGCACTGCCGCCCGGCGGGGACGCTAGGGGTAGACCGGCTTTACTTCCATCCCGTCGCGGAGTTCGCGGTCGTAGGTTAGGACGACGCTATCTCCTTCGGCGAGACCTTCTTCCACCTGGGCCGAGGTCAGGTTCGAAATACCGGTCTTGATCGCCTGCCAGTGAATCGACGATCCCGCCAACTTCCAGACTCCGTCGGCGCCCAATCTGCGGCGTAGGGCCTGCTTCGGAATGACCAGGGCCTTCTCGACGCGGGCCGTCTGGATCTCCACATTCACGTTCGTTCCGGGCAGCAGTTCCCGGCCCGGATTGTCGATAAGGCAGAGGACTTCTCCCACTTGGCGGGTTCCGAATGCCTGTACGCGCGTGGGCAATCGATCCACTTTTCCGATCCAGGTGCGGTCCGGCTGAGCGTCCCAGCGGATGGTGACAGGCAGGCCGATTTGTACCTTGCCCAGTTCCGGCTCGTCCACAAACACGGAGAGACGCACTGCATCCAGATCTCCCACGCGGCCCACGAGGTCTCCCGGATTCAGCCAGGCTCCCAGACGAGCCGCGAGCTCAAACAAGGTTCCGGCAATCGGGCTGCGCACGGTGCGCTGGGCGGCCACGCGCCGGGCGCCGGCCAGAGCTGTGCGGGCAAGCTCGACGGCGGATTCGGCTTCGGCAGTCTCCGCCGGAGATACTGTGGCGCCACGCTGCCGCTCCAGCCCATCCAGCCGCGCCTGGACACGCGCGATTTCCGCTTCCTGCCGCCGCAATTCCTCCAGCGTGGCCGCCTTTCCATCCACCAATCGCCGTAATGCCTCGGCTTCCCGCCGCGCTGCCTCTTGTTCCAGTTGGGCTGCGCGGATGCTCGCGTCGAGTTCCGCCCGTGCCCTCGGAGGCCCGCCAGCTTGAAGCTGACGCAATCGCGTTTCCGCGGAGCGAAGCGTGGCCTGTGCGTCGTCGATTTGCCCTTGCGCCCCGTTAGCGTCGAAGTGGAGGAGGGGCTGCCCGGCTTGCAAACGGTCACCCTGCCTGACGAGAAGCGCCGCGACCTTTCCGCTTTCCTCGGAGCGGATTTCCTCCGTGCGCTGAGGCTCCACCTGCCCATTGGTTACGAGGGTGCTCACCAGATCCTCACGGACGACCTTTCCAAACGGCACGCCGGGCGGGGCGGATCGCAGAAAGCTGAAAAGCGCGATGACGCCCAGGATCACCAGCACCAGTAGGACAATCCATCGTCGAAGGTTCAAGCGGGTATCTCCTCGATCCGAATCGGCGTATTCATGGGCACTGTTTCCTTATCGAGCGGGACTCGCGCAGTAGTCAAACAGCAACTGCCATTCCGCCCGCTGTATCTCAAGCGCGACCCGATGATGGCGGTACTCCGGTTCCGGTGAAAGGGAATCGCAGAGGTCCACGAACCATGCGGCATCCCAGCGCGCGGGTACGGTCAGATCGGATTCATGGCGAGCGGCGATCTCGCGGGCGGCCTTCCCAAGGGGTTCGTCGATTGGGTGGCGGCCCACCTGCCGGAACCAGTACTTCGCGTTCCACGCATCCGGTTCCTGACGGTGGAGGATGGCATGCCAAAATGCACCCTCTTTGCTCTGGATGGCTTGCGAGGTTTCATGGGATTCATCAAGGCATGAAAAATATAACCAAAGCCCGGCAACCGCCGCTTCCGGGGCGATGCCCGAAGCCAGATCGGCGTTGCATGCGCCCTCGCGCAGACGCCGCGCAGCCTCGCCCGACGAGCATGTGCCGCGCGCCAGGGGCATCAGACGTTCGCCGTCTCCGTCGAGCGAGAGCACTGCCACCACGGACGCGCCGTAGCGTGCGGGATCGAAGGGCATATTGGCATCTTAATGCACACGCGGCCTTTACCGGAATTCGCGGGGGCGCGCCGGCGGGGCCGAACGCCGCATGTGAATGGCTTTCCGCCAGTGGCGCAGGGTACTTTGGGACCACTGGCACCGACAGGCCATTGAAAATCGTCTGCAATCGTGCCATCCTTGCCAAGGACGTTTCGATTCCGCCCGCTGCGCGAGGGGTATCGAAGCGCGGTAACATCTCTAGTAGTGTTGGTTTCCTCCCTGTCAGGCAACTGCGGAGAGTATGGCAACTTTTCTCATCAAGCGACTCCGGCCCTTTCTACAGGAAAAGTACAAGTGGTCCCCAATCGGAGGTCCACTCAATCCGCTCAAAATAAACGACTTTCTGGATGATGGCGAAATCCTTGCGGATAGCGTGTATCACGCCTGGACACGGTTGCGCGAGGAAGCGAGAGAGTTGCGCGTGGGGGATTTGCTGGTGAGCGAAAACGAATCCGTCTATTTGTGCACGTATTCCGGCTTCGAGGAAGCCGCGTGGCTGCCGCCCACAGGCGTGGAAGTGGCGCGGCAGGACGGGAAAGATCCGGGGCGGGACGCCGCGGAAGCTCAGTTGGTGGAGCCTCGGATGACGGAATCGGGAGATTGACCGGGATCGCTGGACCGCCGGCGATTGTGGTTCGTTTTGGGTCTTTTGACAAGGTGGAAGAACATGGATCTGGCCCAGTACAGAGCAAGGGTTTTTAACAGTTACGCGCTAGTCACCTACATCCCGGAGCCGCTGGGACGCTTTCTCGATAACCTCAGTTGTTCGCTTGTGCCCGGCTGCCGCTCTCATTCCCACGTCACGTTGCTGCCGCCGCGCCACTTGAACGGAACCGTGGAGGAAGCGATCGAGACTCTTTCCGTGCAGACACGCACGATCGCCCCATTTGAATTGCAGATCACGGACATTGAAATTTTCAATGCGACGTCGGTCATCTTTGCCAATATCGGGCTGGGGCGCGACCGGCTCCTGGAACTTCATAAGCAACTGAATATCGGGGCGCTTCGCTATGAGGAGCGGTTCCCGTTCCACCCTCACGTCACGCTGGCGATTGATACCGAACATGAGGACATCAGCGAACTCGCCGACGAAGCGCGGAGGCGGTGGAGCGAATACGGGCGGAGCCGCCGATTTCTCGTGGAGAACTTCAACTTCGTTCACAATGTCGCGGTGAACGATTGGGAAGAACTGGCTGTTTACGATCTGGTGGGGAACGCGCATTCGAAGCAGGAGTGTTAGCGTCAGGCGTGACGGGCCGCGCGTGCGATGCCTAGGGGGAATCCACGCGGGCGGGGGCGTCAGCCAGCGTCGCCAAAAAGCCCAATCTGTTCCTGGCTTTCCTTCGGCTTATTTCGCGAGGATTTGCCGCCCACCACGGCTAGAACCACCATCTCCTCCAGCGCCACCCTGGGAACAAACAGGCGCTGCACATTGCCGGAGGAATTCGGCGGCGTCACTTGGAAACCCTGCGTATCGGTCTGGGCGAGATTGTTCGCGAGCAATCCTTCGGTGAGTTCGCCGTCGCGAAACCGCATTCTCACCCACAACCCCTCGATCTTTGGCCGGGATTGGAACGATTTCGCTTCGGGTTGGCCGCGAGGCGCATCAAAATCTTTCACGAATGCGACGCTCTTGATTTCCGTGAAGGGAACCCGCTGGGCCACGCCGGAAACGAGAAGGAGTTCTACGAAATCGGGCTGCAGATAGGTCGCCAGGTTAACGAATCCGGGGATGGATTCGCGGTCAAAGCGCCGGACGATGATTTTCTTTGTAGTGGAGGTCAGCAACTGCCACACCCGCCGCCAAACCCTAGTGTGAACAAAATCGCCTCTATTGTATCATTGGCTAAATGGGAGCCTTTGTTTCCACCGCAGTAGCGGTACGCGCCTATCTGGCCTGGTGCCGGATAGATAAGGGGCTCTCCGCGAATACGCTGGCATCCTATCAGTTTGATCTGAAACGGTTTTCGGAATACCTGGAGTCGCCGGGAGGGTCTCGGAACGGGGCATCCGGCTACGATACCGCAACCGTCCGCGCTTACGTGGATTCGCTTTACGCCGACGGACTCTCCAGCCGCACGATCGCGCGCCATCTCACCACGTTACGGAATTATTTTCTCTATTTGGTGCGCGAAGGCCTCATTGAGTGTGACCCTACGGCCACACTGAACGCTCCTCGTCATTTGAAGAGCCTACCTCATTTGCTGAGCCAGGAGGAGCTTGTGCGTCTCCTCGAATCGCCGGACCTCAGCAAACCGCTGGGGTTGCGCGACCGGGCGATGATCGAACTGCTTTACGCTTCCGGATTGCGGGTCTCCGAGTTATGCGCACTGGATTACGGCAGCGTGGACCTGAGCCTCGGCTTGGCCACCGTCATCGGGAAAGGCAACCGCCAGCGTGTAACGCCCGTGGGAAGCCAGGCAATCCGATGGCTGGAGGGCTACCTCTCCAACGGTAGGCCCGTGTTATTGAAGAACCGCGCCAGCCGGTATCTGTTTGTGAGCGCGCGGGGCACGCGGCTCACCCGGCAGGGTTTCTGGAAATTGCTGGTGAACTACGGGAAGCAAGTGGGAATCTTCCGGGGGCTGACCCCCCACGTACTCCGGCATAGCTGCGCCACCCATTTGCTCGAAGGGGGCGCGGACTTGCGCAGCGTGCAGACCATCCTCGGGCATGCGGATATTTCCACGACACAGATTTATACGCACGTGATCACCCGTCAGCTTCGTGAGACAATTGACCGGCGCCACCCCCGGAATTAGTGAATCCGGCCGCAAGCCAGCCGGGGAATGGCGAACCGGGTAGTTGAGAGTAACTTCGGTAGCGAGAGGAGTTTGTCAAATGGGCGACTACATGTTCATGCTTGAAAGCCACCTGAACCCGGCACAAAATCGCGTCGTGAAACAGGTTCAGCAGATCGCCGCCGAGGCTGGCTTCAACATCTACATCACCGGCGGAGCGATGCGGGACATGATCGGGGGCTTCCCGATCCGCAATCTCGACTTCACGATGGAAGGCAAGACTCTCAAGATCGCGAAGAAACTCACCGACAGCCTCGACGCCCAGCTTGTTCGTTACGACAATACCCGGCACATCGCGCATCTGCTCTTTCCGGGCGACGTCACGGCGCGCATTTCCATGGCGCGCAAGGAGACCTACCCGAAGGCCGGCGGACCACCCAAGGTGGCGGCCGCCACGATCCATGAAGACTTGCTTGGCCGGGATTTCACTGTGAATGCGATCGCCCTTTCGCTCAACGCCGCCTCGCTCGGGCTGTTGATCGATCCGGCCAACGGCGTCGCCGATATCGAGCGGCGCGAACTGAGCACCACATACAACTACAGCCTTTACGACGACCCCATCCGGATGCTGCGCCTGATCCGCTACAAGATTCGGCTGGGCTACGAGATTTCGGAGAAGACGTCGCGGCAGCTTGAGAATGCGCGGCTCGCGGGCGTCGAGACGATGATTCCCGCCTATAAGCTGCGCACCGAGCTGCGGCATATCGCGAATGATCCACACTGCGCCACGATCTTTTCGGAGCTTGAGGAGCGCGGCTTCTATAAACTCTTCCATTTCCAGAACAAGCTTTCGCGCGGCGCCCTTACCTCCCTGGGCAAGTTCGCGAAAATCCGCGAGATGATGCCGCCGGATCTCAATTGGCAGTGCAACTACCTGCCCGTGTTCCTGAATATCGCCGCGGAAGGATATACCCCCAAACAGAAGACGCGGCTGATCGAGGCGCTGGAGTTGGAGCCGGAGGATATTGAGTCCTGGCAAAAATTACCGGCTAGCGCCCGCCGCCTGGAGAAAAAGCTGGTGGCTCTGCGAGGCACGAAACCGGAGGAGATCTATCTTCTGCTCAGCAAATCCCCGGGCGAGGAAGTGGTGCAGATCTACGTGGATTCGAAGAATCGCCTCACGCAGGATCGGATCCGGAACTTCTTCCAGAAGTACCTATGGGTAGCGCAGGAGATCATGGATCCGGAAGTGATCGAGAACGGCGGTGAACTCGGTACGCCAAAATTTGAAAAGGTGAAGGCGCAATTGATCGCGAAGCGGCTGCGGGCGCGCCCCAAGAAGATGCCTCTCGAAGGGGACTTCGGCCTGCCCGACGACCTCGAAGACGAGATGGAAGAAGAGGACGGCGCGAGGAGCCAGGCAGCGGCCCAAGCCGCAGGCCGTTAGTTAGCCCCGGCCCAGGTTCAGCAGCGCCACGCCGGCCAGGATGAGGGCGATTCCGGCGAATTTGTTGCGGGTGAACGGTTCACCGAAGAAGATCCTCGACCAGAGAAGGGTCCACACGTAGCTGAGCGCCACCATCGGGTAAAGGAACGAGAGCTCTCCCTGGCGAATCGCAAGGATAAAGAAGACCGACGACAGCACGTAGGTTGCGCAGCCAAGCAGGATGCGCGGGTTGAAGATCATGTCGCGGATGCCCCGCTTGACGCGCATGGAACCCGCCTTCAGCAGGACGGCGCCAAAAGATCCGATGAAGCTGGCGATGAGGACCAGCAGGACGCTCGATGCCGTGGCGCTCATGAGGTGGAGGGATCCCTTCCCAGGAATGCGACACCTGCCACAATCACGATAACGCCCGCGATCTTCCAGAACGAAACGCTCTCGTTCAGAAAAACGATCGAGACGGCCGTCACCCAGATGTAGGTGAGCGAAATCAGGGGGTAAAGCAGGCTCAGCTGCTCATTGCGGAGCGCATGCACAAACAGCACCATGCTGAGACCGTAGAGCGCGAGGCCTGAGATCAGCGGCAAATTCGTCGCCATGGACCAGGCGATGTTCAGGAGGGACGACGTATCCACGCCCTGCGAGCCCATCTTCAGCAGCAATTGCGCCGCCGCCCCGAGCACCGTACAGAACAGCACGAGGAGAATGGCCTTGCGCCGCCGAAGCGTGCCGCTTCCACCGGCTCCCAGGTTTCGTCCCGGATTCCCGACCCCCATCCGGGGTGGAGGAGCCCCCGGCGATTCGGCAGCCTCCGGCGATCCAAGATCGATTCCCAATCCTCCTCCGTTCCGTAACAACGCTAGCATACTCAGATGGAAATCCAGAAAGGGCCTCGCCGTCGCGGGGCGCCGACCGCTCACCCCGCCCCGGAGCACCGTTTGCGGGATCGCCGGAGCGAAGCCTATGGCAGCAGGTCCACGATCTTTTCAATCTCGGGCGCTCCGACGTAAAAGTGTGGGGAGAGCCTCGTCCAGCCTTGGCGCAGCGCCGCCGTCACCCCGTTCCGCCGCAACTCACCGAGCACCATGCGCGCATCGAGATCCGGCTTGCGGATCGAGACGATACCCGATCTTGTTTCCGGAGTGCGGGGGCACAGGATTTCATAGCCTTTCGCTACCGCGCCCTCGGCCAGCCGGTCCGCCGCGGCCAGCACGGCGGGCCCGATGCGCGCGATGCCGATTTCGAGGGCAAGGTCTATGGCGGTGCGGAGGCCGAAGATGCTGATGGTGTTCAGCGTTCCACATTCGTAGCGGCCCGCGTCCGGGCGCAAGGTCATGTCCCGGCAGGAGTAATCGTTGTAACCGGCGATGTTGGTCCAACCGAATTCCACCGGTTCAATTCGATCCTGCCATTCGCGGTCCACGAAGAGCAGGCCGCAGCCTTCCGGGCCGAGCAGCCACTTGTGGCCATCGGCGGCCAGCGCGTTGATGTGGCAGCGCCGCACGTCCAGAGGGAACACGCCCAGGCCCTGAATCGCATCGACGAAGAAAAAACATCCATGGCGATGGCAAATTTCCCCGATGGTCTGGATGTCCGCGCGGTAGCCCGAAAGATACTGGACGAAGCTGATCGCCAGCAGTTTCGCCCCGCGGGCGGCCTCTTCGATGCGATCCGGCGAGTCGTAGACCGAGAGCCATTCGATCCGAACGCCGCGTTCTTCGAGGCGAAGCCAGGGGAAGTAATTCGCGGGGAATTCCTCGCGAAAAGCGACGATCTTATCACCCGGTTTCCAATCGAGGCCGAGCGCGACGATGGAGACGCCTTCCGATGTATTCTTGACAATCGCGATCTCGTCGCGGCTCCCGCCGATCAACCGGGCGGCGCTGATGCGAAAGCCTTCATAGCATTCCAACCACTGGTCATAGTGCAGAGAGCCATTGAAGAGGGCATCATCGGCAAGGCGCTTCATGGATTCCGCGCAACTGCGCGACAATGGCGCCACCGCCGCGTGGTTCAAATAGATCAACCGTTCCGTAATAGGAAATTCGTGGCTCCACTTGACGGACAATGGGAGACCGGCGTCCGTTCCAGGCGCGGAGGAATTATCGAAACCCATAGTTTCGACTATACGTTAAGTAAGTGTAGGGTGTCCCTTGTCCGCCTGCCAACCGGCCGGCTCCGAATGAAGGCTGTTCGGCGGCCCGGAAAGGCTGTAGCATTGAGATATCCGCATCCCGGATGGAGGCGCCAATGCCGCATCGAATGATTCCTCGCTTCGCCGCGTTATTTCTCCTCGCCGCACTCTCCCTTCCGGTGGGTGTCCGTGCCGAGGATAAGAAGCACGATCCCGATGAGATCGGGAACCGAGACGTCGACGGAAAAGTGAACTTCTACTCCCTCGAAAAGGAAATCGCCCTCGGCAAGCAACTCGCCATGGAAGTCGAGCGGCAGGCCAAGCTGGTGGACGATCCGATCATCAGCGAGTACGTCAACCGCGTCGGCCAGAACCTTGTCCGGAATTCGGATGTCAAGGTTCCGGTCAGCATCAAAGTCATCGATTCGGACGAAGTGAACGCCTTCGCCCTGCCTGGTGGGTTCTTTTTCGTGAACACGGGGCTGATTCTTCGCGCGGATAACGAAGCAGAACTGGCCGGGGTGATGGGCCACGAGTTGGCACACATTGCCGCGCGCCACGGCACCCGGCAGGCGACGCGCGGACAGATCGCGAATTTTGCCAGTATTCCCCTGCTGTTCATGGGCGGCTGGACGGGTTACGCCATCCGGCAGGCGGCGGGCCTCGCCGTGCCGATGACGTTCCTTACGTTCTCGCGCGGATTCGAATCGGAGGCCGACATGCTCGGCGTCCAATACCTGTATAAGGCCGGTTATGACCCTGCCTCTTACGTGGATTTCTTCGAGAAGCTGCAAGCTATGGAGAAGCGCAAGCCGGGCACGCTCTCCAAGGTGTTCCGCTCTCACCCGCTCACGGAAGACCGCATCACGGAATCCCAGAAGACGATTGAAAAGTATTTGAAAGAGAAGCCGGAATACGTCCTCACCACTTCCGAGTTCGACGAAGTGAAAGACCGGCTGGCGCTGGTGTTGAACAAGCAGAAGGGCGAGGTGGAAGATCCGAACCGGCCGACGCTGCGCCGCGCGCCGGGCAGCGACAAGATCGAAATGGGCGACGAGAAGGGCGACGACAAGGGTCCGGTGGACGAGGACGAGCGGCCCACGCTCAAACGGCGTCCGAACTGATGGCCGCCAGAGTTTCCTGGCGATACGAAGCTCCGGGGCTGCGAAGTCCCGGAGCTTTTTCGTTGAAGTCCGCGCTGCCACGAGCGCGCGCGGCGCGCCGCCTGATATATACTTTTCGTCGAAAAGCCGGATCGATATCGTTGCTCGATTCCCGCCATCCTCTTTGCTGGAGACCCCGATGATTTCCCGACGTGACTTTACCCGTGGCGCCGCTCTTGCCGCTACCCAGGTTCCCGCCCTTGCCTCCGCGCAGTCCGCTTCGGACCGCATCCGCGTGGGCGTGATCGGTTGCGGCATCCGCGGCGTGGGAGCGCACATCAAGACGCTGCTCACCATGAAAGAGAGCGACAACGTGACCGTCAACGCGGTTTGCGACGTCTTCGACAAGCGCGCGCGCCAGGCGGCCGAGATGACTGGCGGGCGGGCGTATCGCGATTACCGGGAGATGCTGGCCAACCGCGATATAGACGTGGTGGTGGTGGCCACGCCGGACCACTGGCATGCGCAGATGGCGATCGATGCCGCCGCCGCAGGAAAACATGTCTATTGCGAAAAGCCGATGGCGCATACGGTGGAGGACGCCAAGCGCCTGGTAGCCAAGGTTCGCGAAACGGGCATCAAGCTGCAGGTGGGCGTTCAGGGCATGTCGGACGACTCCTACGAAACGGCCTACAAGCATTTCCAGGCTGGGGATCTAGGGAAAGTCGTGCTGGCGCAGATCGATTACTCGCGTAACTACGACAAGGATTTCTGGCTGAAGCCCGTGGATCCGGACCTCAAGCCGGGCGTGAATTTCGATTGGAACCTCTACCTCGGGCCGGCGGAGAAGCGCCCGTTCGATGCGGACCGCTATTTCAACTGGATTCGCTATTTCGATTATTCGGGCGGGGTGCCGGCGGGGTTGTTTGTCCACCGCGTCACGCGGATCCTCAAGTCCCTTGGGCTCACGTTCCCGGAGTACGGCTCCGCGCTCGGCGGCAAGTTCGAGTTCACGAATAGCACGGCGGAAATCCCGGACACCATCAACATCATGCTTGATTATCCGGGCGGCCCCACGGTGATGCTGATCTCCTCACTGGCGAACGATACGCCGGTGCCGCACCTGCTGCGCGGCCACAAGGCCACGCTGGAGTTTACGCCTACCGGTTTCACCATTCGCCCGCAGAAGCTCTATGCCGATCAGGCGAAAGAGTTCGTCCACCGCAAGACGGGTGGGGAAGATACCGAACTGCACTGGAGAAATCTGCTGCAGGCGATCCGCGGCAAGGAAGCGCTCAAGTGCGACGTGATGCTTGGCTATTACGGAGTGGTGGCCTGCCAATTCGGCGTTCTCTCGCAGCAGCGGCGCAAGTACCTGAAATGGGATAAGGAGAACGAAAGGATCGTGGAAGCATGAAGCGGCTGCTGATCGCCTTTATGCTGTTCGCAGGGTTGCTTGCTGGAGGCGCGCGGGCGGTGGACCGTTTCGAGTTCCGGGATGCGACGCCGGATTCGCTTGAATTGACTGAGAACGGCCAGCCCGTGTTTGTCTACAACCACGGAATGATTCTGAAGGAGGGGATCGAGGAGAAGTTCCGGCGCTCGTCCTACCTTCACCCGGTCTATGCGCCGAACGGCGCGATTCTTACAGACGATTTTCCCAAGGACCATCATCACCATCGAGGCATCTGCTGGTCCTGGCCGGACGTTCAGTTTCTCGGGAAGAGCTACGACGTGTGGGCCGTGGAAGGGATGCACCAGCGCTTCGTGAAGTGGATCAAGCGCGAAGCGTCGAGCGGCGGCGCCGTGCTCTCCGTGGAAAATGGCTGGTTCGTGGGAGACCGCAAAGCGGTCCGCGAGGTTGTCGAAATCACCGTCCATCCCGAGGAGAACGGGAGGCGCGCCATGGATTTCGATCTGAGCTTCGAAGCCGTGGATGAGCCGGTGCGGATCACGGGACGAGAGATCAAGGGCTACGGCGGATTCGGCGTTCGCTTCGCGCCGCGCGCCGATACCGTGCTCCGAACGGATGCGGGAGTCGAGGCGAAGGATACGGACATGGTTCCGCACCCCTGGGCCGAACTCGAGGCCACGTTCGACGGAAAGCGAGCGGGCATGCGCATCGACGATTCTCCTTCGAACCCCGGGCATGGCCCGGTGGGCTGGTGCCTGCGCCACTACGGCTACGTGGCCGCGAATTATCCGGGACTCGAGAGCGTCACGCTCACGCCGGGCCGGCCATTCAGGCTGCGCTACCGGGTGACCGTATTTTCCGCTACGTAGACTTGAGCGTGGCCGTCGCGGTCACTTGTAAAGCTCACGTATCGTTCATCGGGGCTGTAGCACGGGTGCGGGTGCGTCCACTGCGGGCCATAGATGGTGTCGAGTGGAACTTCGAGCCAACTGAGGGTGGATTCCTTCTTCGCATTCCAATCCGCGGGGACGGGCTGCCGCCACTGGGAGCCGCCGTTGCTCGCATCCGGGCGGCATAGCGGCCGGCGCGCACCGCTTGCCACGTCGATCTCAAAGATGCCCTCATCGGGCAGGTTGGTGTCGCACAAGATCCGCTGGCCGCTCCGGGAGGGGCTGACATGCCAAACGGGATAGTCTGTGATCCGTGAGATCTCCCGCGTCGTCCAATCCATCCGGTAAAGCGCGTGCTTCCAGTGGACAAAGATCAGGTCGCCGGTCGCGCCCAAGAACGTCTCGTGCGTGATCCACTCCTCGAAGGGGTTTTCATAGAGGCATTCCATGCCTGTGCCGTCGCGCTTTACGCGGTACATGCGCGGGGCGGGGTCTCCGGCGAATTCGATCCACTCCGGTTCGAGCGGGTGATACTGGGGGTGGATCACGGTCCGGTTGAAGGGAATCCCGCGCCAGCCTGTTCCGTCGGCCCTTCCGGTGACAATGCCCTGCTCGCTCCCGCGCTTGTAGGCGGCGGTCAACCAACTGCCCCCGTCTCCGAGCGTACATTCGCCAAGCTGTGCCCCGTCGAACTCGACGACATTCGTTTCGGCCAGCGATGCCCGGTCTAAGCGCCAAATTCCTCCGCCGCGGACGAAGAAGACGTGCGCGCCACTGGGCGAGAGGGTGGGCGAATAGGCATGCACCGGAGCGCCGCCGGTGAGTTGACGGATCGCGCCATCCGGGAACTCCGCTTCGAAAATCTGGGCATCGCCCGAGCGGTCCGAGACGAAGATCAGATGCTGCGAATCCGGCGTGAAGGAGCTTTGCAGGAAATAGCTCAGGTGGTTCGTGGAGGGGTGGGCGGTGATCTGGTGAATGCGCGCGCCGGTTGCTTCGTCCCGGATGAGCCGGTGCTCGGAAGGCAGAGTTGCTCCCTTGCCAAACGATGGAGTAGACATGAGGACCAGCTTACCTTGCCACCCTCCGGAATTCGCGGTGAAGAGCCTACGTGTTTTTCGTCGCCGGAAGAAGAAGGAGACTCAGAATGCCTGAATTTCTTGTGGTATGATTCCACTTTCTCGATGTCCTCGATCGATAACATTCATGATGACTGGCGCTCGCGCCAGGCAGAAGGGGTTTTATGAAACGATTCAAGTGTCTGGACTGGAGCCTCGCCGGTCTCATTTTCCTGCTTGCAGCACTCTTGACAGTGCAGCCCGCATATTCTCAGGTGCTTTACGGCTCCATTGTCGGCACTGTCGAGGATTCCTCGGGTGCGGTGGTCCCGGGAGCAACGGTTTCTTTCACCAACACGGCCACGAATTTCTCGCGTGAATTTCGCGCGGACGATCAGGGCCGTTACAACGCGGTCAGCATGCCGGCCGGCACGTACGACATGACCGTCACGCAATCCGGCTTCCGCACTCTCACCCGCAGCGGCGTCGTGGTGACCATCAACAACGTCACCCGCGCCAACGCGCAACTCGAAGTGGGCCAGGTCACCGATCAGGTGACGGTTTCGGCGAGCGCCGCCGTCCTGCAGACTGACCGTTCCGACACCAGCAGCGAAATCAGCTCCAAAACCGTGGTGGAACTCCCGCTGGCGGCCTACCGGAACTATCAGAGCATGATCAACCTGGTGCCCGGCGCAACTCCGGCGGCTCTGCAGAATTCCGTGGGAGCCTCACCGCAGCGTTCGCTCACCACCAACATCAACGGCACGAACCGCAACAACAACAATACACGCGTCGACGGCGCCATCAATACTTACATTTGGTTGCCGCATCACACGCTCTATAATCCGCCCGTGGAATCGATCGAGACGGTGAACATCTCGACCTCCTCGTTCGATGCGGAGCAGGGCATGGCGGGTGGCGCGGCGGTGACCGTCGCGACGAAATCCGGCACCAATCAGCTTCATGGGTCCGCATACTGGTATCACGATAATCAGCATCTCTATGCCCGACCGTATTTTTACCGGCAATCCCAAGTGAAACCGCGATTGCCGAAATCCATCGTCAATATTCCAGGTGGCACGATCGGTGGCCCGATCGTCAAGAACAAGCTTTTCTACTTCTTTAGCTACGAGCGTACGTCCGAGCGGACTGGGCAATTCGATAATTTCAGTGTCCCGCCGGCGGACATGCGAGCGGGCGATTTTTCGGCGTACATCGGGCTCGGGGCTATCTACGACCCAAGGACCGGTAACGCGCTTGGCGCCGGAAGGACCCCATTTACCGGAAACAAGATTCCGCAATCGCGTTTTTCGCCGACCTGGACGAAGATTCAGGCTCTCGCCCCGATGCCGAACCAGCCGGCTCAGGACGCATTTGGCCTCTCCGGCAACTACTTCAGTTCCGCGACCCTGAAACTGACGCGCGACCAGTACGACATCAAGAGCAATTACAACGTTACGGAAAAGCTCATGGTGTGGGGTAAGTACTCCGATATGGAGGCTCCGGTACATGGTACGGGGGCGCTCGGCGAACTCACCGGTCCGGCGCTGGGACAAATGGGGGATGCCAATGTCAATGTGCGAATCCCCACTTTCGGCTTCAACTATGCGGCTTCGCCGACCTTCTTTATCGATGGTGTCTACGGATATACACGATTTAAGAACGAAGTTACCGGGCCGGATTACGGCAAGAACTGGGGCTCCGAAGTCTGGGGCATTCCAGGCACGAATGGTGGGAAGGCGTTCGCGGGTGACATGCGTTATTCCGGCCAGCCGTGCATTGCAAATGGCCTGACGTCGTGGGGTAATTGCACCAGTTCGAACCCCAACTTTTACGCGGACCGCAGCCATACGTTCACCACGAACTTCTCGAAAGTCATGGGCGCGCATGAATTCCGCTTCGGTGTGGACGTAGTGCGCCACGCGATGAACCACTGGCAACCCGAGATTGCCAACCCACGCGGCAGCCTGAGCCCGACCGGCAACGCGACGGTGCTCTTGGGCCAGACGGCGCGCTCGGTCCATACCTATGCAGCCGGCTTGCTCGATATTCTTGGCAGTGCGAACAAGTCCGTCCAGTTCTTCCAGATGACTACCAGAGAATGGCAGAACGGGCTCTACTTCCGCGACCGCTGGCAGGCCACGCGCAACCTGACCCTCAACCTCGGTTTGCGTTACGAATACTATCCGCTGATGACCCGCGCGGATGGCCGCGGCCTCGAGCGATGGGATCCAGCTACGAACCTTGTGACGATCGGCGGCGTGGGCAATGTGCCGCGCAGCAATGGGCTTTCGACCTCGAAGAAGCTTTTCGCACCGCGTTTTGGCTTCGCCTGGCGCTTGAACGAGAACACCGTGCTCCGGTCGGGATACGGCATCACCTACAACCCGATGGTGCTATCGAGACCCTTGCGCGGTCTCTATCCCTCCACGATCGCCGCGAACTGGGTGGCCCCCACCTCGTATGGCTACTACGGCTTCCTCTCGGATGGCATTCCGGACGTTCCCACCCCGGATATTTCTTCCGGCACCGTGGCGCTTCCGTCAACCGTCAACATGGGCCCGCGCAGTCCCTGGGGCGGCGAGATCCACCGTGGCTATATCCAGAGCTGGAACCTCACCCTTGAGCGCAAGCTGCCGGCAAACTTCCTGGTCTCGGCCGGTTATGTCGGCAACCAGACAGTGCGGCAATTCCTTGATCGAGATATCAATGCGGCTCCCCTGGGCGCCGGCACGTTAGGACGCCCGCTAGTGGCCACGCAGGATCGCCGTATTGAAACGCTGATGTGGGATGGCTGGGCCAGCTCCAACTACCACTCCCTGCAGGTCGCCCTGAACAAGGAATTCTCGAAGGGGCTCTTCATGAAGGGCGCCTACACCTATTCGAAGGCGATCAACATGAGTGACGACGACGGCTGGGCCGGTCTGCCGCTCACCAACCTCGAATCGGAAATGTCCCGCAATCGCGCGGTGGCGGGCTATGACCGTACGCAAATGTTCGTGATGAGCTGGGTTTACGACATGCCGTTCGGCAAGGGACGCCCCTTCGAACTTCATGGCATCGCGGACGTGATCGCCGGTGGATGGCGTCTCAACGGCATCTATTCGGCCTACACCGGAACTCCGATCACGGTGACCGCAGGCGGAAACTCGCTGAACGCGCCGGGCTCCACGCAAACCGCGTACCAGATCGGCCCGATCAACAAGATCGGAGATGTCGGTCCGGGCACGCAGTACTATGCTGTTGAATCCTTCCGCGATCCGAACTTCCAGCGCCCCACGAATGAGTACCGCTGGGGCAGCATGGGCCGCAACTCCCTTCGCGGACCGGGCTTCCAAAAAGCGGATCTCGCACTGTTCAAAGATTTCCGCCTGACGGAGCGCTTCATGCTTCAGTTCAAGGCGGAAGCTTTCAACTTCACGAATACACCGCGCTTTGGCAACCCCGCGACGAACGTCAGCAGCATGACGCTGGCGGCGAGCGGCGCGATCACCAACGTCAACAACTTCATGGCGATCACGAGCGCGAGCGACGAGCGGAAGTTCCGTTTCGGCTTGCGGCTTAGCTTCTAACCGGCGCCGTCTACATGCGCTCCAACGCGGGGCGGGATTTCTCCTGGGAATCCCGCCCCGCATTTTGTTTGCCGCTGCCCCGTGGCCGCACCGGCGAATGCTGCGCGGGTCGCCTCCCGCGCGCCACAGCCAATCAAGCTTACCCGAACGACGGAACCTTCATCTGCAGGCCGCCCTTCAAGGCGGATTGGTGCGCCACGATTCCAGGCGCCGTGTAGGCCACGGCCTCATACACATCCACCGTTGGCTTCCGGCCTTCAAGCACCGCGCTCACGAATTCGTGAGTGATAAAAGTGTGAGAGCCCTGGTGCCCGCTCGAATGGCGGAGCGGCTCGGGCAGCATGGCGGTGCTCCACCATTTCGGATCGGCGTAGTCTTCGGTGCTGGAACCCTGCCGGTCAAACCCGCCGCTATCCTTCTCTTTCCGCTCACTCCGGCGAACGATCTTCGCGCCCAGGCCGTTTGGGTTCGGGAAGAAGAAGCTCATCTTGTCTCCGTAATACTGCGCGCGCTCCGTGCCGTTGTGCGCGCCTTTCCACCAGACTGCTACGCGAAACGACGTGCCGCGGTTTGTTTGGAAGAGAGCGGTCTCATTCCAGAATGGGTTTCCGTAGACGTTATCCTTCAGCATCCGGTTTCCGTCGCCCCAGCCCACGCAGGTTACGCGTTCGATCCGCTCGCCGGTCACCCCTAACAGGTGCGCCGTGCAATGCGTGGGATAGAGCATCGGCGGGAGCCCGTAACGCCACGTCCTCTTTCCGTCCGCCGTGTAATAGAGGCTGTCGAGCCCGTTGTGGTGGTATTCGCTTTCGCAGGCGTACAGATGGCCGAATGCGCCCTCCCGATAAAACTTCCGCGCCGAAATCGTCATCTGCTGGTAATAGCTGGTCTCGGCCATCATGTAGGTGAGGCCGCTTCGCTTCACGGCTTCCACCAGCTTTGCGCAATCTTCGAGCGACATCGCCGCCGGCACGGCGGACAGCACGTGCTTCCCCGCTTGAAGACACAAGAGCGCATGGGCGACGTGGTCCGGTGCTGGCGTAAACAGCGCCACCGCTTCTACCTGCTTATCTGTCAGCAACTCCTTGAGCGACGGATAGGTCTTGCTGCACGAATAGGTCTTGGAGAGATCCGCGCGGCGGTCGTCCCGAAGATCACTGACGGCCTCCACGATGCAGTTGGGGTGCTCGTGAAATTGGAAGCTTGTGCCGAAGCCACCGCCTACAACGCCCACTCGTAACTTTCGGTCCGCGGCTACCGCCGTGGTTGCCGCCAGCGCCAGTAACGCACGGCGGCTCCAGGTACTTTCATTGAACATGGTGCTCACTCCTTATTTCGCCATTAGCGGAGTGTTCAACTCCGTTTCGATTTCGACCACGCAATCAGGCCCCCACCCTCCAAGAGCACGCGAGCGTCTCCGTTCGCCCGGCGCCTGTGTCTTTAATGTCCGCTTCCGCGCGATGAAGGATTCCTGCAGTATCACTCAATTCCAGTGAGGCAAGGTGGTACCGGTCCGTCTTCGATTCCCGCAATGGGGCATCCACCGTCTGGCCATCCACGCGAAGCGAGACCAACTCGGCGCGGCTTGCCTTCGGAACACCCTGGTTCGTGGTCTCCGCAGCCAGGCGCAAGCGCAGCGCGAAGCCTTTAGATGGGGCTCCTTCCTCGAACTGCATTCCTGGGCGCAGCAGTGTGAGCGCCCCCAAGGGCAGCCGCGAGTTCCGGCCATCCTTGCCCCACCAGCGCCACTCCGCTTCACGGCTGTTTACGAACTCGCGCAATTCCGGCGAGCCTCCCGCGTAATGCGTCTTCCAGCCCGTCACCTCATCATGCCGGACGGTCATCACCCGGCCTGTTTCCAGCGCCTCGAGCCAGCCGGCCCAGCCCATGTCCCGCGCAACATACAAAGTTCGAAAGGCTGCGAGGTTCTTGCCCCACCACCAGCTTTCCTTTCCGTGCGCGTCCTGCAGCCCCACATACGGCAGCCTACCGGCCCATCGGTGCAGAAAGGGCTGCGAATGCAGAAAATTCTCATTGCCGAAGTGAAAGGCCGCGATGGCGGAGTAAGTCCCCTTCGCGGCCGCCTCGTCGAGCAGTATTCTGGTTAACTCCTCATTCTCGTTGAATTGCCAAACCAGCCTGCCCCCGCCCTGCCTAAGTTTCGAGAGTCGGCCGTCCCGGAATGTCTCCCAGGGGTAGGGAAATGCTTTCTTTGGAAGTGGAACCCCCGTATCGGCCCCATACGGCGCCAGCGTATCCACGAGGTGCGAATAGCATCCCAGCCCCGGCAACTCCACATAAGTGCCGTACTCTTCATCCGCGATGTGGAACTCGACTTGCGCCTTCTCTTCCGCGGCGATCCTCCGTGCCTCCCGCACCCATCCCTCCGGCGAATTCTTCGCCGTCCACAGATGGATGCCCAGGGCTTTCGCGAGCAGTACCGCCTCCCGGGGGCTGCCGGACCCTGGCGCTTGTACCTGCGCGCTGAACACACGCATGCCCGGCTCAACGGGGAAGCGCCGTGCCCGCGCGGCAGGCTTCGCCGATGCGCCTGGCGAGTGGTTCAACATCCGCAGGCAGTCGAGCGCGTAGTAGGTCGCCATCGGATTCGGCTCTCCACCGGGCCGGTCCTGAAAACCGCCTTCCGGAGTTAGCAGCGATTTCACCCAGCGGTGACAGCCCGCCGCATCCCGCGCCGTGGCGCCCGCCCGCTCCAGCACCTGCAGCGCGGCCCAGGTATAGGCGATATCCTCCACGGCGCCAATGCCGGCCTTTGGCGCATACGTGAAGCCGCCGGTGCGGAGTTGGCAATCCTGCGCCCATGCGCCCAGATCCGCGTCCGGCGCTGCCGCCACTCCCAGGCACTCGAACGCCAGCAGGCCCCATAACGTGTTCATTACATGCCCGTCACTGCCGTCAGAGGCGAGGGTATTGTTGAACGTGCCGTTCGAGCGGCGGCGCGCGCGGAAGTAATCGCGCCAGGCGCCATCACCCTCTGCCGGAGACAGCCCCAGATGATGCCGCACCCGCACCGCCATGGCCTGATGCTGCAGCACGGGATTGCCGCCGAGTTCATAGTTCGTCGTGAAGTCCGCGGGCTTCGTCCAACTCTCCGCGAGAGGGCGGAAGCTTTCGACCGGCTCATCGAGCCAGAGCAAGGTCTGCATTTGCTCGAAATCCAATCGCCAAAGGGGCCGCTCGGTGCGCCGCCGCTCCGCCACGGGATAGTGAGTGCGCACGAACTCCGCCACGCGTGGCGCTTCGGGAACGGGTAGACCCAGAAGGCGGTAGCTTCCAACCACGCCGAACGTAGGGCTTACCTGCGCGGTGACGTCTCCCCGCCAGCCGTATGCTCCTTCCGGACGGCGTAGGGTTTCGATATACCGTAAGATTCTTTGCCGGATGGCATCCGGCCAGACTGGGGCGGCGTGTGCGGCCATCGACAAAGCAGCCAACGAAACGAAGGTCCGGCGATGCATTCTATGAGACTAACTCGAACGCGGCCAATGCTCCAACGGCCTGACGTTTCTCGCTTCGGATTGTTGAGGGGAGGGTGCGCCTATGCCGAACGTGAAGCGGCCACATGTCTTAAAAGCGGTTTATGAGGAGACTGCGAAGCTGCTCGCGCGGCGGGAAGCGCCCACGGAGCATATCGATCCGAAGCGGTGGCTTTACCGGGCCGCGGATCTGAAATACATGACGCTGAACGCCAACGGCATTTTCTCCCGCGTCGCCGCAAACCAGGCGTTGGTGGTGCGGGATGGAAGCACGGACAGCAATCGCTTCTCGGGCATCTCGAAAATACCCACAATCGGAAATCGCGGGGCGATCTATTGCGCGGGGCAGCAATCGGCGCTCGTCAATGAACTGATGCATTACACGGCCAACCAGCCGGGCGTGATGATGAACACCGCCACCAACATGCCGGTGGCCAGCTTCTCGTTCGCGCAGAAGTTCGTCGTGAAGATCCGCTTGATGCACGTGCTGGCGCTCTGCGATCTCTCGCCGCACAACCCGGGCAGCAGGCAGTTTCTCGATAAGATCTTTGCCGCGCCCGCCGTGCAATCCGCTCTCACGCAGGGAGGCAACCGGCCGATCTCCATGTGGCTCGAATTGAACGATGGCCAGGATTGTTCCGTGGCCCGCGGCGTGGGGCTGGCCGTGGCGCATTGCGGCTGGCTGCACGGCCTGCAGGCGCAAACCGTGCGCCCTTCGGATCGCTCTCCCGATGAAATGGGCGATAACGTCGTGCTTTTCGGCGACGCCAACCAGGCCGTGCCGGGATTGTGGATCGAATGCGCGTATCGCTTTCCGCTGAGCGGACCGCCTGAAGAGATCCCGGTGCAGTATTAGTACCGGCCGGCGCGCCGCATCTATAGCATGGGCGATTCAAGCAGGGTGAGCCGCCCGCTCCCTGCGTCAAATTCCGCTTCCACGCCAATCGGGACCACCGTTTGATCCGCCACATGGCCAATCATGAGTCCGCGTGCGCACGGGATCGCCAGACGGGAAGCGGCATCGCGTAGCACATGCTCCAGGCTGAAGGTGTTACCAGTATCCTCGGCATCGGTAAACTTGCCAAAGATGAGCCCGGCTGCCTTGGCCAACTTCCCGGAGAGAAGCAACTGGGTGAGCATGCGATCCACCCGGTACGGCTTCTCGTGGACGTCTTCCAGAAAGACGAGGCGGTTCGTGAAGTCCGGTTCATAGGGCGTGCCCATCAGGCAGGAAACAAGCGTGAGATTGCCCCCGGTCAAGCGGCCGCGCGCAACACCGGGGTGAAAGGTAGTGATCCGGTTCTCCCGCTCCACGCGGCCCGGCCCGGCATCGAACGGCGGGGGCGCGCCGATCCTGAGATTGGCTCGAGGCTGCATGAGCACTTTCTGGAATTCGCCTATGCTGTAACTGGTAAAGCGGCTGAGCGCAGTCTGGCCATGGTAGGTGATGAGGCCGCACTTGCGGTGCAAGGCGCAATGGAGCGCTGTGATGTCGCTATAGCCGATGAGCGCTTTCGGGTTGGCGCGGATGATATCGTAATCGAGATGCGGGAGAATTCGCATAGCCCCATAGCCACCCGCCAGGGCCATGATCGCACCCACATCCGGGTCGGCGAACATCGCGTTCAGGTCGGCGGCACGAGCGGCATCGGGGCCCGCCAGATACTGTGTCCGCTCGAACAAATTCTCCCCTGGCTTCGCCTTGAAGCCGAAGCTTTCGACGAGGTCGAGGCCGTAGCGCACGGACTCGTCTTCGTCGGCGGGGCTCGACGGCGCAACGACGCCAATGGTCATTCCGGGGCGCAAACGCTCCGGTTTCAACAGCGGCAGGGATGCGCTTTCGCCGGCTTGCGCCATGGCATCTCCCGCCACCGCGCCGATCCCCGCCGCCGCGCCGAGGCCGGCTTGCACAAACTCGCGTCGCTCCATGTGAAGTGTCCCCCTTCTGCCATCCAGAGTTGCAAATAGCGGCGGCGCGGAGCAAGGCTGCCTTGGAGGTGGGTGAGGAAGTGGCCGGCCGCATGCCGCCGGCCGGCCGCTTGCCTTACAGTGCGGCGATGGTGGCATTGAACCGCATCGCGGCTGCGGCGCGGGTTAGCCCTCTTCGTCCGCCGACGGACCCAGCATCGCAGGAACGGAGATGTCGTTCAGCCGCAAATAAAGGCCCAGTTGCGCCCGGTGGTGCACCAAGTGATCCAGGATGAAGCTGCGCATGATGATCAGCTTGGGGAAGCTGAACATAACCTCGCCTGCCTTTTTCATAGTCCAAACTTCCATCAACGTGGCGTCGCTCACGTCCTTGAGAGCCTGAATGGATTCGGCCAGGTTCTTGTCGAAGGTTTCGAGGAGTTCGGGAACGCTCTCGGCAACATACGACTCGAACTTGGGTCCGCCAACGGGTTCGACGTCCAGTTCGCTCGAATCGAGGGTGTACTTGGCCCAACCGAGCGACTCGGCGACGTGCGAGGCGAGTTTGAGAAAGGTCATTGATTTCGGGTGCGGCGTCCAATCGAACTTGTCCGCCGGAATCCGCTCCAGCACTTTTCGCGCGGAAATCGCCGAATGCTCCAATTCCTGGGCCATTCCTTGTCCAATCGTCATCGGGTAAGTCTCCAGTGAATGCTTGAAATTGAAGAGCGAACGACCGGTGGCGCCGAACCCCTCCTCAAGCAGGATACGACAATTTTCCACGATTGCAACACAAAAGAGTGAAAAACTTTACACTAGTCCCGTGGACGCTATTCTTCTGCCAAATCGAGGGGCTACCCTGTGTGTACACCCGCCGTTTCGCTTCTAATCACTTCGCGTTCTGCGCACCGAGCCACCGCTTGAGGAAAGCGAGTCCGCTCGGTAGCTCAATCTCATGCCGGCCTTCGTGCATTACGAGTTGCGCGCGGTCGCCGAGGCCGAGCTTTTCGTAATGAGATCGCGCGGCGTTGAACTCCTCTTCCACCTGCGGCCAGTAGGCAATCCCGTCCTTCTTGCCGTGCTGCACCATCAACGGGCGCGGGCAGATGAGGCTTGCCACGTCGCTATCGGTGAACTCTGTCAACCAGCCGCGCAGAAACACATACTCCTCGCTGGTGTCGAGAAACACGGAATAGCGCGCATCGGGGATGGCCATTTTGTTGCGCCTGTGGTTGAACCACGCCGTGATGATCGCGGCCTTGATTCGCGGTTCGATAGGAGTCCAATACATGCCGGCCATGCCGCCAAGGCTGATGCCCCAAAAGCCGATCCGGTCCCGGTCAATCGCCGGGTCTTCGAGCACGGCGTCAAGCAGCAGCTTCATCCGCTCGAACTCAATGCCCGCGAGGGAAGTTCCGTCCAGGCGCGCGAGGCGCTCCACGCGGTTCCGCCGCTCGATCGAGGAAAGATTCATCGGAGCCAGCACGGCGAAGCCTTGCTCCACCAGAGCCTTTCCGTAAGCCTTGTAGACCCCGCTCTCATCCTCCAGGCCGAAAACCCGTTCGGGATAGCTATCGATACCGTGCTGTGCGATGATGAGCGGCACTTTGCCGCTCGCGTTCGCGGGCATCGCCAGCAGGCCTTCTGCGGTGATCCCGCCGCTCAGCGGAAGAGTTACCCATTCCGCACGGATACCGGCAATGCGCGTGAAGGCCCTGCGATGAGGCGCGCCGGTCGGCTTCACGTCCGGGATTGCGAACATCGCGCGGTAGCGTGCGCGGTTAGGCTCGACGCTCTTCAGGTACGCCTCCACGCTCGAATAGTCGCGATGCCACAACTTGGCTTGCCTGGCCGCATAGCCGTTCACGATGTCGTCCTGCAACCAGCGCTCAAGCGTCCCCTCATAGGCATTCAAGCGTTCCCGCATGGGCGTGCTGTAGTGGCTTGAACTTGCCGGCTCATTTGTGAGGGCCTCATCGATCAGGCGTGCGAGCGCCCCGCCAAAATTCAGCCGGTCGTTCGTGAGAGCGGGGCGTCCGAAAGCAGGGCTCGGGTTTGTCATCAACTCCATCAAGAAACTGGGCGCGCCCGTCTTCTCGAACACCCAGCGATCCACGGTCAAGCGCCCGGGGGCCTTCTCGCCCGCGGCGCTATCCCGCATGCCGCCCGTGGGGCTGAATTGCGTCGCGGATTTCAGCAGCGCATTCAGCCGTTCCCCGACTTCTCTCGCATGGGAATCCGGCGCCCCCACCGGCCCGGAGAGAAAGTCCGCGGATTCCGTGTTGTGAATCGTCAGGAAAAAATCGATGGAATGCCCCTCCGCGATCCAGCCCTCGATTGCCTTCCGCGTGGCGGCGATCTCGGGCATTTGGGGTGAATCCGCCACATCCCAGTTGCGGTTCAGATCGTAGCCGTTGCGGTTGAAGCGCACGCCGCCCGCCGCGACGCCATCGGGGTCGAGCGTGGGCATCATCTGGAAGACATAGCGCCGCCGGAGGTCGGCCGCGGCAGGATCCACGCCGGCGAGGAAGCGAGCCGCGCCTTCGAAGACCCACGAGGTATCGGATTCCCAGGCGTGCTGGCGCGCCACGATCCAGATCGTTTTCTTCTTCTCCGCTGGGATGCCGGGGTCTGTGATGGTGATCTGCTGCAGCGGACGCCCTTGCACGCTACGGCCGAACTCGCGCACCGTCACCCAGCGACGGCCTTCGATGGAGCGCAGCAGCGAATCGAGCTGCGTCAACGTGTAGGGTGGAATCCGCGCGATCCAGATTTGATCGCTCTCCGGTTTGAACCTCACCCGGATCCGTGAAGGCTTCTCGAGCCACTCCGTCTTGTCGAAGTAGCGCCAGTGCAGGTTGTCGTAGCTATAAGCGGGGTGCACATTGCGATCCGCGCTGCCGTCGTGCGGCTGAAAATTGTACTCTCCCTCGAGGCCCGCCAGATCGACGGTGATCTCCCGCCCTTTGACGGAAGGATCTTCGAGCCCGCCGATCGAGAAATAGAACCAGCTTGGCTGGTAGTTCCGCCCCGCCGCATCCGCCTGTCCCTGGATTGTGGCCACCACATGCGTGGGAGACTTCACCTCCGAACTCTTGAGCGAGCCGGATTCAAACGAAGCGTTTACGGTCAACGCGAGCAATAGAAATGCGAGCATGAAACCCTGCCTGAAAGTAGGGAGCCGCGCGCGGCAGCCTCCCACGGCAATTAGATCACAACGTGGTCAATCGCGAATGGACTCGCGAAGGGAAAGCGAGAGAAGGACGTTTGCGGGGGAGGGGGATCCGCGCTCAGCGAAGGCAATCGTTCCCGTGGCGTCAATCAGAACCACGGTGCGCTTCACGAGCAGGCCATTCGCTCGATAAAGTCTGGCGATCCGTTGGCCCTTATCCACCAGAATCGGGAAGGGGAAGCGGTTCACGGCGGCAAAGCGCCGGTGGCTCTCCGCGCCGGCCGGATTCACTCCGAAGACGCGGACGTTCGAGGCTTCGAACATGCTCCAGGAATCGCGGATTTCACAAAGCTGCTTGCGGCAAACCGGCGTGCCGTCCGCGGGATAGAAAACAAGAAGCACCGACTGCCCACGCAACTTCGAAAGGCGAATGGGCCGCCCGGTTTCGTCCAGTGCTTCGAAGTCCGGCGCCGCGCTGCCCACGGGAAGCGGGCGCCCAAAGAAGTTCCACACAGAGCTAAGGATTCACTCGAAACGGCGCGGATGCGGGAAACGCGGCCCACCGGGGCGAATTTTTCCCGTTCGAACCGAAAGCGTGGAGCCTTACTCAGAGCCTTGAAGCATTTCCATCAATCGCCGGTGGAACGCAACGGCGGTGGCGAGATCCGTGCAAATCACGAGGACGGTGTCGTCGCCGGCGATGGTGCCCGCCACGCCCTCCGGATCTGCATTGTCAATCGCGATCGCCAGCGAGTTCGCGTGCGCGGCTGAGGTCTTGAGCACCAGCAGATTCCCGGCGGGGCGGATATCGAGCAAGTACCCGTTCACGGCGGATTCCAGGTGAGCCGCCTTCTCCGGAAGCTCCTGGAACTGCGCATAGCCGTCCTTCGTCTTCACCAGGCCGAGTTCGCGGAGGTCGCGCGAAAGCGTCACTTGCGTCGCGGGGATGCCAAGTTCCGCGAGTTCGCGCGCCAACTCCTCC
The DNA here is from genome assembly GCA_020847315.1 of Bryobacterales bacterium. Classification (GTDB taxonomy): domain Bacteria; phylum Acidobacteriota; class Terriglobia; order Bryobacterales; family Bryobacteraceae; genus JACTMJ01. Next base: position 60,169 of record JADLCF010000223.1, on the reverse strand, counting down.
TGGGTGTAGACAGGCTTGCTCTGGATGACTTTGAGGATCTGCCCCTGCCGGAAGACTTTCATCGCATTGTTTCCAACGTCTAGTGAATGGGCGTGCGTTCCCGCATCGCGGCGAGGCGCGCGCGGGCGTTCGCAAGCGCCGCGCGTACTGCGGAGGGTCCGGTGCCGCCCTTCGCTTCCCGGGTCTTCATCCCCTCGCGAGGGTCGAGGAGCGCGGCGTGCTCCGGGCGAAACTCGGGTGCAAACGCGGCGAGACTTTCGGCTGTCCAATCGCCGGGTTTCTTGCCGGTCTCCACGCTGTGCAGCACGAGGCGGCCCACCAGCTTATGAGCAGAATGGAAGGGGAAGCCTTCGCGCGCCAGTGCTTCGGCCAAGTCCGTGGCCACCAGCCAACCTTCGGCTGCGGCTTCCTCCGAAACCAACGGGCGTAGCGTCGCGCCGCGCGCGACTTCCGTGGCCATGGCGAGCGAAAGCTGGACGGTCTCCGCCGCGTCGAACAATTGCTCTTTATCCTCCTGCATGTCCCGGTTGTACGTCATCGGCAAGCCCTTCATCAGGACATAGAGCGCGGAGAAGCTACCGAAAACTCGCCCCGTTTTGCCTCGGATGAGTTCGAGCGAATCGGGGTTCTTCTTCTGCGGCATCAGGCTGGAGCCGCTCGTCACTGGGTCACTCAGTTCCAGCCAGCCGAACTCGTCGCTTGAATAGAGAATCCAATCCTCGGCCATACGGGAGAGGTGCAGGGCGATGGTGCTGGCGGCGTAAAGAAAATCGAGGACGAAATCGCGGTCTCCCGATACATCCATGCTGTTCGTGGTGGTCGCCTCGAACTCCAGTTCGCGGGCGATCTGTTCCCGGTCAATGGGGAACCCGCTTCCGGCAAGCGCGCCGGAGCCAAGCGGCATGACGTTCGCGCGCGCGCGTGCTTCGGTGAGCCGCTGCCAATCCCGCTCAAGCATGTCCACGTACGCGAGCAGATAGTGCGGCCAAAGCACGGCCTGCGCCCGCCGCAGATGTGTGAAGCCGGGGATCACCGCATCCGGATAGCGTTCCCCAAGATTCAGCAGCGCCTCGATCAGGCTTGCAACCTGGTGGCGCGTAGCATCGATCTCCTCTCGCAGCCAGAGCCGGGTATCGAGCGAAACCTGCTCATTCCGGCTGCGCCCGGTGTGGATCTTCTCCGCAGCCGCGCCCGCGTACTCATGGAGTTTGCGGATCACCAGCGTGTGGACGTCTTCGTCGGTGGCTCCCGCGTAAAAGGCCTCTTCGCGCGATTCCGCCTCAATGCGTTGCAGCGCGGCAAAGATGTGGCGGTGCTCGTCGTCATTGAGAATGCCCATCCGCAAGAGCGCGTTGGCGAAGGCTTTGGAGCCGCGCACATCGGCCTGGATCAACTTGCGATCAAAGTGGAGTGACCGCGAGAAGCGGTCGAACAATTCAGAGGGTCCGGCGGCGAAACGGCCACCCCAGAGCTTCATTGGTTCCGGCACTGTAGATATTTCCTTGGCTTGCGGCGATGTCCGCAACTCCTGATCTTAGCGCGAAGCCGCCGTTTCCGGCGTTCTTTCGGGCATCTCTGGCGCGCGAAACGAAGCGGAAGCGCATCCGCTCCCACGAGTGCACGGGTCAGCGCTGAGATCCTCGGAACCGCGCGAATCCTGAAACTGCAGTGACGAGGTGGATGGCTGACCGGTGCGAGGAGACACCGGAAATGAATGTAGCCATCAATGGACTCGGCCGAATCGGCCGGGCCGCCATGAAACAGATCCTGGATGAAAGCGAGTTGAATCTTGTAGGTGTGAACGACCTGATCCCCGCAGCGAACCTTGCCTACCTGCTGAACTACGATACCGTCTACGGGAGATACAAGCGAAAGGTGGAAGCGGACGCAGATGGGTTGCGCGTGGACGGGCGCATGGTTCCCTTGTTCCATGAGAAGGACCCCTCGCTGCTGCCATGGAAGAAGCTCGGCGTCGGCGTGGTCTTCGAATGCACTGGGGCCTTCCGGAAACGGGAAGACCTCGTGAAGCACCTGGTCGCGGGCGCGCACACCGTGATCCTTTCCGCTCCTGCGAAAGGCGATGACATCGGCACCGTGGTCCACGGGGTGAATACCGCCACCGGGGACGGGAAGCGCGTCATTTCCTGCGCCAGTTGCACTACGAACTGCATTGCGCCCGTGATGGAAGTGATGAACCGGAGAATTGGCGTGAGGAAGGCGGTCATGACCACGATCCACGCCTATACATCGAGCCAGGGAATCGTGGATGGACCGAACAAGCAGTTCCGGCGGGGCCGCGCGGCGGCGGCGAATCTCGTTCCCACCTCGACGGGGGCGGCGATCGCCGCCACGCAGGCGCTACCGGAACTCAAGGGGAAGTTCGATGGCGCGGCCGTGAGAGCGCCCGTGCCCGTCGGCTCCATCGCGGATATCGTTCTCCTCACAAGCCGCGCCACCAGCGTCAGCGAAGTGAACGCGATTTTCCGGGAAGAATCGAAATCGGAGCGCTACCGCGGCATTCTCGATGCCACCGAAGACCCCATCGTCTCCTCCGACATCATCGGGCGCACGGAGGCGTCCACGGTGGATCTGGCGATGACACAGGTGGTGGATGGCGATCTGGTGAAGGTGATGAGCTGGTACGACAACGAATGGGGTTACACCCATCAAATGCTGCTCGAAGCGCTCCAGATCGCACGCGCGCAAGCACATCACAATGGATGAGAGCCGCGAGCGAACCTGTGGATCTTCGGTGAGCGGCGCGGGCGGTGCGTGCGGGATACAAGCGCACCGCTCACTTTGAACCGGCCGCAGCGTTACGCCATCGCCTGGATGTCCGCCAGCACCTGCTCCGCGTGGCCGTCCGCCTTCACTTTGCGGTAGATCTTGAGGATCTTGCCATCTTCGCCGATAACGAAGGTCGAACGCTCAATTCCCATGCTCGTCTTGCCGTACATGTTCTTCTCCACCCACACCCCGTAGGCGTTGGCGGCGGACTTCTCCGTATCGGCGAGAAGGGGGAAGGTGAGGTCGAACTTGCTCTTGAACTTCGCCTGCGCGCTCGGCTCATCCGGGGAGATCCCAATCACCGCAACACCGAGCTTCTCGAATGCGCTCTTGGTATCGCGAAACTGGCAGGATTCGGTAGTGCAGCCGGGTGTATCGGCTTTGGGGTAGAAGTAGAGGACGACCTTCTTGCCCTTCAGGGAAGAGAGCTTGAACGTGCCTCCGTCGTCCGTTTCGAGCTTGATTTCAGGGGCCTTCCCGCCCACGGCGAGTTCTTTGGGGTTGGTTTCGGTGTTAGCCATACGCTATTGGATCCACCGGGCGGCGTTTGGACTTCTTTTTGTGAGGGGGGCGAGAAGACGGCGCGGGCAGGGCAGTAACGGATGGAACGCGGGGAAGGAAAGGGGCCGGGTGCTAGGGGCGGTCCGCGAGCGCCTGCTTGAGCATCTTCTCGAACTTCGATTTCTGCTTATCAGTAAGAAGTTGCGTGATCTTCTCGCGTCCGGAAGCCTTCACCTCATCGAGCTGATCCTGCAGCGCGTGATAATACTGGAAATAGTCGTCGAGCACCACGCGCAGGCGTTCCTGTTGCTCCGCGGTCAGATCCAATTCGGTGGTTAGCCGGGAGAGTGTCATTTCACGGCTGAGTTCCTGAGGTGAGGATGCCACGAAGCTCGGCGATTGCGTGAATGTGATAGCGATCGCGCCCACGAGAGCGCCACAGAGGAAGATCAATGAAAACGTGAGCAAGACGCGCGGATTGCTCCAGGAATAGTGATTGCCCGACACTACTCAACTCCCTGATAGTTGGCCAACGTCACAAGCATATTCTGGCGGTCTCGCGCGGGGTCCGTCCCCAGATTGCCGGGGTGTTCCGGTTCCATGAGCACCCGCTGCGTTTCCACGGTCATCATTGTCTGCTCGGCGGATCTCGCCACCACGAAGCCGGCCAGCATGGCCATTAACGCCAGAGAAGCAAAAGCGAGTTTCTTCGAGAGGGCGGGCGATACGAAAAGGTCCCAGACGCTCGCCGGCTTCTCCGATTCAATGCGGGCCATCACCCGCAGTGCGAAGCCGGGACGCAGGCACACGTCGTCCGGGCATCGCATATCGCGAAGAAAACGCGCCTGCTCGCACATCAATCGCACTTCTTTCTGATTCATGCCGGCCTCTATCCCCTCGATTGCCGTTCTCCGATCTTCCAAAGGCAACCCGGCGAGGAATGTCTCTTCATCCATTCGATTGCGACCCATGACTCCCGACCTCACAAGTACTCATTCGAACGCCCAAGCCGGATCGCTCACGGCCCTCACGCGCGGAAGGCCCGGCAACAATCTCATATCGGGCCGTAATCATCCGGCTAGCTCCTCACGAACGACGGAACCACTCCCATGCGCTCGGCGACCTTCACCAGTTTCTGGCGCGCGCGGAAAAGCTTGACTTTAATCGTATTCTCGTTGATCCCGGTCATGTCCGCCAATTCCTCCACGGAATGGCCTTCCACTTCCTTCATCAGCAGCAGCGTGCGCTCTTCCTCCGTGAGCTTGGTGAGGAGCTTCGAGAGATAATCCCGGCGTGCGAGCGTCGTATCCACCGGAGTGCCCTTGTCCTTGGCGATGTCGGTATTCTCCATCCGCATGGCATCGTCTTCGGAAAAATCGCTCTCATACACCAACTTGCGCACCTTCTTCTTGCGCAGGTAGTCATAGCACTCGTTCACCGTGATCTTGTAGACCCAGGTGAGCAGGGAACTGCGGAAGTCGAAGTTCTTCAGGGAGAAATAGACCTTGGAGAACACCTGTTGGGCGATATCCTCGGCATCGTTGTGATTCCGGAGAATCCCGTAGATGATCGAGAATACCTTCGCCTGGTAGCGTTCCACGATGCTCTGAAAAGCCAATTCGTCACCGGATTGAGCCCGGCGAACCAATGCGGCTTCTTCGGTCTTCGGATAGTCCACGCGCGCTTTCGATTTCGTCGCCGCCGCGTGGGATGGAACGGTGATTGCTCCGGTCATCGTGCTCATGGCCGTTCGACGCATCTACCCGTTTCCCGGTTACATTCCGTTGCCGGCCTCGTCCGTTTCCGGAAAAGCCGCCGGGCAAGGTGCGCGCATGAGCCCACGCGTTGCGGTTATCTATAAGATGCCATCCACGCCGGATCGGCGCGGACGATTCCCGCTGGCAGCGAGGATAGCAGATTTTCGGAACTTCCTGAAATTGCGGCTCATCCCAGATTCCAGGTTGGGTTCCACCGGCCCCGGCCGGGCGAGGCGCTTGGCGATAGCCGCGCACTTCGCTACACTGAAAAGACGGGTGGATACTGTCCGTAGGAGTATAGGTTCATGATCCAGTTGACTGAAAATGCAATCGACAAAGTGAGAACGATTCTCGACACCCAGGAACCCAAGCCTGCCGGGCTGCGGATTTCTGTCGTGGGCGGCGGGTGCTCCGGCTTCTCCTATTCGATGGCGTTTGAGAACTCGCAGAGCATGCTCGACAAGATTTACGAGTTTGACGGTTTGAAGGTCTTCGTTGACCAGGCAAGCCTTCTCTATCTCGATAACGTGCAGGTCGATTACGTGGAAACCATGGAAGGTTCCGGCTTCAAGTTCGAGAACCCCAGTGTGAAATCCACGTGCGGCTGCGGCAGTTCGTTCAGCGCGTAACGATTCCGCTTTGCGACAGTGGGGCGCTGCGGCGCCCCACATCGTAGCTCCACCGCTCCCCCGTGCGTGGCATTCGCCACGGGCCACGCAACGTGTGCGCTGCGGCAGGTGGGGCTCGCTGGCTTTTTGACCCCCCGGGCGCCCCCCAAAAACTCATTCCATTCGTCCGCCGGCTGCTAGAATTAGCCATGGCCGAATCGAATTCCGCCCCTCTCTTCCCGCCCTCTGCGGCGCTGCCCTCCGGCGTAAAGATGATCCCCATTTCCACGCCCCACGGCGAGTTCCGGGTATGGACCCGCAAGTTCGGCGAGAACCCCACCGTCAAGATTCTTCTGCTGCACGGCGGCCCGGGCAGCACGCATGAGTACCTCGAAGTGCTGGAGAAACCTCTTCTCGGCGCGGGCCTTGAGTTTTACTATTACGATCAACTCGGAAGCTACCACAGCGACCAACCCAACCAGCCGGATCTCTGGGAGATTCCCCGCTTTGTCGAGGAAGTGGAGCAGGTGCGGCAGGCGCTCGGCCTGGGAGAGGAAAATTTCTACTTATACGGGCAATCCTGGGGTGGTATTCTGGCCATCGAATACGCCCTCAAGTATCAGCGCCATCTGAAGGCGCTCATCATTTCGAACATGATGGCCGGCATTCCGGCGTACAACGAGTATGCGGAACGGGTGCTGATGCCGCAGATGGACCAGGACGTGCTTCGGGAAGTGAAGCGCCTGGAAGCGGAGGGCAAGCACGAAGACCCCCGCTATATGGAATTGCTGACGCCCCACCACTATGAGAAGCACTTGCTGCGGATGCCGCAAGCGGAATGGCCGGATGCCATCTTCCGCGCCTTTGCCCACATGAATGCCGCCGTCTATGTGCCCATGCAGGGGCCGAGCGAACTTGGCGCGAGCGGCAAGTTGCTCCACTGGGATCGCGCGAAGGAGATCCATGAGATCGCCGTGCCCACCCTCGTGATCGGCGCGCAATACGACACCATGGATCCGGCTCACCTGCAATGGATGGCCGGCGAGTTTCCTCGCGGCCGCTATCATTACTGTCCAAATGGCAGCCACCTTGCCATGTGGGACGACGAAAGGATCTACATGGAAGGGCTGCTGCGCTTCGTAGCGGATGTGGAGGCAAAGCGCATCTAGGGCAGCGCCGCCGCGCCCGTGGCTCATGCCTTCATGACGAGTTCATACCCTGGATCGAGTGTATGCTCGTCGAGATCGGCCGCGAGCAGCAGTTCGTGGACGGCATAGGGATTCGTGCGCTGCCTCGTGAAGTGATTTCGCAACACTTCCCCCCAATGAGCGAACCCGGAATGCTCGTCGATATCCACGTCCGCCGCGATCGCGCCGGCGGCGTTGTGCTGGAAGGTGAGTTGGATGTTCGCGTGCTGGTCGTCGCTTTTCACGCTGTTTGACAGGCGGTAGCCCGGCATCGGCTTGTGCAGCGCGGCTGGGGCGGAGACAAAGCGGCTATCTTCGCTCACGTATTCTTCGATTCCGGCTTTCATCTCCACAAAGCAGCGGTCCCGGCGAATCACCAGCAGCCGCTCGAAAAAGCTCCAAATCCGCCCGGTGGTTCCCTTGTGCCCGGCCTTGGCGAAAATGTTCAGCATGGCGGCTTTACGTTCGTTGCCCAGTGCAGCGTAAAGAGCTTCGCCATTTTTCCCCACGAGGTCCTCGTCTTCCTTTGCGATTGCGATCATGCGCGCTTCGCCAAGCCAATTCCGGAGCGCTTCGGGAAGATTGCTGAACTGTGGGGCATCGATCGAAGCCACCCGTTTCGGATCTCGCACCAGATACACGCGCTGGATCCCTCGCTGATCCCCCTCCGTGATGAATTGCAGGAAGGAGAAGGGAAGGTAGCCGCGGACCGGGATCCGGATGCGGTAGAGCGAGCCGGCGCCGCCGCGCGTCGGGATGCCGCTCAGCAGGATCGCCGGCGCCCCGCCGGGTTCCGCCGTGTAATCGAAGTCTCCGCCGCCCGCGCCGGCCGATCCCTTGTCCCGCCGAAGCTCGATGAGCACGGGATCCCCGATGGGTCGCGTTCGCAGATCGGTGATGAGCAACTCCAGATTTCCCACCGGCATGTTGCTTCCCTCCGTCCCGTCAGATTCCTTACCTAGAGAAGCGGAAATCAGCGGAAACCGGGCTTGGTTCATGCGGAATGCAAAGGGCGAGATCGAGGACCGGAGCGGCAAAGCGGAACCGGGAACAACGAAATACCGCAAACCCAAACACGCAACTGCGATAGCATGGCAGGGCGGAGGATCTGGATGAAAGGGATTGGGAACGGTTGGTCGCGGCGCGCATTCGGCGGTTTGCTGTGGAGGGCCCTTGCGGCGGCAGCGCTCGTGGCGGGCTCCACCTTGGTGGCGCTCGGGGCGGGCCAGTCGGGTGGCGGCGGGGCTGCGGCAGCGGATGACTTCTCGCTGAAAGACGGGGACCGTGTGGTGTTCTTCGGAGACAGCATCACGGATCAGCGGCTCTACACCACCTTTGTCGAAACCTTCGTGGTGACGCGATTCCCCACGAAGGATGTAACCTTCACGCATTCGGGTTGGGGTGGAGACCGCGTGACGGGGGGCGGCGGAGGTGGCATTGGCCAGCGCCTCTCGCGCGATGTCGTTGCCTACAAGCCAACCGTGGTAACGGTGATGCTCGGGATGAACGACGGCCGCTACCGGGCATTTGACCAGCAGATTTTCGAGATTTACTCCCGCGGCTACCGGAACATCGTGGATACCTTGAAGAAGGAGCTTCCTGGGGTTCGAATCACCGCCATCCAGCCCTCCCCGTATGACGACGTAACGCGCGCCCCCACCTTCAAGGGCGGCTATAACGCGGTTCTTCTGCGGTATTCGGACTTTATCGCCCAACTCGCCGCATCCGAGGGTTTGCAAACCGCCGATCTGAATAGGCCGATGGTGGCCATGCTGGCGGCGGCGAAGGCCGCGAACCCGAAACTCGCTGAGAAAATTCTTCCCGATCGGGTGCATCCACGCGCTTCCGGGCACTTGGTGATGGCGCAGCAATTGCTGAAGGCATGGGGCGCGCCGGGGCTCGTGAGCGCGGTGGAGATCGATGCCGCGAAGGGGCGGATTGCGAAGGCGGAGAACACGGCGGTGAGCGATGCCTCCTTCACCGGAGGCGTGGCCTGGACGCAATTGGATCGCGCCCTGCCGATGCCCGTCGATATGACGGACCCCGTGATGGCGCTTGCCGTGAATAGTGCCGGTTTTCAGGAGACGCTGAACCGGCAGATGTTGCAGGTGAGCGGGCTCGGCGCCGGCCGGCACACGCTCTTCATCGATGGCGAAGCCGTCGGCACGTTTACCGCTAAGGAACTTGCCGCCGGGGTGAATCTGGCCCGGCTTGAAACGCCCATGTGGGCGCAGGCGATGCGCGTGCATCAACTCACCCTGTCGCGCGCCAATCTCCACAACACCCGCTGGCGGAATGTGGAAGTGCCCCTCGAAGACGAGGCTCTCCCCTCAACGCCGGAAGCAATCGCGGCGCTGGACCGGGTGACGGTAGATCTCCGCCAGAAGCAGCATGCTGCGGCGCAGCCGGTTACCCACCGCTTCGAACTGAAGCCAGGCGAGAGCGGCTTTAGCCCGATCTTCAACGGTACGGACCTCAGCGGCTGGCATATCAGCAAGACCAGCCACCACGGCCAAACGCAGGGCTGGAAGGTGGAGAGCGGCGTGCTCACGGGCACGCAGGATCGCCCCGGCAATGGCGGCATTCTGCTGACGGATAAGAAGTACCGGAACTTTGAGATTTCCCTCGACGTGCAGCCGGATTTCAGTTGCGACGGCGGGCTGTTCCTTCGCTCGACGGAGAAGGGCGAAGCCTATCAGGTGATGCTCGATTACCTCGATGGCGGTTCCGTGGGCGGCGTCTATGGCGAAGGGATCAAGGGCGTCAAAGGCGTGCTGCCGAACTGGCGGGAACACTGGAAAACCGGGGAGTGGAACCACCTCCGGGCGCGCATCGAAGGCGATGCGCCGCGCATCCAGGTTTGGATGAACGGCATCCTGATCACCGATTGGAAAGATACGGAAAATCACCTGCCGGGCGGCGCCACGGAGGGCCACATCGCGGTGCAGGTGCATGCCGGTAACCGCTGGATTCCGGGTGGCAAGCATCGCTTCCGGAACATCGAGGTGCGGGAGTTGCCGTAGGCGTCCGCGCCATGGAATGGAAGGCCGCGAGCCTGCCGAGTTTCAGAGTCCAAAGGCTTTTCGATACACTGGCGTCTTTGCGCGACGAAGCCGCGAAAGGAGCACTCTTTTGTCTGACACCGTGAAATATCTTCTTAGCGAAGACCGCATTCCCAAGCATTGGTACAACCTGGCGGCCGATCTGCCCGCGCCGCTGCCACCCGTGCTGCACCCCGGCACGAAGAACCCGGTGACGCCGGGCGATCTCGAACCCCTGTTCCCCATGGCGTTGATTGAGCAGGAAGTCTCCACGGAGCGCGAAATCGAGATCCCGAAGCCCGTTCGCGACATCTACCGCCAATGGCGCCCGTCCCCCCTGTTTCGCGCCCGGCGCCTCGAAAAAGCACTCGATACACCCGCGAAGATTTACTACAAGTACGAAGGCGTGAGCCCGGCGGGGAGCCACAAGCCCAATACCGCGGTGCCGCAGGCCTACTACAACAAGGAAGCCGGCATCAGCCGCATTTCCACCGAAACCGGCGCGGGGCAGTGGGGCTCTTCCCTCGCCTTTGCCGGGGCGCTCTTCGGCATCGAAGTGCAAGTTTTCATGGTGCGTGTCTCCTACAACCAGAAGCCCTACCGGCGCGCGTTGATGGAGACCTACGGCGCCACCTGCGTGGCTTCGCCCTCTACGCAGACTGACGCCGGCCGCGCGATCCTGGCCCAGCGCGAGGACCATCCGGGCAGCCTCGGCATCGCGATTTCCGAAGCCGTCGAAGTGGCGGCGAAAGACCCCGGGGTGAAGTATGCCTTGGGTTCCGTGCTCAATCACGTCCTGCTGCACCAGAGCGTGATCGGCCTCGAAGCGATGGAGCAGATGGCTCTCGCGGGCGATGCGCCGGACGTCATCGTGGGATGCGCCGGCGGAGGTTCGAACTTCGCGGGAATTGCCTTCCCCTTCATTGGCGCCGGTCTGCGCGGCGGCGCGAAGCCCCGCATCGTAGCGGTGGAGCCCGCCGCCTGCCCGACCATGACGCGCGGCAGGTATGCCTACGACTTCGGCGATACGGCGCACCTCACGCCCCTCACCAAGATGCACACGCTCGGTTCCACATTTACGCCGCCTGGTTTCCACGCGGGCGGCTTGCGCTACCACGGGATGGCCCCCATGGTGAGCCACCTGCTGAATCTGGGATTGATCGAGGCTGTTGCCTACCAGCAACTCGCGTGTTTTTCGGCGGGCGTGCAGTTCGCGCGCACGGAGGGCATTGTCCCCGCGCCGGAGGCCAACCACGCCGTCCGCGGCGCGATCGAGGAGGCCTTGCGGGCGAAGGAAGAAGGGGTGAGCCGCACGATTCTGTTCAATCTCAGCGGCCATGGGCACTTCGACATGCAGGCCTATATTGATTATTTCGATGAGAAGCTGGTTGATCTGCACTACGACGAGAATGAACTGGCGATGGCGCTCGCCGGGCTGCCCTCGGTGCCTGTGTAGGCGGAATTCCCTCAGCCGGAGGGGGCGATTTTCGCTGAAAAGAAACGGCGCGGCTTGGCGTGCGTCTGAATCATTGTATATGCGGAGTACCGCCGTCCGCGTCGGCGAAAGTCTTTTTGCGGGGAGGAACTGGGGGCATGGCTCCCGGTTCCTCCGCTGCTATACTGACGCTATCGGGCTGGGCGCTCTTCACGACTGCTTGATTTCCGTCTAAAGGACTCTATGAACAGCCGCGTCAAACTTGCCGTTGTTTCCCTTTCGCTCGTCATGGTGGTGCTCCTTCTCGTGGGCGCGGTGCTGGCTCGATCCAAGTCCGATGGAAAAGGTGCGTATCCGCATATCGCGGTGTTCACCGAGGTGTTGAGCCGCATCAAGAGCGAGTACGTCGAGGAGCCGGACTTGAGCAGCGTCACGAACGGAGCGCTCACCGGCATGCTGGAGGCGATCGACCCCTACGCAAGCTACCTCAATGCGGACCAGTATTTCGAGTACCAGAAATATAAGGACAGCCAGGAAAATGTGGCGGGTTTTGCCCTGTCCCGCCGCTTCGGAATGATCGGCGTCATCGGCGTCATCCCCGGCTCTCCAGCCGATAAAGCGGGCTTAGGTACGGGCGATGTGATCGAAAGCATCAATGGCATTTCCACGCGGGATATGCCGCTGGCCTATGCGGAGATTCTTTTCAAGGGGGCGCGTGGCCCTGAAGTGAACATGGAAGTGATCCGCCTGGGCACGTCCGCCGCGGAGAAAATGTCGCTGACGCTGGGCGGCGCCCCGATTCCACCGGTATTTTCAAAATTGATCGAAGGGAACGTAGGTTACGTGCGGCCGGAAGTCCTCACTGCCGGACGCGCGGAGCAGGTTGGCAAGGCCGTGCAGACTCTCACCCGCCAGGGCGCAACGCGCTTCGTGCTGGATCTCCGGAACGCCTCGATTGGCGTGGACGACGAAGGCCTGAAGCTGGCGGATCTGTTCATCGACTCGGGAGAAATGGCCTGGGTGGAAGGCCAGAAGGTGCCGAAGAAAGTGTTCACGGCCACGGCCGAGGGGACCATCACGAAGGCGCCGCTCGTGGTGATTACCAATCGGGGAACTGCGAATGGAGCGGAAATCGCCGCCGCCGCGCTGCAAGCTGCCAAGCGGGCCGAAGTGGTGGGGGACCGCACATACGGCGACGCCGGCTTGCGCAGCGTCGTGAGCATGGATGACGGCTCCGCGCTGATCCTTACGCTCGGCAAGTACTACACAAGTTCCGCGAAAGAAGCGATCCAGGACCGGGGCGTGACGCCCACCGTGCTGATCTCCGATTTCGCCCGCGAGGAAGCGGAAGAAGAAGGCGAAGGGGCGACGTTTGACATTCGCGCGTTCCGCCATAACCGCCCCGCTCCCGAAGCCGACAAGGTGGTGAAGAAGGCGATCGAAGTCCTGACGAGCGGCGCCCCGAAGGGCGATGCCAAGGATGGAGATAAGGTGGCCATGCGCCGCTCCGCAACGCCGCCCTCCCTGGCGGTCGCGGGCGCTTGAACGCCCAGGGGAACCTGGCGCGCGCCGCTTTCCCGGTTTCACGGGCGGTGCGATAATAGCGGTTAGCTGCTGGGTTTCCACCGTGGCGCGTTTCCAAAACCAACAAGTTCCCGCGAGCGGTTTCATCCAATCCCGGAGAAGCCCCGTGATTGGGCTCGTTCGCGCGCGTGCGTGGTTCCGGTTCGCTTGAGAGTTCGACCAAAGAGAAGTTTGATGCCAATTTACGAGTACAAGTGTTCGGAATGCGGGAAAACGTATGAGAAGCGGCAGAAGTTCTCCGATCCCGCCGATACAGTCTGTCAGGAATGCGGAAAAGCGGGAGCGGTTCACCGCGTCACTTCCGCCCCGGCCTTGGTCTTCAAGGGAAGCGGATGGTATGTGAACGACTACGCCAAGGCAGGCAACGGCTCTTCGCACGGGAAGGGCGATTCCGCATCGAAGCACGACGGCGGCGGATCCGGCAGCGGCGAAACGTCTACATCCGATCCCGCGGCGAAAACGTCGAGCGATTCTTCCTCTGCCAGCAACTCCGGCGGGAGTGCGGCGAAGTCTTCGGACACCGCAAAACCCGCCTAAGCCGAACCGCGCGGCGGCGCCTACGCGCGTGCTTCCACGAACGGGTCCGCTTCACGGGTATCCCAATGGAAGCAGTGCAGGTTGCGGATTTTCCAATTCGCCGCTTTCACGTCCACATCCACCACCAGGTAAGCGTCAGCGTCATAGCGCGTGGCTCCCATCACGTAGTGCTGCGGGCCGTATTCGGTCTTGAAGTCGTGCCAGCGGTGCCAATGGCCCGCCGTGAGGAAGTGAATATTCCCTGCGTATTTCTTCAGGAGCGGAAGCAGCCCGAAATCCTTTACCTCGGTGGCGGCGACATTGGAGAGCGGAAAGTGCGTGAAGACGAACGTCTGCTTCCGCGCCGCCAGTTGCGCTTCCACCCACTGTAACTGCTCTTCGCCGTAGGAGCCCACGTTCTTCTTGAAGGCGTCCTTGTTCGCGGCATTCCAGGTCTCGCCCAGGAAATTATTCAGCATCAGGAAGCGGCAGCCCTTATGATCCACCGCGTAGTAAGGCTTCACGCCGAGTTTCTGCGCAAACAGGCGATGAGAGAACGAGCGATCCACATTCGGCACATCGTAATCGTGATTACCGAATCCGGGGTAGACCTTCATCTTGAAGCGGTCCGTGATGGCCTTTGCGTTGTCTATGCGGGTGACGTTCTTGAAGTAGAAGTCGTAATCCCGCGACGGGTAGTCGTGGAAGAAATCGCCCACCACGAAAACCATGTCCGGCGCGGGGTCGAGCGCATGGATCGCGGTTCGGGTGCGGATGAGGCTTTCGCGCGACATCAACACACTGGTGTCCGCCCCGCTGCGCTCCGGCAGCTTATAGTAGCCGTCGCAGATGTGAGTATCCGCGATCACCGCGAAGCGAAAGCCGGAAGCGCGAGGCGCCGCAATCATGTCGGGCGTCAACAAACCCGCCGGAACAGCGGCTCCAAGACCTCCCATCAACTGCAGGAACGAACGGCGGGTCTTCAGCATGATCCTCATACACTACCACTGTTCGAAGCCCGCTTCCTGCCTCCCTTGGCTCGATTCGACGATGAGAATTCAGCACGAATCTCCCGGAAATCCTCGGTAGTCCCGTTGAATCCCGCGCGCGGCGATTATAGAATGAACCCCACGAGATGAGGGGATGCATGGGTAAGGGATGGCTTTCCGCCGTCGCGCTCGCGGCTGCGCTGTCGCAGACGCCAGTTCACGCGATTGCCGCGACGAATTACGAGACCGATATCGCTCCGGTCTTCGCGAAGAACTGTGTCGCCTGTCATTCAGGCGCAATCGCGCAAGGCAAGCTCGCAGTGGATTCGCTCGACGCCATCCGGCGTGGCGGTGCGTCCGGACCCGCCCTCCTTCCCGGCAACAGCGCGGGCAGCCCGATTTATCAGCGCCTCGTGACGCCGGACCGAACGCTCCGGATGCCGCTCGGCAGCCAGCCGATTCCCGAGGAAACGATCGCCCTCATCAAGCAGTGGATCGACGGCATGCCCGCAGTGGATCCTGGCGCACCCGTTGCGGTTGCCGCGGCAGCGAGCGCGCCCGGCGGAACCACGGTGGATTTCCATCGCGACATCGAGCCCATCTTCCGGGCGAATTGCTATGAATGCCACTCCGGGCCGAAGCCGCAATCGCAGTTGCGCCTGGATGTGGGCGCCGCGGCGCTGAAGGGCGGTCTCGGCGGAAAGGTGATTCTGCCCGGTGACGCGAAGGGCAGCCGGCTATTGCACCGCGTGCGGGGGCAGGGCGGAGAACGCCGCATGCCCTTGCAGCGCACGCCGCTGAGCGAAGCACAGATCGCACTGCTCTCCCGCTGGGTGGAGGAAGGCGCGGCCTGGCCGGGAGCGGAGCAGCCCGATGCCACCGCTGCGATCGCCACCCACTGGAGCTATGTGAAGCCGAAGCGGCCCGCCCTTCCATCGGTCGGGAACGCGCAATGGGTGGCTAATCCAATCGACGCATTCGTCCTGGCCCGCCTGGAAAAAGAAGGGCTTTCTCCTTCGAAAGCGGCCTCGAAGGAAATCCTGATTCGCCGCGTCAGCCTGGACCTCACGGGCCTGCCGCCAGCCCCGGCGGAGATTGATGCATTTCTTGCCGATACGAGCGAAGGCGCTTACGAAAAGCTGGTGGATCGCCTCCTCGCTTCGAAGCACTACGGCGAACGCTGGGCCAGGCCGTGGCTTGATTGGGCGCGTTATGCCGATTCCCACGGCTTCGAGAAAGACCTTCCCAGGGTGATGTGGAAGTACCGGGATTGGGTGATCGACGCCCTGAACGCGAACATGCCCTTCGACGAGTTCACTATCGAGCAGATTGCCGGCGACATGCTGCCGAATCCCACGGAAAGCCAGCGGATCGCCACGGGCTTCAATCGCAACACGATGTTCAACCAGGAAGGCGGCGTGGACCCCGCCGAATCCTACAACGATGTTCTTGTGGATCGCGTGAATACAACGGCTACGGTCTGGCTGGGCTCCACGATCGCCTGCGCACAATGCCACAACCATAAATTCGACCCGTTCACGCAGAAGGAGTATTACCAGCTTTACGCCTTCTTCGCGAACGGCGAGATGGAAATCAAGACGAGCGGCGATACGTCCACCACCTGGGTGGAGCCGTCGCTCGATTTGCCTTCGGACGCTCAGGCCGCGCGGCGCACCGAGCTGCGGTCTCAAATCGAAGCTCTGGAAGCAACACTGCGAACGGAAACTCCGGCGCTGGCCGGCGCCCGCCGCCAATGGGAGCAGGCGCAGACCGCCGAGGAGAATCAGTGGATCACGGTGCGCTTCGACCAGGCGGAATCGACGAGTGGCAGCACGCTCACTGCCGGAAAAGACGGCAGCGTTCTGGCGAGTGGCGCGAATCCGTCCAGCGATACCTATCTGCTCACGGGGAGCGCCTCGCTTTCCGGTCCAGCGGCCGCGTTGATGATCGAGGCGCTTCCCGATGCGAGCCTCCCCCGCGGCGGACCCGGGCGCGACCTCTACGGAAACTTCACCCTTACCGATCTCACCGTTGAAGTCAGCCCGAGCGGCAGGCCGAACGACTGGCGCGCCGTCGAGTGGGACTATGCGCGAGCGGACGATGGACGGATGGGGGACGTATTCGAGAAGCCGGAACCCCCGGAGCCTGGAGAGAAAAAATCCCTCGACGAGCCCATTCATCCGCTGCCCGCGGCGCCGGGCGAGCGGGCGAAAGAGCGCGGAGACGAGCAGCTTTGGATCGTGGACGCGTCGCGCGAAGATCAGCGGCTTTCCCGCCGCCTGATCGTGCCCTTTAACCAGGCTGTAACCCTCGGCGGCAGCTCCCGGATCCGTGTGACGATGCTTCATGCATCGCACTTCGCGAAGCAGGGAATTGGCCGCTTCCGGATAGCCCTTTCGGGTAGTGCGAAACCGGAGTTCATTGCGGAGCTATCCGCGCGCAGGAGGCCCCTGCTGCGGGTGGAGGAAGGCGCGCGCAATGCGGAGCAGGCAAAGCAGATCTTCGAAAGCTTCGCCTCCAGCACGCCGCTGCTGGCCGATGCGCGCGACGAATTGAAGTTGCGCGAGCGCGAATTGCGGGATCTTGGCATCGTCTCCGCGATGGTGATGCGGGAGAAGCCGGGTTTTGCCCGCCCGGCAACCCCATTGCGCATTCGAGGAAGTTTTCTGAGCCCCGGTGAAATCGTGTACGCCAATGTGCCAAAGGTATTGAATCCGCTCCCGGCGGATGCCATGCCGAATCGTCTAGGGCTCGCGCGGTGGCTGGTGAGCAAAGAGAATCCGCTCACCGCTCGCGTGATGGTGAATCGCTTCTGGGAGACCTATTTCGGCATTGGCCTCGTAGAGACCAGCGAGGACTTCGGCACGCAGGGCGCGCTGCCCTCCCACCCCGAGCTACTGGATTGGCTCGCCGTGGAATTCATGGAATCCGGCTGGAACTGGAAGCACATGCAGAAGCTCATCGTGATGTCGAATGCCTACCGGCAGAGTTCGGCCGTGGCGCCCGCCTTAGCGGAGCGGGACCCGTATAACCGCCTGCTGGCGCGAGGCCCGCGTTTTCGCATGGAGGCGGAGATGATCCGCGATGTCGCGCTCGCGTCCAGCGGGTTGCTCAGCGGCAAGATCGGCGGGCCGAGCGTTTACCCCTACCAGCCGGAAGGAATCTGGGATGTACCCTACAGTAGCGCCAAGTGGGAGGAAAGCCACGGGGACGACCGGTACCGGCGGGGGCTCTATACGTTCCTGCGCCGCTCTTCGCCATACCCCAGCATGGTGACGTTCGACGCGCCCAGCCGGGAAACCTGCACCATTCGCCGCACGCGCACCAACACGCCGCTGCAAGCGCTGAATGGGCTCAACGATCCGGCGTTCTTTGAAGCCGCTCGCGCCCTTGCCCGGCGCGTGCTGGCGGAAGGCGGCGAAAGCGAAGCTTCACGAGCTTCGTATGCCTTCCGCGTCCTGACGGCGCGCCAGGCGCCCCCCGCGCAGCTCAAGGAAATCACGGGTTGGCTGGAACGGGAACGCGACCGTTTGCGGAAAGACCCCGAAGCCGCCACCAGCTTGGCCGGTCAAGGCCCAGCCCCGGGAGAGGATCCGGCGGAAGTAGCCGCCTGGACCCTGGTATCCAATGTCCTGCTGAATATGGATGAGACGGTTACCAAACAGTAGCCGGTGAGGAACGAGATGCGAGACGAGCGTTCACAGCGAATCCTACAAGCCATCACGCGCCGCCATTTCTTTGGCCAGGCCGGCCAGTTCGGCATCGGGGCCGCCGCCTTGGCGGCGCTATCCGGCCAAGGGCTACAGGCCGCCACGCCAAGGCCAGCCGGCCCGGACCATCCCGCCAAGGCAAAGAGCGTGATCTTTCTCTTCATGGCCGGCGCCCCCTCGCAATTGGATCTGTTTGATTACAAGCCGCTCCTTAACAAGTACGATGGCCAGCCCGTGCCCGAAGACGTCACCAAGGGGGAGCGCTTCGCCTTCATCAAGGGCACGCCCAAACTGCTCGGATCTCCACACAGCTTTCAGCGCTACGGCAAGTCCGGCGCGGAGCTTTCAAGCCTGATTCCTCACACCGCGAAGATCGCCGACGACATCGCCATCGTCAAGTCGCTGTACACGACGCAGTTCAATCATTCGCCCGCGCAGATTTTCATGAATAGCGGCCATCAGATTCCCGGCCGCCCCAGCATGGGCGCCTGGCTACAGTACGGATTGGGTAGCGAGAATGCCGATCTGCCCGGCTTCGTGGTGCTTCTCTCCGGCCAGAATCAGCCCGACGGCGGCAAGAGCTGCTGGGGAAGCGGCTTCCTGCCCACCGTCTACCAAGGCGTGGAGTTCCGGAGGCAGGGAGATCCGGTTCTCTTTCTATCGGACCCCGAAGGCATTGACCGGGAGCGCCGCCGCCGATCGCTCGATTTGCTCAAGGGGTTGAACGAGAGCCATTTCCGCGAAGTGGGAGACCCGGAGATTGAGACGCGCATCAACTCCTACGAACTCGCCTTCCGCATGCAATCGAGCGTACCGGAGTTGACGGATCTATCGAAGGAACCCGCCGCCATTCATGAAATGTACGGAGCTTCCCCTGGCAAGCCCTCCTTTGCAAACAATTGCCTGCTGGCGCGGAGGCTGGTGGAGCGGGGTGTCCGCTTCGTGCAACTCTACCACCGCGGTTGGGATACCCACGGCTCGTCGAACAACGAGGATATCGTCAACAAGCTCTCCTACCTCTGCAATGAAACGGACCGTGCGGCGGCGGCGCTGGTAACGGACTTGAAGCAACGCGGTCTACTCGATTCAACCATCGTCGTCTGGGGTGGCGAGTTCGGGCGAACCCCGATGAACGAAGCCCGCAGTGGATCGAAGTTCCTGGGCCGGGACCATCACCCCCGCGCCTTCACCATGTGGATGGCCGGTGGCGGCATCAAGCCCGGGGTCACCGTGGGCAAGACCGACGATCTCGGTTATAACATCGCGGAAGATCCGGTAAGCGTCCACGACCTTCACGCCACCATCCTCCACCTGATGGGCATCGACCATACAAAACTCACCTACAAATTCCAGGGCCGCGAGTTCCGGCTCACGGATGTCGAAGGGGAGTTGATCCGTAAAGCGCTCGCCTAGCCGCCGCTGGGTTCGGCGCCCCGGGCGGAAGCGCGAGCCTCGCGATCCGTGGGGCTGCGCGGCCGCCACGGTTTCCGTCACAATAGAAAGTACGAAAAACGATTCGCAATTTACGATTCCCGGGTTGCGGTTCCGGTAACGACTGCCCCAGCTTCGCAGTCATTACTTTTTTCTACTGCTGTGGTTTCTCTTTTTGGCTGGGTTCGAGATCCCGATGGGCCGGAGAGACTTTCTCTTACAAGGATTGATGTGTTGACACGTGCGCAAGTTGGCGGAATCGTTGCGGTAATTTTCTTGCTGGTGCTAAGCGGCTGCCAGACGGAACGGGCGGCCACCGCGGCCGGTACAAGAGGGCCGGGCGGCGAAGGTGCGATTAAGAGCCGCAATGTGAAAGTAACGCCTGCGGCGATGGGCAGCATCAGCCGTACGGTGGAAGTAAACGGAACGCTGGCCGCGCAAGACCAAGTGGCGGTCGCGTTCAAGGTTGCCGGCCGCATTGACCGGTTGCCGGTGGACTTGGGCGATACCGTGAAACCCGGCCAGTTGCTCGCGGGTTTGGATCGGACTGATTTCGACCTTGCCGTGGCGCAGGCGGCCGCCGCTCTCGAACAGGCGCGCGCGCGCCTCGGGCTCACGGCCAACCAAGCCGATGCGCAGGTGAGCGTGGAACGCGCGCCTCTCGTCCTTCAGGCGAAGGCGGCGCTCGATGAAGCCCGGCTCAGCCGTGACCGCGCGCAGCAGATGTTTGACCAGAAGTTGATCTCCAAGGCGGATTTCGACACCGCCGACGCGAACTTCCGCATCGCCGATGGCCGTCATCAGGATGCAATCGAGGAGATTCGCAACCGCCAGGCCACGCTGGCCCAGCGGAAGACGGAGCTGCAACTGGCTCGCCAGCGGCTGGCCGATTC
The DNA here is from genome assembly GCA_020847315.1 of Bryobacterales bacterium. Classification (GTDB taxonomy): domain Bacteria; phylum Acidobacteriota; class Terriglobia; order Bryobacterales; family Bryobacteraceae; genus JACTMJ01. Next base: position 39,730 of record JADLCF010000223.1, on the reverse strand, counting down.
GGAACTGCGCGCCCCCATCGCGGGCGCCGTTCTCGCGCGCGAGGGTTCGGTTGGGCAGTATGTCGCGCCGGGTTCGAGCGTGGTCACCATCGTGCGGATGTCGCCGCTGCGGCTGCAACTCCCCGTGCCGGAACGCGCGGCCTCGGGTGTGCGCGTCGGGCAGAGCATCACGTTGCGCCTGGAGAACGACACCAATACGTATAGCGGCGTGGTTTCCCGGCTCTCACCCGCCATCGATCCGACGAACCGTACCCTGCTTGTGGAAGCCACTATTCCGAACGATTCGGGGAGGCTGAAGCCCGGGTCTTTCGTTCAGGCTTCGCTTGTGACGAAAGCCGGGGAGCAGGCGATCTTCGTGCCGGGTTCCGCGCTCGTCGTGTTCGCGGGTATTGAGAAAGTCTTTCTCGTCGAAGAGGGCAAATCCGTTGAGCGTCTGGTACGCTCCGGCCGGCGGGCTGACGGGCGCATTGAGATCGTGGAAGGCCTGAAAGCGGGTGATCGTGTCGTCGTTCAACCGGGCAATCTGGTGGGCGGGACGCCGGTCGAGGTCGCGGCCAAATAGGCAGGTCGCGGCCGAATGGATAGTGCGCGGCCGGGTAGGCAGTGCGCAGCCAAATAGGTAGAGTGCGGGTGGGGAGGCGAGGAACGAATCGTTATGCAAAAACTGGCTGAAATCTGTATTCGCCGCCCCATTTTTGCCACCATGATCATCCTGGCCATGGTGGTGGTCGGCACGGCAAGCTATTTCCGCTTGGGTCTGGATCGATTTCCCCAGGTCGATTTGCCCACCGTTTCCGTGCGCACCAGTCTGCCGGGCGCCTCCAGCGAAGAGATGGAATCGCTGGTTTCTGACGTCATCGAAGAGTCCGTGAACACCGTCGAAGGGATCCAGGAGATTCGCTCCATCAACTCGAGCGGAAACTCCATGGTGATGGTGACGTTCGACCTCAGCCGCGATATCGATGTTGCCGCGCAAGATGTCCGGGATCGGGTTGCGGCAGTCCTTCGCCTATTGCCGGAGGACGTTGACCCGCCGATTATCGCGAAGTATAACAACGAGAATACTCCCGTCCTGACCATCGCCCTCTCCGGCGACCGGACCGCGCGCGAGCTCACCGAACTTGCCGACAAAGTTGTGAAGCCGCAACTGGAGCGCAGCCTTGGCGTTGGCGAATTGCGGATCGTCGGCGGCCTCGAGCGCGCCATCAGCGTCTGGGCCGACGCCGAACGCCTGGAAGCGTATAAACTCTCCATCCGGGACGTGCTCGACGCCCTTCGCCAACAGAATGCCGATATTCCCGGCGGCAATGTCACGAACAGCTTGCGGGAAGAATCGCTTCGCACCATCGGGCGCGTGGAGAACCCGCGGGATTTCAACGACATCGTCATCCGAACCGTGAACGGCGCGCCCATCCGGATTGAGGATATCGGGTACGCGGAGGACGGCTCCAAGGAACAGCGCTCGCTCGCCCGCCTTAACGGAAAACCCACCGTGGTAATGGGAATTCTCCGCCAATCCGGCGCCAATACCGTCGCCACCATCGAGGCCGTGAAAGAGAACATGCAGCGCGTGCAGGCGCAGTTGCCCGCGGACGTGCGCATGGAAGTCATCCAGGATCAATCGCGTTTTATCAAAGCGGCATTGCATGAGATCAATATCCACCTCGTGCTCGGCAGCATCTTCGCTTGTCTGGTAGTGCTCGCATTCATGCGCAGTTGGCGCAGCACCATCATCGCCGGCATCGCCATCCCCACTTCCGTAATCTCCACCTTCGCCATGATGGAAGTGCTCGGCTTCACGCTGAATAGCGTCACGATGCTGGCTCTGGTCCTCATGGTGGGCATCGTTATCGACGACGCCATCGTCGTGCTTGAAAACATCTTCCGCTTCGTGGAAGAGAAGAAGATGACGCCAATGGTGGCGGCGCGCGAGGCCACCGCGGATATCGGGCTCGCCGTGCTCGCAACGACGCTGAGCCTCGTTGTGATCTTCGTGCCCGTCTCGTTCATGTCGAGCATTTCCGGGCGCTTCCTCTACCAGTTCGGCATTACGGCGGCGGTAGCGATCATGGTAAGCCTGCTGGTGTCGTTCTCCCTCACGCCCATGATGAGCGCGCGGCTCTTGCGGCGGGAAGATGCGGGCAGCGGCCATTCCCGCGAAGGCTACTACGGTTATATCGATCGCGCCTATGTCGGCATGTTGCATTTCGTCATGCGCCATCGCTTCGCGGTTTCGATGCTCGGGCTGGCCGTCATCCTGTCTTCCATCCCGCTTTACAAGGTTGTGCGGCAGGAATATCTGCCCGGCGATATCGACGAAAACGAGTTCGAAGTTTCCGTAACCGCGCCGGAGACGGCCAGCCTCACGGCCATGTCCCAAGCGCTTGAGCTCGTCGAGCACGATATCCGGAAGATTCCTGCCGTGAAGGTGGTGCTTTCGGAGGTGGGCGGCAGTTACATGGCGCGGGTGAACACCGCCCGGCTGTACGTGCGCATCGCGCCCATCGAAGAGCGCGTATTCAGCATCGGCCGCTTCTTCAAGGGGCTCATCCACCTCGACCCCGGCGAGGCCTTCCGCAATAACTACTCGCAGCGCGATGTCATGATGCAGGTCCGCCGCGCTCTGCGCAAGTACACAGACCTCCGCGCCCAGGTTCGCAACTTCCCTTCGTTCAATATCGGCGGCGGCAACTTTGAAATCGACTTCGTGATTCGCGGCCCCGAACTCGAGAAGCTCGCCGCCTACGCGGAGGAACTCCGCAAGCGCGCGGAGACGTTGGGCGGCATCTACGATGCCGATACCACGCTCAAATTGGATCGTCCCGAGCTTCGCGTGGAGATTGACCGCAAGCGTGCGGCGGACCTCGGCGTGAAGGTGGCGGATATTGCGCAAGCCCTCCGCACCATGGTGGGCGGGGATGTGCGAGTTACTCGTTTCCGCGACCCAAGCGTGAACGAAGACTACGATGTGCAGTTGCGCCTTACGGAGCAGTATCGCGACGATCCCCAGGTAATCTCGCGCCTCTACGTTCCGCGCAGCAACGGGGAACTTGCCCGCCTTGATAACCTCGTGAAAATCGTTCCTTCCACGATTCCCAGCCGCATTGACCGCCTGGATCGCCAGCGGCAGAGCAGCATCCGCGCCTCTATCGGCGATGGCTATGCCTTGGCGGATCGCTTGGACGCGCTGCGCAAGGCCGCCGCCGAAATGAACATGCCGCCCGCCTACACCACCAGTGTCTCCGGGCGTGGCCGCGAACTGGAGCAGACCGGCCGTGAGTTCCTGATCGCGTTCGGGCTTTCTGTGATCTTCATGTACATGGTGTTGGCTTCTCAGTTCGACAGCCTGATCCACCCGTTCACCATTCTGCTGTCCCTGCCGCTTTCCATCCCGTTTGCACTGTTCTCTTTGTGGGCGTCCGGCAACACCTTGAATCTCTATTCGGCTCTCGGAATGCTCGTGCTGTTCGGAGTCGTGAAGAAGAACTCCATTCTGCAGATCGACCACATGAACAGCCTGCGCCGCAAGGGGATGGATCGTTACCAGGCGATCATTCAGGGCAACCGGGATCGCTTGCGGCCCATCCTCATGACCACGCTCGCCCTCGTCGCCGGAATGGCGCCCTTGGCGCTCGGCACGGGCCCCGGCTCGGAAGAGCGCCGTGCGATTGCGGTTGTCGTCATTGGCGGGCAAAGCCTCTCGCTGCTGCTGACCCTGCTCGTGACGCCGGTGGCCTATTCACTCTTCGACGACATTGCCCAGAACGCTCTGTGGAAGCGCTGGTTTGGCGAGCGCAAGGATGCCCCGCAAGAGGATTCGCTGCCGGATACCGTAGCCGCGCATGCCTCGCTTCCGCACCATGCGGGCGATTGACGATTGCTCACGGCACATCCCAGGCTGGAGCCGTGCCCGCCTCCGCTACCGGTGACGCAACCGCGAATCCACCATTTCAGGGCGCGCCTCCGTTGGCGGCGGCAGCGCTCCGCCGTGGTGATCCGTAACCCTGTTACAATTTGCTGAGAATAGATTGATAAGAACGAATTTGACTGTGCCCGCAATCGCTCTCGTAATGCTTCGTTTCCTCTGGCTTTTTCTCACGGCTATCGCGCTTCCCGCGCAGCACCCATCGATTCATCAGCCCGCTCCGGTTCCCGCCGCGGAGTTCCCCATCATCGCCTGGAATCCCTCTCCTTCGGATTCCGGAAGCCTCGCCCTGATGAAAGAGGCGGGGCTCAACGTCAGCGGATTCTGCCAAGTCGAGGACCTCGACAAGGTTCAGGCGGCCGGCCTCTCGTGCGTGGTTTCCTACCAGCCCATCCGGGACCTGATCGACCGCAAACAGGCGACCGATGACGAAATCCGGCAAGCCGTGGCCGGCCTGAAGGCCCGCATCGGTTCTCACCCGGCGGCGTTCGGCGTCAACCTTCGCGACGAACCCGGCACGGCGGCCATGCCGCTGATTGGCCGCATCGCCGCCGAGCTGCGCCGCGTCATGCCGGGGAAGTTGCCCTACATCAACTTGTTTCCCAACTACGCCAGCGCGCAACTTCTCGGCGCGGAATCCTATGACGCCTACTTACGCGCCTATCTCAAGCACATCCCCTTGCCCTATCTCAGTTGGGACAACTATTCCCTTCTGGCGGGAGATATGGATCCGCGGTTCTATGACAATCTCGAACAGGTGCGGCGCGTGACGCTCGAAGCGGGCATCCCCTTCTGGAACTGCATACTCTCGAACGCCCATTTTCACTACATGGAGCCCACCGACGCCACCTTTCATCTTCAGGTCTATGCCACCCTGGCCTATGGCGGGCGCGGCATTCAGTTCTTCACCTATTTCACCCCAGGACATGGCAACTATCGTCTGGCCCCCATTGACGCTTTCGGCAACAAGACAGCCACCTGGGATATGCTCCGCCGCATCACCTGGCAAATTCACGCGCTCGCGCCCGCGCTCACCAAACTCCGCAGCACGGGCGTCTACCATTGGCCCGTCTCCACCGCCGCGGGCACGCCCCTGGTCGAGGACATGCGCTCCAGCGGCCGCTTTCTGATTGGAGAATTCTCCGGCCCCGGCGGCCGGAACTGGCTCATGATCGTCAACAAAGATTTGAAGGAATCGGCGGCCTTCCGCGTCAAGCTGCGGAACCCGCGCGCCACCCTCGTGCGCGTCTCGCCTTTTAACGGGCAGGAAGGCCCTATCGGCAATGAAGGGGGCTGGCTGGCGCCCGGCGCGGGCGCCCTGTTGCGGATCGAGGGGGGAGTAGAATGAATCGCCGCGAATTCCTAGCTGCTCCCCTGCTTGCGGCGCCTGCCTTCTCCGCTCCGGCGATGGCGCGCCGCTACCATGTCTGCCTTTCTTCCGCCTCGCTCGAACGAAACCCGGAATTGATCGATCTGGTAAAGCAGGCCGGCGTTCACACCATCTGGCTCACGGGCTTTCTGTATGGCCATTGGTATTACGAACCGGCTCGTATCGCCGCCGCCGCGCGAAGAATCCGGAAGGCGGGGATGGAGGCGGAGATCGCCTTTGTTCCCCTGGGGCATCCGGGCGATTCGCTTGGCGACAAGGCAGGCGAGCCCCCGCTGATTCCACCGCCCCATTGGCGGCAGTGCGTCCACGCGGACGGTTCCCGGCATTGGGGCACCTCCCTGCATGCGCCCGCCGCGGCGGAGAACGCCGCTGCCCTGGCGCGCCTCGATGGAATGGTGTTCCGCACCCTGTTTCTCGACGACGATTTCCGCCTCGCCACCGGACCCGGCCAGATCGGCGGCTGTTTCTGCGACGATCACTGGCGGCGCTTCTCAGAGGCGCACGGCTATGGCGCCGGCGTGCGCGAGCAACTGATCGCGGACATCCAGGCACGTTCGCTCTCGCCCGAACTTCGTGCCTGGGTTGAGTTTCACTGCTCCGAACTCACCGCCTGTTTCCGCCGATTGCAGCGCGCGCGCAAGGGCCTGACCATTGGCAATATGGTGATGTACCTCGGCGCGGAGAAAGCGGGCATCCGCCTGAATGACTATCGCGGTGTGCCCTTTCGCGTTGGGGAACTCATGTTCAGCGATCGCGAATTCGACCGGCTCAAGGGCAAGACGGATGAGTTATTCAGCACGCTATTCCACCGGCGCTTCGCGACGCCGGAACTCGCCTACAGTGAAACCACCGCCTTCCCCGCGGATAAGCTTTCCGCATCGAACATGGCGGCAAAACTCGCCATCTCCACGCTGGCCGATGTCCGCAACACGATGATGATGAGCGGGCTCACCCCATTCCCCGTGAGCCACTGGCAAGTGCTCGCGCCGGCCATGCGGCGTCAGGCCGAAATTCACGCGGAAGTCGCCGGGCACGCGCCCGCCGGGCCGTTCAAGCACTACTGGGGCGAGCACAGCCGCTACGTGGGCGACGATAAGCCCTATAGCCTTTTTCTGGCCTCCGGCATTCCTTTCGAAGTCTGCAACGCGCTCCCTTCCACGGGCTGGGCGTTTCTTTCGGATGCCGATGCCGCCGCCCAACCCCGCTCGCCGGGCGTGGAACTCGTCACCCGCCGGGATACCCCGGAAACCATGGAGGAGATTTTCGCTCTCAAGCAGCGCCTCTTCCCGCGCCTCGGCGCCACTCCCTTCATCGAAGAAGAGCAACCCGCCGTGTGCGCCTGGTATCCCACTGCCCGGCGCGCGCTGGTCTGGAACCTCTCGAATGAGCCTCGCGCGTTCACGCTGCGCCACGAAAACCGCCGCCTCCCCCTTCGCGCCGCTGCCCTCGAGCTCGTCTCCGTCCCGTTATGACCGACCCGTTATGACCGCCTTCAAACGCGCAACGGCCGGTTCTTCCCATTGAAGGGAAGTACCGGCCGTTCGGTTGAAGCAAGCGTGTCAGGCCACAAACGATTCTTGCTGGCAGTTCCTAACCTTCCAGCGGAGGTCCCCGGCTCTGTCGAGAGAAGGCTACCCCATCCGTGGACCCCGCTCCCTCCGTGAATCCTTCGCCCGTCGCGCCGGCATTTCCTGCAAGAGCGTATTTGTATTCCCCGGCACTTGCCCATTTCGCGGGGACTCTCGACGTAAATCGGGGATCCCCGAATGAGTTCGGCGAGTTCGCGTTGCTCGCCCCCGGGAAAGAAGCGGTACTCCGCAGCGGTGATCGAACTCTGGTCGCGTGCGCGAGGCATTCGCGAACAGAAACAGATGCCCGCTCAGCGGATCGCACCGCAGTTCCTCGCGCACCAAGCTGTAGAGCCGCTCGAAGCCCTTGCGCATATCGGTCGCGCCCCTCGCCACATAGACCTTCGTCGCCGGACCCAGCCCCAGCATCTACGCCCGTTCCCCCGCGTGTTCCCTTCGAGCACGGCCAGCAGATCGAAAAGCAACCCGGCATCGAAGCCACGCTCGACTTCCCGCGCATGGCCGTTAGCCAGGTGAATGCGAATGTCGGCGGGGGCGGCAGGCGCACTCGCATGGAGAGTTACCTCTTCGGGCGCCACGAACTCAACCGGGAGAATACGGCTCGGCGCGAAAGCGGCTGGCAGGGAGGTTTTGCGTTCGCGGCGCACATAGTAGTCGAGCGTGGAAACGGAGGTTCCGGAACGCGCCGCGAAACCCTTCCGCGTCACCCCGCTCGCCCGAAAGCGCAGCACCAGTTACTCGCCATAATCCAAGGAAGAGATCGAATCGTTCATTCCTTCAGATCAACACGTCCCCCACGCGGCCTTCAAGAATCCGGTTGCACTGACGGCTACACTGGACGGGCGCGCAATACGCGCCGCAAGGGGCGCTGAAGCAGGTTGCGCTGGGCAACGGGCTGACGGAGCGGTGGAGCTTTAACACGCGGCGGCAGCAGCCGTGGGACGCGAGACTGGGCGTGGTGGGGAACGTGGGTTCGCGTCTGCGATTGCAGTTCGCTTATTGCGCGAATCCATATTCGGGCGCGAGTTGCGCGGCGAATAACGGGAAGATTCTGGCGCAGTGGAAATACGCGAAAAACAATATCGAGCACTATTCGCGCCTATGATCTTGTCAAGTGCTTTTCCACCCCGATCGATTTTCTCTTGAATCGGTCCTGAAGCTTGGACCCGGTCCGTTTCGTACTTCGTCCGATAGACCGTTGTTCGGCGCTATCGGTGATTCTGCGCCGGGCTGATGAGGCAGGATGCTGAGGCGCCGAGCTGTTTGGTTGGGTGCGCGATGAGCGGCCCGGTGTAACCGCTGAGCGGGCGTCTGGAGCCCGGAGGGGAGAGTAAGCCAGTTCGAAGGGTTCCGGAGCACAGGACTCCAGGGGCGGAGGAGATCCCGTTGGTCGTGGGGATTCCTCCTGCGCCTGGCTTGCTCCCGGGTATCTCACAGATGCCGGAACGCGGCGGGCGCCCTGAGACTCTTCCCGCAACTTTCCGTTGAAGCTTTCTGCATCGCTGGAGATTTCAGCCTGGACGCTACTTGCTGAGATCGAGGACAGGAGTGGAAAAGCCGTCAATGCGGTTCTCCGCCAGCTCGATCTGTTTCGTCTCCTTGCCGATCCTGACGCCGATCCGGGAGGCGGGCTTACGGGTCTCGGCCAGGATGTTTCCCTTCAGGACGATCTCTTCGGTAGTCCCCTCGATGTCCACGGCTACGCCATCCTCCGCCCCACTGTCCAGCACCCGATTCGCCTCGATCCGATTACGGCTGGGCGAGAAGGTGGGGCCATGCTCCTGCCGCAAAAAGATGCCCGTTTTTCCGCTTCGCAGCACTTCGTTTTTGCGGACTATGTTGTCTGTGTCGTTGTGGCCGATCGACACACCGAAGCGTTTGTTGTCGAGCATCCGGTTGTTCTCGACGAGCGCCCATTTTACGCCCCAGCAGAAGAAGAAGCCGATATCGTTGCGCTCCAGCGTGCTGCCGGTGACCACGGTGCGCTGGGACCCCGAGCCTGGATGAAGCGCGAAGCCGGCGTTGTCGTGGCTGTGGCAATCCTCCACTCGAACGTCGTGGCAAACCTGCCAACTGATTCCGTCGCCGTTGAAGTTACGCGCCGTTACCTGGCGCATTTGAATGCGGTTGCTCTCTCGAAGAAAGATGCAGCCCACATAGTTCCCGTTCAGTGATTCGTTATTCGAACGGTTGCCGTCGAGACAGATATTCTCGATGGCGGCGTCGGCAATGCGGTATCCGTCGAAGAGCGCAAACAAGGTGGACGCATCGGCGCCTTCCTTGGTCCAGAAGTTTTCCACCAACATCTCGTCGAGCTTGAAGCGATTGCCGCTGCGCGCGACGAGGGTGCGCTTGTAGGTATCAAAACTTCCATTGTGCGGATTCCGCGTGCGCAGAACGATGCCGTCACCGACTGCGAAGCCTGCGGGATCCGCGAGGGTTACTTCCCGGTCATACCAGTCAGAATTCTCCAGCAATGGCGTTTTGACGGAGGGCTCTTTGATGCAGACGGAATCGAGTCCGCTACCCACGATCCGCACGCTGGAGCGCAGTTTGACCGCGTTCCGGAAGCGGTACGTGCCGGGAAGGATCTGTACCGTGCCGCCTCCGAGGCCGGAGACGTAATCGACGGCGGCCTGGATCGCGCGGTGGTCGGCTCCCACCAGGTCCGCTTTGCCGGGACCCACGGAGATCCTGACGCGCTGTTCCCAATCCGGCTCGACGGCATCGCCAAAGGTGGCGCGCGGGCGAGTGACCTCCGGCGCTTGTGGACGCATTTCAGCAGCGGAGAGAACGCCCGCGCCGAGCATCGCTGGGGTAGCAGACAGAAACAAACGGCGGTTCATAGAGATGCCTCCTGCAGGGATATTACGGAAATGGTAACCAATGCGCCCGTGTGGAGCAATCGTGGGATAGGCGGATGAGTTTCGCCACCTTAAGCATGGGGATTGCCCTTGGCGATCACGTGGATGACGGTATGGACCCAGCCGGTTGTGGTTTTCGTATCGCGGAGGATCTCCCGGCGAAGCGCCGGGTTAAGCTGCGCCCGGATCCTGGAAATATGCATTGAGCCGATCCGCCCTTCTCCCTAGGGCTTTAGAAACTGCATCACGGCGAAGAGGGAATTTCAGCAGGTCTGGAGCGGTAGATTTGACCTGGTGGCGTGGGGATTCTTGGATTCCGGGTAATTTCGCGGAGATTTCTGAAACATGTGCTGCTTATTCCTGGGAGCGGATTTTTGCTATGTGGCTGATTTATTGATGGGTTTTTCCGGATCTTGGGGAATTGGCACGCGACGTGCATTTCATTGGAGCAAATCCGGTAAATGGCCGGGAAAAGTCCAAAAAATCTACGAAGGAAAATTTAGAATGTTTGTGTCGAATTCCGTTCGTGCGCTATTGGCTTTTGCGTTTCTGCTCAGTATGACGGCAACTGTATTTCCGGTAACCGGGCTCGCAGCTCAGGCCGACTCTCAACAGGTGCAGGCGCCGGAGAAATCCTGGACCGGCACGGTGGAACAGAAAGAAGTGCAGGGTGTGAAGACCTATGTGCTCAGCACCGGCGGCCAATCCATCCCGCTTGAACCGCAGGAAAAAGCTGCGGAATTCGCCGGGAAAAATGTCACCGTCACCGGGACGATGGAGGACGGGAAGGTGATCATCAGCTCCATCAAGGAGGCCTAGCGAGAAGGCTCCGATCAAACCTGAAACTCCTGGTGGTCCGTAGCAGGGAGCCGCCCTTTCGAGCGCGAGGAATTGCACCGGCAGTTGCCTTTGTGGCTCGAAACGGGCGGCTTTTTGCCGTTGATTCCCGTGGCACGGATGCGCGCGGATTGCCGTTGCGGTGGGGATTTGAATTCGATAGGCTCATGGCTGCCCGCGAAGCCGGTCCGCCGGCGAAGAGGGGCGGGCGGAGGGTGCGCGATGAGCTTCCGGGCCAGGACCAGGAACACAAGCAGGCGCGAGTTTTTGAGCAGGGCGGCAGCGCCTGTGATGGCGTTGGGCGCGATGCCCCTGCCGGCGGAACCCGGTGCCGGACAGAGCGTAGCGAAGGCGGGCGAACCTGCGCACATCGTGCTCTGTATCGCCGATGATTTGGGATGGCATGAGACGGGCTACCAGGGGCATGCGCTGCTGCGGACGCCAGTGCTTGACCGGATGGCGGCGAACGGGCTGCGATTCGACCGCTTCTATTCCGGAGCGGCGCTGTGCGCGCCGACGCGGGGGAGCGTGATGACGGGGCGGAATGCGAACCGGTTCGGGGATTTCGCGCCGAACTGGTCGATTCGCCCGGAGGAGATCACGATCGGGGCGCTGCTGAGGGAGAAGGGATTCGCGACGGGGTATTTCGGCAAGTGGCATCTGGGTCCGGTGAGAGCGGGGTCGCCGACGAATCCGGGGGCGATGGGGTTTGATGAGTGGCTGGCGCACGACAATTTCTTCGGGCATAGTCCGCCGCTCTCACGGAACGGGGCGGACCCGGAACGGGTGAATGGAGAGGCCAGCGAGGGCGTGGCGCGGGAGGCGGCGCGTTGGCTCGGGCAGCAGGTGAAGGCGGGGAAGCGCACGTTCACGGTGCTGGCGTTCGGTTCTCCGCATGAGCCTTACACGCCGATTGACGACGATATTGTTCCCTATCACGGCAAAGTGAGTGAGCGGCTGGCGGAGCGATTCGCGGAAATCAGCGCGATGGACCGGGCGATCGGGATTTTCCGGGAGGGGCTACGGGAGACGGGCATCGCGGAGAACACGCTGTTGTGGTTCATCAGCGATAACGGGACGCCGGTTCCGGACCGGGATCGCTCTCCGCTGCGCGGCGCAAAGGGGAGCTACTACGAAGGCGGGATTCGCGTTCCGGCGATCATCGAATGGCCGGCAGGGATCCGGGAGGCGCGCCGCACTCAAATGCGGGCGGTGACGAGCGATATACTGCCGACGCTGTGCGATCTGACGAGGACGGGGCTGCCTGCGCGGCCGCTCGACGGGATGAGTCTGCGGCCAGTGCTCGAAGGGAAGATGGACACGCGGCCGGGGCCGATTTGCTTCTGGGGCTACGATGTGGCGCGGGAAGAGAACGAGAATCCGGAGCCGTACCTGCCGTTGAAAGCGCAGACGGGCAATATCCCCACGGCGAAGGTGCCGCATATCACGTTCCGGAATCTGAAGCACACGCGCGCGAGGACGTCCGATTTCGGAGGAGTGGCGGCGATTACGGAGGCACGGTATAAGCTGTATGCGCCGGCCAAGGGTCCGGCGGAGTTGTACGACCTCGATGCGGATGACGGGGAGAAGATCGATTTGGCGGCGGCGCAGCCGGAGCGGGTGAAGGCCATGCGGGCGGCCCTTGAGGAATGGCAGCGGTCCGTGGAGCGCAGCCTGAGCGGGGCGGACTATCCGGCGGCCGGTGAGGCCGGGCGAGGGAAGGCCGGCGGATGAAGAATTCGGATACCCTGGTCCCAAAAAGCAAGAACGATGCGCCGTTTGATGGCGATTTACGACCGTATAAGCGACAAAATGACGATTTGAGGGGCTGTTCGCTGTTTCTTCCCAGATTGACAACGCAGTCTCATCCTGGTAACTTCAAGTGTTTGCAGTGAGACAAATGGACGCCCCAAATCGGGTCTAAACGCCACAGTCCACGAGCAAAGGTTCACGAGGCTTCGCTCCCGCCCACCGGTTGGAGCATTCCCTTGGGGCAAGGAACGCCAACAAGGCGGGCCGCACCCGAGGTTAACGCCACCCAGAGGTTCTTTCGTGAAGCAACGGTATTTTATTCTCGTCCTGGCGCATAGCGTACATGGACGGATTCAGCGCATCCATCTTCCCCACACTGTGATTTACGCCATTCTGGCGTTGGCCGTGCTTGGTTCGTTCTCCGTATTCGGTTTTGTCGGCAGCTACGGGCGCATGGTTTGGAAAGTGGCCCAGTACAACAATCTCCGCGAAGAGGTGGAGACGCTGCGGGACCGCTATACAAACCTCCAGAAGACCGCCGAAGAACAGAACGAGCAACTGGCGACGCTGCAGATCTTCGCGAGCGAAGTCTCGGTGGCGTACGGTTTGAAACAGAACCTGAACAACGACAACGACCTGGCGTCCGAAGCGCGGCTGATCCCGACGATGAACGAGACGCTGGAGCAGTATGACTTCCTGAAGAACGCGGATTATTCGCGGATCTTCCGTGAGTTTGTGCGTAAGCGCCATACGAACGCGATGCCAAGCATCTGGCCGGTGAACGGGCGATTGATGGACAACTACGGAAAGCGGACCGACCCGTTCAGCGGCCTGGGCGCCTTCCATTCCGGCGTGGACATCAAGGGCAACTACGGAGACCCGATCAAGGCGAGCGCGGATGGAATCGTGACAATGGCGGGCTGGTTCGGAGGCTACGGACGCATCGTGGTGATCGACCACGGACAATATCAGACGCGGTATGCGCACCTATCGAGCATGAAAGTGATTCCGGGCATGGAAGTGCGCCGGGGAGAAGTGATCGGGGGGATGGGGGCGACGGGCCGCGCCACCGGGACGCATCTGCATTACGAAGTTCGCGTGAATGGAGTGGCGGTAAATCCGTATCCGTTCCTGAAGAGGCCGATTACGGCGGATGCGCGGACTTCGCAATTGCCTTTCTAAATCTAGAGTTTGCCAGTCAGAAAAACCTCCTTTCCACGAGCGTCGCGGCGACCACCGCGACGCTCGATTTGCTTTGTAGCTCCGGCGGGGCTGCCTGTTTCCCTTTGCGCTTCGCATTCGCTAGAATTTCAACACGGCGGGCTGGCGTATCCATTGCGATGCGATTGCGGGGATCCCGCATGGGCCGCAGGACGGAGGGATTTCAATGTGTTCCGGACGCAGAGAGTTCTTGTGGAATGCGATCGCCACGGTGGGCGCGATGCAGATCGGGCGGCTGCATTTGGCGGGCAGCACGCTGCTGACGCACACGGCGCTCACGTTTCTCGATTCGCTCGATGAGAGCCAGCGGGCGCGGGCGAGTTTCGATTTCATGGATGCCGAGCGCTACGTGTATCACTACACACCGATAGAGCGGAAGGGGATTGCGTTTCGCGAGATGCGCCCGGAGCAGCAGCACCTGGCGCATGCGCTGCTGGCCGCCGGCCTAAGCCAGAAGGGGTATATCAAGGCAGCCACCATCATGAGCCTCGAAGAGGTTCTGAAGGAGATGGAAAAGGATTCCGGGGAGCGGCGGAACCCCGGCAAGTACTACTTCAGTATTTTCGGCACGCCTTCGGATACCGCTATCTGGGGCTTCCGCGTGGAAGGGCACCACCTGAGCCTGCACTACACGGTGCGGGATGGAAAGATCTTCGCGGCGCCGACATTTTTCGGCTCTAACCCGCGCGAGGTGCGGCATGGGGCGCGCAAGGGCTTGCGGGTGCTATCCGCGGAAGAGGATTTGGCGCGGGAGTTGCTGCACGCGCTCCGGCCGGAGCAACAGAAACAGGCCATCGTGGACGCGGTGGCTTATAAAGATATTCTTACGAGCAACCACCGCAAGGCTGCGCTCTCCGGGCAGCCTTCGGGCTTAGCCGCAGCGAAGATGACCGCAAGCCAGCACGGCAAACTGATGGCAGTGATCGAGGAGTATACCGGCAACGTTCCGGAGGGAGCGCGCCGGTGGCGGGAGACGCAGGTGAAAGAGGGCGCGGGCAAATTGCTGTTCGCGTGGGCTGGGGGGCCGAATTTGGGGGATCCGCATTACTACCGGATTCAGGCTCCGACCTTCCTGATTGAATACGACTGCACGCAGAACCAAGCCAACCATATTCATTGCGTGTGGAGAGACTTCACAGGCGATTGGGGCGCGGATCTGCTGGCGAGGCACTATTACCGCGGGCATGACGGGAAACCGCATCGGGCTCATGCATAGACGTGGAGGGCAAGGAAGCGAAAGCGTCGGGCTAGCGACCAGGCGCGCTCGGCCGGGTTGTGGCTGGATGCCGGAAGAACGGTACACTTTTCGTGTGCACGGCGCATCCATAGGAATGGGCCGGTTCCACACCGCGTGAGCGTGATCGCGGCCCAAAGTCGTAATGCCCTTTCTCGAAGCAACCGAACGAAGTGATTCGCTGAATTCTTACTCATTGACCCGCCGGCAGGTGCTGGCGCGGGTAACGGGCGTGGCGGGCGCCGTCGCGTGCGGGGGAATCGCCGGGTACCTGCCAACCCCGGCCCGGGCTGCGGCGCTGGCGCGGATCGAACCGCAAAAACAGGTGTTTGTCGACCCCGCGACGGAATACCTGGTGACTCGCTGGACGGAGGACACCGCCGATGCGCATTTGCCGATCGACCCGAATCGCGCGCTGCCGGCGGGAGACAGCCAATTGCTTTATGCGAGCAACAGGAGCGGGAACTGGCAGCCGTATCTTCTCGATTTGAAGCGGGGCGGGAGCCAGCAGACGGCGGAGGCCCGGGAATTGCGGCCACGCTCGCTCGCGATGCTTCGCGACGGCAAGGATGTGATGTATCTCGATGGAGATGCCGTCATCCGCAATGAGATCCGGCGTGGGCGGACGAGAGAGCTGTACCGGTCCGGGGACGGATGGCACAGCACGGGGCAATTGCTACTGGCGCAGGACGACCGCACGGCTGCGGTGATGGAGCAGCGCGGCGAGGTGACGCGCATCGTGTTCGTGGACCCGGGGTCCGGGAAATCCAGGCAGGTTCTTCAGGCGGAGGGCGGGGGATTGCAACCGCTCGGGTTTCATCAGCGCTTTGGGCTGCTTCTGTTGGACACGCAGCACAAGCCATCGCTCGTGGGTGTGCCGAATGCGCCCGCGCTGCCCGAGTTCCCAAAGGGTGAGGTGCTGCAGGCGCGCTGGGACCGGACGGGCCACATCCTGATGTACCTGATCCGGCAGCAGGTGAACGGGGTGGAGCGCTACCAACTGATGGAGTACAACCTGGACGAAGGGACGCACCGGCTGATCGCGAACACGACGAAGTTTGCTACGTTTTCTGCGAATGCGGATGGCTCCGTCTTCGTCGGGGCGAGTTCTTCCAAGGCTCAGCCCTTGCTGCTGTTGCTGCTTCGAGTGACGCGGCGGGAGTTTTCGCTGATGGAGCACCAATCATCGGCCCCGGCGTCTGTGAATCCGTTCTTCTCCGGCGACAGCCAGACGTTGTTTTTCGAATCCGACCGATTGGGCAAGAGTTGCGTTTTCAGTGTGAACATCCGGGGACTTGTCGAGAAGACATGAGCGGGAGGACGGTTCCTTGAGAGCACTGAAGATGAGAGGCAATGCGCATTAACGTTCGAAGAATTCCCGTTGTCGGAGAATTGTGGCAAATCGGTACGGGATGCGAAATAGATGGGTAATATGTGTGATATCAATGAGTTACATGATTACGTTAGGGTATCTGTAGCGTTTTATTCTCCTGTCCGGTCGGTATCGACGTAGAAAAGTTGATAATATCGAACCAGTTTGTACCTCGGCACATAGTCCTCATAGGACTTCCACGCAACATCAAAGTACCATAAGATCACAGCGTAGGAACGTTCCCGGATCGGGCGGCGGGCGTCATGCGCGGCGTGTGCTTTCCAGACCACGATGCGTCCGGTATCGAGCACCGCGCCCGGATTGGCCCGTCACCTGGATCCGGGAATACCTGCTTTGGCCGGATATCCGGCCGGAACCCAGCAAACAACTCACATCTTGCCAGTTCATTCGGCAGGGCAGGGGAGGCCTCTCAGGCACTTGTTCCCCTGCCCTTTTTTTGCCGCGTGGCGCGGGAGGCGCCGATTGAGGGGGGCGGACACTCCTGATAAGCTCGGTAGGGTGAAGCAGCGTATACCTTTGTCAACCAGTTTGCGGCGGCCCGTGCTGGCGCTGACCGTGCTTTGCGCACTTTTTAGCCTCGCGGCGAACGCATCCACACGGCTGCTGGTGACGGTGGTGGACCGGGACACGATGGCGCCGGTCACGGACTTGAAGGCCGCCGATTTGCGCATTACGGATGGAAATCGTGAGCGGAGCGTGGAGAAGGTCGAAAAGGTGAGCGGCCTGATGGATGTGGCGCTGCTCGTGGATTCGAGTTCGATCGGCGAGATGGTGCAGCCCGCGGCGGCGAATATAATCGAGCAACTGGGGGAGGGAGACCAGATGTCGATCGTCGCGTTCGATAGTGCGGCGACGGTGGTGCAGGATTTCACTTCGAGCAAGGAAGCCCTCGCGCAATCGCTGCGCAATCTGAAGTATGGAAACAGTCCGCAAATTCTCGATGCGGTTTTCGCGGTGATCGACGGCGCGTTTACGGACGCAGGCGCGCGGCCGGTGGTGATTCTGATTACGGCGGGGCTCGATGCCGGGAGCCGGATTTCCGAGAGCCGCCTCTACCGGTTGGCGCAGCGGAATGAAGTTTCGATCTATCCGCTGTTCGTAGGCGGGTACAAGGGGATGTTCCAGGACCTGGCGGAGCGCACGGGCGGCATTGCGTTGAGCTTGCAGGAGATGGCTAGGAAGACCAAACAGAGCCCAGGGGAGGCGGTATTCGGGTTGATCCGGAACCAGTACGTGGTGACGATTTCGGGCGATCTGCCCCTGGGGGACAAGGCCAAGGTGGAGATGCAGCGGAGCGGAAAGTACAGGATCGGTTTCCGGGAAGGGAATTGATGGAGCTTCGAGGGCCGGCTGCGGCGCGAAAAAAAAGAGCGGCCCAAGAGTGGAGCCGCTCTTTTCCGATGGAGCCTGAGGAGTTCGTGGTTATGCCCCGCCACCGGAGCCGCGTGGGCGCTGCGCTTTCGGGGTGGCGAGGTAGCCGACAATCCGATCCTTCTGCACATTGTTCACCACGAGTTCGTAGGGCTGACGGGCGGACATGGTGTAGAACTGGATGGGTTCGTTCAGCGTGCGATCTTTCTTTTCGACCTTCTTGTCATCCGCGATCACTTCGAGGGTGAAGCGATTCCGCTTGGTGTCGGTCTTTGTGACGCGGAGCAGGATGTCGCCGACTTTGGCGGGCTGCTTGGCCTTGCGGAGGTCGAACTCGTAGTAGTTGCGGTCCCCGAGTTCCTTGAGCTTCTTGAGTTCATCCGCGTTGGTGGCGATGAGGCCGCTCATCACGCCCATATCGCCCATGGCCTTCTTGAGCGCGCTATCGAGCATCGTATCGGCTTCGGCGAGTTTGGCGGTGAATTCGTCCACCTTGCCCATCTTCTCCGCATTGGTTTCGACGGACTTGTTGACTTCTTCGACGCGCGAAGCAATCCGTTTCGATTGCTCTTCCTGCTTGCGCTGTTCCGCGGCGAGTTGCCGGCTGAGGGCTTCGGCGCGTTGGACGGCTTCCGTCTTGGCGCGGCCGACGGCCTGTGCCGCTTCTTCCTGCGCTGCCTGGAGCGACGATTGCAGTTCCTCGACCCGCTTGCGGCTGGCGGCGGAACTCACGCTGACCGTTTCCTTCAACTGGGTCACCTCATCGGCAAGGCCCCTCTGAACAACGGCAAGGTCGGTCTTCATCTTATCGACCTGCAGGAACAAGTAGATGTTCGCCGCAATCAGCGCGATCACCGCGCCGAGAAGGATCGGGACCAGGAAGGTGGAGCCCCGCTGGCTATCGCGGCTTGGCCGCCGGTTCGTATCGCAGATCATCCGTGTTACCTCGTGTCTTCTTCCCAGGATGCGTTCGACAGGCGCATCGCTTCCTGATTTTGCCATAGTTTCGGACGAATTGATTCGCCGATTTAGCAAAGGATATGCACGCGCGATTCCAAATCCGGCAAAGCTGCCCATTGAGGGCCGGGAGGCCTGCCGAACGGCTGATTTCCGGGTTCGGACCGGTCGAGGTTCGGCGGAATCCAGCGATTCTTGCAGGGCTCCCTCCCACGGAATAGAAAATTTTACATCTCGCACACTGCGACCGATGCCGGGAGCGTTTCGCGGGATGCGCGAACTCGCGGACTGCATCAGACACGGAAATCGGGCCGGAGCAATTCCATGATCTCGTCGAGTTCGCGGAGATCGGACGCATCCATGGTGAAGCGGCTCGTTCGACGCATGACGACGTTCTTAAAGATGCCGCGGCGGCGCAAAATCTCTTTCATGAGCACGAACGTGGTTCTCCGCTCCATAACGGCGGAGAGCAGGAAGCGCTCAAAAAGTTCGAGGGATTCTTTCTTCTTGCCTTCGTGATACCAATCCCAGATTTTGGCCTGGATATCGGCGAAGCCGGCGCCCGCCATGGTGCCGCCGGAGCCACGCACCATTTCCGTGTAGAGATTCATCGCGCCGCCCCCGGTGGACGGGTAGACATCGGGCCGTTTCCGCTCCCGCAGCACCCGCTCTACTTCATGCGGGAGGTTTCCCATCTCAAGCTTCAGGATGCGCACTGACGGAATCTTCTCCGCCATGCGGAGGAGGAAATCGGTGGTCATGCCGGCGTTCGAAACCTGGAGACACATCGGCAGCTTTGAGACGGAGGCGATGGAGGTGAAGTAATCCTCCATGTACTTCTGGTCCCCGAAATCGTCGGTTGGTCCGAGGGCGTGCAACCCATCCGCGCCGATCTTCTCGGCGAAACGGGCGTACTCCATCGCTTCAAACTTATTGGCTCCGTGAACGCCGATGAGGACCTTGGTGCGCCCCTTCGCTTCCTTGACGACCGAGGGAGAGAAGCGAATGCGTTCTTCATGGGAGATCGAACTCGATTCGCCGGCTCCCGCGGGCCAGATGACGCCATGCACGCCGCCACGGCAGAGAAAGTCGGTCTCCTTGCGCAGGGAGTCTTCGTCAATGGCCAGGTCTTCGTGGAAGGGAGTCTGCATGATCACGAAGATCCCCTGCCAAGCCTTGGCGTCGTCGGCGGACGGCTGCGCGGCGCTGAGGGCCGAGGCGCCGAGGGCAGCGGGCAGGGTGGCGGCAAGTTGCAGAAGCTGACGTCTGTCAATTCGGTTAGGCATCTCAATTTCTATATCACAGCGGAGGGGATGGGGGCATTGCCCGGAAAAGAAAAAGGGCGCGGAAATGAAAAAGGCGGGGGCTACGAAGAGCCCCCGCCCGTTGAGGTTAACGCTACCAGTTCAGCCTGAGAGAGAACTGAATGGTGCGAGCGCCGTTGCTCTGCACGGAAAGGTCCTGAAGACCGGTTGTCGTGTCGGGTGAAGCGTCGGTTGGGTGATTCAACGCATTAAAGAAATCCGCTGTGAATCGCAAGCCGACCTGTTCGGTGAGGTTGAAGTTCTTGAACAGCGAGACATCGGCATTCCATGCCCCAGGCCCTCGGTAGAAGGCGCGGGAGTTCCAACTCACGGTGTCGGTGATCGAGGTGTTGCGCACCTTCCCGTCTTTCATGACCTGGGGAATCTGGTTCGAGAAATTCACGCCGACCGGCCGGAGTATGCGCTGGGCCCGATCAACGGGAATCAATGCCTGCAATGCGTTCTGATCGACATCCGTCGCCAGTTTGGGATCAAAGTCGCCCGCGAACCACAGAAGGCGCTTGCGCCCGGCGTAAGTCATCGTGAGCCGCTGATCGTCGCTGAGCGTCGGGTCTCCGAACAGATAGCGGGCCGAATTGACCCCCATCCAGTAGCCGCCACGCCAGAATGCGTTTCCGGCCACTTGCCACCCGCCGATGAGAGCGTCAACGGCGCGGTTTGCATTCCCGCCGAATGCCTTGCCTTTGCCAAAGGGCAGTTCGTAGAGCCAGTTGTACCGCACGGTGTGCGCCGGGATGTTGGTCGAGTTCTGATAGCCCAGCCGGAGACGATCCTCATAGGTCGTGTTCGCGCCTCCACCCAGAATCTGATCGGCTTCGGGCACGGTGAAGAGGCCATTCGTGGCATTGATGGTTCCGTTGCCGGATGTGGAACCTCCGGCATCCGTAGTCCCGAGCGAACGGGAGAAGACATAGAACGCCTGGAAAGAGAGGCCGTTCGTATATCGCCGCTCCACCTCGGCCTGGAAGCTGTGGCTGTTCGAATAGCCGGTGTGGTTGGTTGCGTTGAGGCTCCAATTTTTGTTCTCGCGCAGTTCGTCGCGGTTCGAGGGAGGCGCCATGCCAGTACGCGCGACGTAGTTGAACTCCGCTTCTCTCCCGCCGATCGAATACTTCTGCTCGAGGTCGCGCCCCTGGGAGCCGATATAGCTAAACCGGACGGCCGTATTCTTCATGAACTCGTGCTCGAGGGTAAAGTGATACGAGCGCGCCTTGCTATCCCTCCAATCGAACGGATCCATCGTGGACATGCTTCTGGCGGAACTGCTGATTGGAACGACGCCATTGGTATCGATCGTCACCTTTCCGACAAAGTATTCGGGCTTCGGCAGGGTGCGGATACCGAAAGATCCGGTTCCGTCGAGGGTCGAGACATCCGTGCTGAAGTGCAGCGCGAGCGGTGGATTGATGCGTGCTGCCTGCAGGATTTGCGATAGCGGCATCGTCCAGTAGTATTCCCCGTATCCGCCGCGAAGGACAGTCTTATCGGTTAGCTTGTAAGCAAAGCCAAGACGCGGGCCGAAGTTGTTGCTGTCGCCGGCAACCAGGTTCTTCGGCAGCCCTGCTTCGTCGGCAGTCACCCAGGTGAGGCCACGCGCGGCCCAGGAACTCACAACGCCCGAGGGCACGTTTTTCATGTCCTCAAGCTTTATGTCGCCCGGGGTGACCACCTGGAAAACGGTCCCAATCGAGCGTGGATCCACATTGACGAGACGGTTGTCCTTCTCCTTGTATGCGGTCCACTTGTCCCATCGCAATCCGATATCGAGGGTGAGCCTCGAATTCACTTTCCAGGCATCCGTCACATAGAGACCGATTTCCTTCTGGCGGAAATTGAAGAAGCCACGGTTGAACTGCGCGCCGACATAGGCCGGCAGGCCGAGCGCCAGATCCGCGAACCCATCACCGGTATACTCCACTGAGCCATCGCGCACGGGATCATACTGTGATGTCCACGCGCCTCCGAATTCCGCATCGCCCATTGTCTGGGCGAGTTCCTGTACCGCGTTCGATTCCGGACGGAAGCGGCCACCGAATTTCACCGTGTGGTTGGAGTGGATCCAGGTGAGATTCTCGTCAATCACAAAAGCGCCGAGGTTCTCATCCTTGCGGTTGTCTCCGTCCCAGCCAAAATCGCCGGCGTAGAGAGAGGGCCAGCCGTTGGCTTTGAACGGGTTCGGGAAGCCCAGTTGAGATTGCCAATCGGTGAAATCCGCCAAAGTCCCGGAACTCTTGGGCGCGTAATGCGCTGCCACCATCAATTCGCTAAGGAATGTGGGTGTAATGGTGCTGGTCCAGCGCGAAGTGCCGTTATAGACGTAGTAATCTCCACGGCTTGTACCGAAACCATTCGTCATGTCCGCCCGCGGCGTGCCGAAGACGCCACCGGTGACCGCGGACTGGCGGTAGGACCGGGTGTAACGGAACGAGAGTGAGTTTCGGTCATTGATCACCTGGTCCGCTTTTAGCGTGAGGTTATCCGTATTGGTGCGGTCCGAGTAAATCTCATCCATGTTGCCGCCAATATACGGATTGACATTGTTCGTCGGCATGTGAGTGACCGAACGAAGGACGCCAAAGACGGGATTCTGACGGTTTTTCGGGATGATGTTTCCAAGAAACGGTGTCCTGCGGCCGTCAATTCCGGTTGTCATTGGGTCATAAAGGACGGAAAGATTTCCGTTGTTGTCGACCGCTCCCGTGAAATCCCCATCCCACATGGCGACGGTGGGGACAACGTTGCCGTTCGAAATTCTCTTTGCACGTTCGCGCAGGCCTTCGTAGGCGACAAACCAAAACGTGCGGTTGCGCCCATCGTAGAACTTCGGAATGAAGACCGGCCCGCCCGCCGAAGCGCCGAATTCATTCCGCACCAGGAATGGCGATGTGTTGCCCGCCTGGCGCTGCCGGGCGACGAGGCCGGCAGCATTGTTACGGAAGGTTTCAAAGGCGGAACCATGAAGCTGGTTCGTTCCGCTCTTCGTGACGAGCGTCACAGTGGCCGGGCGCGAGAATTGCGCGCCAGATCCGACGGTTTCGATCCGGAACTCTTCGATGGTGTCAAGGCCGGGTTGCACGCGCGCGATACCGCCGCCGAAGCGGTCCACCATCGACATTCCGTCGAGAGTAATATCCATGGAGCCAACCTTCAATCCGTTGACTCTCGCGTTGCCTCCACCATTCACGCCGGGCGTCAAGTCGAACAGCGTTGTTACGGATCGCCCGTTCAACGGGAGTTGCTGGATCCGAAGCTTATCCTTCACGTCGCCAAGTTCAGAGCTCTCCGTTGCAATGATTGGAGCGGCGCCACTGACTTCGACGACGACATCGACACTTCCGACTTCCAGCATCGGATCCACGACGGTGATGTCTCCTGTCCGAAGTTCGATCTCAGTTGCCCATTTCTTAAATCCGGTAAGCTCCGCCGTGAGTTGGTACTTTCCTGGCGGCAGGCCGGAGAAAAGGAAAAACCCCACCGACGAACTGGTGGCTCGCTGCGCCGCGTTGGTGGATTGGTTGGTTACGATGATTGTGGCGTTCGGGACGGCCGCGCGGGCAGCGTCGTATACGGAGCCACGAATGGTTGCTGTTCCCGTTTGGGAAAGCATTGGCAGTGCGGTGATGAGTAGCATCACCACAAAAAGCGCGAGGCGCTTCATGTTTTCGAGCATCGGAAGGTACCCCCTAAGCTGAGTTTCCTGAAGTTCACACGGTCTGCGAAGATGTTTCGCAGAGCAAGTCATGAGCGAGATCTTGAGCGGCGCCGATAGCGCCAAGCAGCACGGCCTCATCTCCGAGCGCGGACACTTCTATGCGGACGGGCCATGGAATGATGTGTGCTACGGCCGATTGAATCTTATCGGCCACGAGGTGGAAGAGGTCCCCGGCCAGGATGATCAATTCGGGATCCGCCACTGCTGCGATGTTGGCCACGGCGAGGGTGAGGTTCGATTCGAGGTCGTTGGCAATGGTGGCGGCGATGGGATCACCAGCACGAATCGCCTGCATCAACTCCTGGCCGCCATCAGTTCCGGAACTGGCCGTGGCGACGGTGAGGGATTTGACGGCCTGAATGCGCTCTTGAAGGCGGTCACGCCCGATAGCGGCTTCAAGGAAGCCGCGAGGGTCGAGGGCTCCCGCGGCGGTTTCCCGGTCAAAAACCATGTGAGCGATTTCGCCCGCGGTTCCGTGAGTTCCCCGGTACAGATTTCCATCAAGAACCAGGCCGGCGGCAATGCCGGTGGTCAACCGGATAAATATGAAGTTCTGGATGCCCCGGCCAAAACCGAAGTGCATTTCGCCCAGGGTGGCGAAATTCACATCGTTCTCGACCAGCACGGGCACCCCGAATGCACGCTCGAATGGCTCCCGAACGGAAACGTGTTTCCAATCGAATACGTTGCCCGCCTCTATAACGACACCGCTCCCGGTATCGATGCGGCCCGGGGCAGCGACGGCGGCTACCATCAATTTTTCTCTGCGGCCGGCTTCGCGCATCAACATGCGATTCATGGCCCGGACCGCCGTTTCCAGAATGTGGCTGGCGCCCTGCTCGGGATGGATGGGCGCGACAGAGGTATCTAGCGTGGTTCCGTCCAGGTCGGCAAGCCGGAGGCGTACTTCGGCTGCGCTCACTTCGATGGCGACCAGATTGCCGAGTGACGGGTTGAAGCGTAGCAATTTCGAGGGCTTCCCTCCACGTGTGTCCGGCACGGCAATGCCATCTTCCATCGCGATGCCTCTCTCGAAAAGGCGGGTGATCTGGCTGGAGACGGTGGGCTTGGTGAGGCCACTGAGCCGCGCCAGTTCAGCGCGTGAGATTGGTCCGTTCTGCCGCAACAAATCGAGCAGGAAAGCGCCGTTCAACCTGCGCATGGCGGAGAAGCCAATGCGGCGGGAGTCGGAGCTTTCGGGGGAATTGCGCATCAAGGGTTAGTTTGTTAATTTATCTTACGGCTGATTCAATCACTATTCGGATTCTGAGTCAATAGCGCCGCGCGGAATTTGCCGAAGATTTCGCCGTACGGTGTGGAAGCCGACGTAGCGCGGGTGGGCGGATGCCGCGGCGACAGTGGCCGACGGCAAATCCCGGCAGTTCTGAAGCAGAGTTTCCATGCGGGTTGCTCGATTGTTTCGATCACGGAGGAAATGCAGATGAAGCAGACGAACCGGTTCGGAATTGCGGTGGTGATCGGCTTCGCCGCCTTGATCGGCGCGCGAATGTCTCTCGCGCAAGCAAACCAGCCTGCGCGGGCCAGCTATTTGCCGCCGCGCGCTGTGGAAACTGTCCCACTTCTGCCCGCCCATCCGCGCCTGATATTCAAGCCGGAAGGGAGTTCCTCTCCGGGGCGAAGCTTTGCGGAGGTGAGAGGGCTCTACGCCGCGGACGCGGAGTTCCGACGGATCTTCGACAAGGCTCTCGGCGCTACCGATCGCTTGAAGAATCCGGCAGCCTTCGCCGCGTTTTGGATCGTAACCGGCGATGATCGCTATGCTGGCGTTGCGGTCGACCTCCTTCTGAGTGCTCCGATCACAAGAAGCGGTTCCGGCGACTATTCCGATGTCTGGGCATTTGCGATGGCCTGGGATTGGCTCTACGATCACCCTCTGCTTTCGCCGGACAAGCGGGATGCGGCGGCTGCCCGGATCAGAGAGCGGCTCCTGACGGAACTTGCGCATCTCGATGACAACGAGATGGCCATGTGGCATGGGCGGAGCCAGGCGGCGAACGGGGCGATGATCGCCGCACTCGCCCTGGGGGATCGCCCTGGGGAAGAAACGAACCTGCAACGCGCAGCCGCCCACTACGCCGAAGCGCTCCGCGCGTACGACTTTTCGGAAGGCTGGCCCGAAGGCCCCAGCTATTGGGTTCACAACCGGGCGGCGCCATTTGTGATGGCCGCCGATTGTTTTCTGACCGCGACCGGGCGGGAGCAACTGGCCGGTATCGGCATACGCTCCGTGATGCGCAAGATCGGCCTTTGGACCTTGTACCAATACACGCCGGCCGGGACGTTCGAACCTTACGGTGATGCCGGCTACAGCGGGAAACTCGGCACGATCGGCTATTGGGAAATGAGCATGGACTACGCCGCGAAACTTACGCGGGACCCTTCTCTCATGGCCGGTGGCGATTACTTCCGCCTGCGCTCCCCCAATCCGTATGCCGGGCGCGGCTTGAGTTGGTATGTCGCGCTTTCCTATGACCCATCCCCGCGGCCAGCCACCGGGTATGACCCCGCGAAGCCGGAGTTGTGGTTGCGGGCTCATTTGCCGCAATCGATGCTCTTCGGACGGGACTCGCTGGGAGTGGCATTCTTCCGCGGGGATTGGGGCGACCGCGATGAACTCTACGCCAGCTTCAAGGCGGGCGATCTGCTCGCGCACCACGATCATTACGACGCGGGGACCTTCAGCATCCAGCGCGGCGGCGAACTCACGGGTTTAACGGGCGTCTACAACGGGAACAGTTATACGGGAGTTTACCGGCTCGGCTATGCCGTGCAATCCGTAGCTTCGAATTGCCTGCTCATTCTGGCCCCCGGGGAAAGTTCGGTGCGCGTGCGGCAACTGTCGAAGGGGGAATGGGATTCGCTCTCGGGCGGGCAGCGCGTCATCAGCCCCACGGGGTTCAGTGCGGATTCCGTGGCGCACTACAAGGCTCAACTCACGAGTGGGCCGCACCTGGAGCGGGCGGACATCACGGCGTTTGCAAGCGCGCCGGGCGATTTCGATTTCATCGCGGTGGACCTGACGGCGGCATACAATTCCACGCGGTACGCGGAGCCGGGGAGCACGGCAAAGTTGCGGAAGGTAACCCGGCAGTACTTGTACCTCCGGAAGGAAGAGGCGTTCGTGGTGCATGACCGGGTGGAGACGACGAATCCCGCGTACCTGCCAAAGTTTCTTCTGCACGGCTTTTCGAAGCCGGAGAGCCCGCATGAGCGATTGCTGACGGGAGAAAGCGCAGAAGACGGAATTCTTGAAAGCAGCGACCGGCGCATGGTGACGACGCATGATCGCGGCAGGCTGACGCAGGTGGCCGTTCTTCCCAAGGCCGCACGGTTTCTCAAGATCGGCGGGCCGCACTATCGGGGTTACGTTGAGAAGGACGGGGACCAGGCAAATGGCTTCAATGGGGTGAGCCTCGAATCCGCCGCGCCGCCGCGCGCCACAGATTCGAAACAGCCTGGCGTGTGGAGAACGGAATTGGAGCCAACCGTTCCGGGGGAGCACACGCAGTTTCTGAATGTGCTGCTGCCGAGGCTGACGGACGATGCGCGCACGCTGCCGGCCGTGGAGAATTGGGAGGCGGGCGATGGGGCCGATGCCGCGCGGGTGGGCGAGACCGTGGTGGTGTTTTCGCGGGATGGGGGAGCGCTTGATGGCGTGAGGTTACGAGGTAACGGCGCGAAGCGGTGTCTGCTGATGGATGCCCGGCGCGGCGGGGAGTACCGAGTGAACGGGCGTGCCGTGAAGGCGAGTGCGGAAGGCGTGCTGGCGTTCGATTGGCCGCGCGGCGCGAGGACGGTGGAGGTGAGCACGGCGGGGGGCGATGGAAAGGCGGGGCGGAAGCAATAAGCTCTTCTGCGCCTCCCTGGAAAACGAAGGTCCCTGCGACTCCGTCTTACCGATATGGTTGATCCGGAGACAGGCTACGCCGCAGGCGGCGAGGCGGCGGGGGCGCTGGTGATTTTCACGATTGGACACTCCACGCGCCCGATCGAGGAATTCCTTCATCTGCTGAAGGTGCATGGGGTGAAGCGGCTGGTGGATGTGCGCACGGTTCCGCGTTCCAGACACAACCCGCAATTCAACCGGGATGAGTTGTCGCGCGCGTTGCACGCGGCGCATCTGCACTACACCTATTTGCGCGGGCTGGGAGGGTTTCGGCCTAAACATGCGAATTCAATCAATACGGGCTGGCGCAACGCCAGTTTTCGCGGCTTTGCGGACTACATGCAGACGCCGGAATTCGAGGAGCATCTCGATGAGTTGATCGCGTTGGCCAAGGCGGAGCCCGTGGCGATTATGTGCGCGGAAGCCGTGCCCTGGCGGTGCCATCGCTCGCTGATCGCGGACGCGCTGCTTGCCCGCGGGATCGAAGCGCGGGAGATCACCAGCCTCACCGGGACGCAACTTCATCGAATGACGCCTTGGGCGAAGGTGAACGGGACCACCGTCACGTATCCTGGCGAGGCAAAGCCGGAAGCGGAACCCCTGAATCTATAACTCTCGTCGCGCGAGCGCGACGCCTTCGGTGGTGACGAAATACTTCGCGAGCAGGCACGAATGCTCCCAGGCCGGCACGGTGGCCGGGTTTCGCGCCATTTCAAGGAAGGCGTTTGCGAGTTTCGAAAAATGCGCCTCATGCCCGATGCGGTGGCGGTCGGGAATGTCGAGGCGGAACCCTTCGCCGCATTCGCGCGCGGCGAGCCCATCGAAGGTGGATTGCAGAGCGGCGATGCGGTTCTCAAGCGCTTCGCGCAAAGCTGCCCGGTCCGCCGGAATTTCGGGGAGTACGTGGACGTCCGGACGCCAGTTCGCCTCTTTCTCCTGCCGAATCTCCACGCGGGCGCGGCTGCCGCGGAAGAGGACGTATTCCGTGTCGGGCACTCCGGCGGGCGGTTCCACATCCCACCGGATATCGAGCGAGACATGCACGCCGCCGAGCGCATAGCGGACGGTATTGTTGCAGAAGTAGTCGAGCGCGGGCGGCTGCGCGGGACTATCGAGAGGCAGGCCGGTGACCTGGCGAAGTTGATCAAGCGTGAGCGTGGTGGGCCATCGGGTGGCTTGCAGGAGGGAGACATCGGCGGCGATATCGATCTCCCGGTCCGGCATGAGGATCCATTGCACCTGGTCCACGAGATGCGTGCCGACATCGGTGAGCCCCTCGCCTTGTTCCTTCGAATCGAAGAACCACAACGGGCGCAAATTCGGCACGCCGGCCACGCGCTTAATGAGGTAATGAATGCTCTCCATGCGGACGGCGGGGTCTTTGAGGGAGCCAGTGACGCGCTCACCGAAAATCGCGGGATCGTTGACGAGGCAGCGCATGAGGCGGCAGGTGACTTCGAAGCGCTGCGTCATCGCATCGACGACGGCCAGATTGCGGCGGCGTGCAGTCTCCAGAACGTCGCGAAGCTTCACGTGCTGCGCGCGTTCGAGGATGAGCGGCTTATCGGCAAGCACGTGGAGCCCCGCGTTCACCGCGGCTTCGATGAGATCGAGTTTCTTCGCATTGCGCCCGGAGAACACGGCGATGTTCCCAGGGACTTCCGCGAGCATCTTTTCGAGAAAGTCCTTGCCTGCGTAGACGCGCAGCTTCCATTGAGTGGGGTCTTCCGCGCGTGCGTTGAAGCGGGAAACACGATCGAGATGGGCGAGCAGGTCCGGCCCCAACGGCGCGTATACATGGGCTTCGGAGGCCACGCCCCGCAGTTGTTGTTTCTGCAGGAGGGCTGCGTGGAAATGGCCGGGGTCCACGGTAATCAAGCGAAGATCGGACTGGTTGGCGTTAGAATCCATCGATCTCGATTCTAGCCTGAGCGATGGGCGGGGCGCGGGAACGCCGGGTTCCTATTCCGCTTCCGCCGCTGGAAATACGGGGCTTGCGGGGATGTGAAAGACTGGCAGCAGCCGGGCCGCGGCATGAGCGGGAGGAGAGATTGTTGAAGCCGGAATGGATGGATCGCCGAAAGTTCCTACGGACGTCGAATGCGGGACTGTTGGGGTTGTATGCCGGCGGCATTGGGCTGGAGGCGCAGGAACTCGGGCGCGTTGAGGCGCTGGTGGAAGAGCACTTTCCCAGCCGGCTCCATCAGTTCGTGTGGCGCAATTGGGAACTGGCGAATGTGGAGAGGATGGCCTTGGTGGTGGCGGGCACGCCGACGGAGATTCGCGAGATGGGGGCATCGATGGGGTTGCCCGCGAAACGGAGGCTGAGCGAGGACCAATTGAAGCGGATCTACATCACGGTGATCCGGCAGAATTGGCATCTGCTACCCGAAGAGCAGATTGTCGAATTGCTCGGGTGGACCCCAGCCCGGTACCGGTTCACGTTGAAGGAAGACGACTTTCTGGATGTGAAGCTGGGGCGAGTGAAGCCGCGCTGCGAGCCGCTGCGGTATCACGCGCCTTCGCCGGAGGAAGCGCGCCGGGCGGCGGAGATTCGAGGGTTGCTCACGCAGTGGTTCGGCAAGCGATTGCATGAGCCGGGGGAAGAGCGATTCGCGTTTGTGGAGGAGTTCGAGCGCCGCCCGGCGGCGGCGCTCCGCACGGCAGGGCTTCGGCGCGCGGCGGAGGAAATGGAGATTGGGGAAGGGTGGTCCATTGGGGGAGACGGCGAGGCTGCCTCGGCGGCGGAGCATCTGCGATGGTTTCTGGAACATCGGATGCGGGCGAAGCCGGGGGCCGGGCCGGGGAGGGTTCGGCTGCGAATCGACGGAACGAGCACGGGGTGGCGCGCGCGGATCGGAACGGACGGAATCGAGCTTTCGGCGCAGGATGCACCGAGCCTGCAACGGGCGGTCTACGAGTTGGAGCGGCAGATGGAGCGGCGCGAGGCCCCCTTTCTGCGAAGGGGCGAACAGCGCGGGCGGGAGGTCTGGTCGCCACGATATTGCTATTCGTACTTCGCGCTTTATGGAGACCCGCTGATGGAGGGCGATTCCGCGGGATTGCCGGAAGGCTACCTGGAACGCGCGGCGATGGCGGGCATGGGCGGCGTGTGGATTCAGGCGGTGCTGAACAATCTGGCGCCGAGCGCGGCATTCCCGGAGTTCGGCGAGGGCTGCCAGACGCGGCTTGCGAATCTGCGGAAGCTGGTGACGCGCGCGGAGAAGTTCGGGTTGAAGATCTATCTCTATCTGAACGAGCCGCGAGCGATGCCGGCCGCGTTCTTCCAATCGCGGGCGGGGATTCGCGGGAGCAAGTTCCAGGACCTTTACTCGATGTGTACCTCGACGGAAGTGGTTCGAGATTGGCTGCGCGCCTCGCTGAGCCATGTCTTCGGAGAGACGCCGGGGCTCGGGGGCGTCTTCTCCATCACGATGTCGGAAAACCACACGAACTGCTTTTCACACGGCGGGGCGTGGGGAGAGAAGGACCCGGTGGCTCCCGATTGTCCGCGCTGCTCAAAGCGCAGCGGCGCGGAGACGATCGCGGAGCTGATCACGGCGTTTCGCGATGGCGTCCGGGAGAAGAGCAAGACGGCGGAGATTGTCAGTTGGGATTGGGGCTGGGGCCGGCCTCTCGCGGAAGAACTGATTCCGAAGCTGCCCAAGGATACGGCTCTGATGAGCATCAGCGAATGGTCACAGCCCGTGGAGCGGGGCGGGGTGCGAACGTCGGTGGGCGAGTATTCGATCTCCGTTCCGGGACCGGGGCCTCGGGCGCGAAGAGCCTGGGCGCTCGGGAAGCGGAACGGGCTGCGCACACTTGCGAAGACGCAGTTTAACAACACGTGGGAGATTGCGGCCGTGCCCTGGATTCCGGTGCTGCCGCTAATCCTGGAGCACTGCCGCGGGCTCGCGGCGGCGGGCGTGGACGGTGTGATGGCGTCCTGGACCTGTGGCGGCTACCCTTCGCCGAATCTCCATGCCGCCGCATCCTATGGCTTCGAGCCGCGCGTGAACGATGAGGAGTTGATGCGAGGGGAGGCGGAGCGGATCTACGGGCCCGGCGCGTCGGAGGATGCCATCGCGGCCTGGACGGCCTTCGGCGAAGCGTTCCGGGAGTATCCCTACGGGATCTCCGTCTATGTGATTCCCACGCAGCACGGACCGGCGAATCTGCTACGGATGAAGCCGACGGGACTCGCGCCGGGAATGATCCTTTTCCCCTACGATGCGTACAAGAGCTGGCGCGGCGCGTATCCACCGGATACCGTTCGTTCTCAGTTCCGCGCGCTGGCGGCCAAATGGCGTGTGGGGCTCGAAAAGCTGGAGGCGGCGGCACGGCGGGCATCGGCGGTGAAGCGCGCATCGGCGCAGCGCGAACTCGCCATCGCGCGCACATGCCTGCATCATTTCGAGAGCACCGCTAACCAGGTGGAATTCTATCTGCTGCGCGACGGGCTGCCCACGCGCGATGCGAATGGGCGCAGAGAGAGTTTGCGGCGCATGCTGGCGATCGCGGGGGACGAGAAGGATCTGAGCCGGAAGCAATACTTCGTCGCGCGAGGGGAATCGCTCGTCGGCTACGAGGCTTCGAACCACTACTTCTACACGCCGCTCGATCTGGTGGAAAAGATGCTGAACTGCGAGGGGATCGAGCGGCAATTGCGGGCGGAACTGGACTGACGCGCGGGCGCTGAGCTACTTCCGCGAGAACAGGCTGTCGTAGCGGGAATCAATCTGGAAATGGCGGACGCCCAGCACCTTCATGCGGGTGGCGTCTTCCACGGGGCCTTGCCATTCGTCGCGCTTTGCCATCGTGTAGCGGAAGGTGTTGATGGAGGCCACGGGAATGACGCCATAGCGGCCGCAAAGGGCGTAGGTTTCCGGGCTGAGTTCGCTTGCCTGCTCGAAGAGATAATAGCGGCGTTTGACGTCTTCTCCGCGATCGATGGCCGCGCGCAGACGCGCCGTGTTGGCGGATTGGAAGCACTTCGGCCCGAGGAAGGTAGCGGGCCGCGTGCCGCCACCTAGCATATAAGCGGTGGCGAGGAGCTTGTGGCTCTCCATGACGCTTGCCAGATTGTTGTAGAACGCCTCCGGCCAATCCGCACTCTTGAGGTCGAGCATCAGCCGGACTTTGCCTTCGCACATGGCACAGGCTTCGCGGAAATGGATCGGCTTGGTTCCCCCTGGGTTCGATCGCAAGCGGCTCACTTCCGCCCAGGTCATCTGCTCCACAGGACGGTCTTCGCCATAGAAGCGCTGGAAGGTGGCGTCATGCTGCAGGATGGGCTCGCCATCCTTCGTTCGCCGGATGTCGACCTCGATCATCCAATAGCCGCGGGCGATGGCGGCTTCAAGAGAACCGGGGCTGTTCTCGGGATGCCAGTCATCGACGACGCCGCCGCGATGCGCGATCAGCTTGTAGGTGGGGTCGAGTTCCGCGGCGGCGAGGGGAGCAGCGGCGGCGGCTGCGAAGAGGGTGCGTCGGGTGAATGTGGCTCTCATGTCGATTCTCTTTATTGCATGATACTCGCGGGGGGGACCGCAAGCCTTCGGGCGTGGCGTTCCCCAATTCGACCTGTGTCATCATGAAAAAAGGGGATTTGGGGGATCGGCGACACAATTTGTCGCGGTAAATTACGCTCCATGAGTCGAAGTTTACGAAGCGGCGGCATGGTTGCGGCAATCTACAAATGAGAGTGGGCTGGGATGAGAGCAACGGGACCGCGCAGCATGGCTCCACAACGGGAGCTCTTTGCTTTCTCGCCCGGCATAGTCAGCGGATACCCCGGCTTTTTCCCGATCTCCGATAGGCGTGGGATCACCGATACGCACGGGAGTTCTTCGCGGCCGGATGGGATTCCGTTGCCGTGAAAGCCACCGATGGCCGGGTTCCCGGCAGGGCGGTCTTCCCCAGGATTAATCAATGATTCATCGAAAATGGCTCCTTCGTGTTTCGATAGCGGCAATGCTTTCGGCATTTTACTTGGCTCTCCAGGGGTGCAGCTCGGCAGGGCAGGCGGCAGGCCCCGGCGGGATGCCGCCCGCCGCGGTTTCCACCATTCGTCTGGCGCCGCAGGATGTGACCGTCATGCAGGAATTCGCCGCGCAAACATTCGCCAGGGATATGGTGGAAGTCCGCGCCCGGGTGGATGGGTACTTGGAGAAGCGCCCGTTCGAGGCCGGGGACGACGTGAAGGAGGGGCAGGTGCTCTATGTGATGGACCTCCGCCCGTACCAGGCCGCCGTCACCAAGGCGCGGGCGGATCTTGCGCAGAGCCGGGCAAATGCGGAGTTCGCGGTGCGGCAGGTCTCCTTGCTGCAGGCTAAGGCGAATCTATTGCAGGCCAAGGCGAACCTGCTGAAGGCCACGCAGGATGTGGAACGTCTCCGGCCGCTGGTGGCGCAGGACGCCGCCTCCAGACAGGACCTCGATAACGCCGCCGCCGCGCTCGAAGCAAACCAGGCCAACGTGAAGGCGCTCGAAGCGGGCGTGGAGCAAACGGAACTCACGAATAAGGCGCAGATCGAGACGACGGCCGCGCAGGTGAAAGCCAATGAGGCGAATCTGAAGACGGCGGAACTGAACCTCGAGTACGCGACGATTCGTTCGCCGATCGCCGGGCGGATCGGCGATAGCACAGTGCAGGTGGGCGGGCTGGTGAGAGCCACGGCGCAGACGCCGCTCACGACAATTGCGCCACTCGATGTGATCTGGGTGCGCTTCCAACTCAGCGAAGCGGAGTATTTCGAATACGACAAACGCCGCGCGGAATCACCTACTAAGAGCGTGCCGCTGACATTGGTGCTGGCCAACGGCGCCGTGCATCCGTATCCGGGACGCATCCAGAACGTCAACAACCAGGTGGACACCCGCACGGGAACGCTGGAACTTCAGGCGACGTTTCCGAACCCCGGGCGCGCGCTGCTTCCGGGCCAGTTCGGACGGATCCGGATGCCGGTGGAGCATCGCTCGCATGCGATCCTGATTCCGCAGATCGCGGTGACCGACAGGCAGGGCATCTCGACCGTGTTGACGCTTAGCGCGGAGAAGAAGGTGCAACTCCGGAACATCGTCACAGGAGCGCGCGTCGGATCTGATTTTCTGGTGACGCAAGGGCTCAAGGCGGGTGACGAATTGATCGTGGAAGGGATCCAAAAGGCCCGGCCCGGCGCTGTTGTAGCTCCGTCCCCTTACCAGGCGGATGCCTCGCCGGCGGCGCAACCCGCCCCAGCCAAACCCAACCCCGGCGGCGCGGCGAAAGCGGGGGCGGAATAACCGATGGCACGCTTCTTTATCGACCGGCCCGTCTTTGCCATCGTGATCTCCGTGGTGATCGTGGTGCTTGGGCTTACCGCGATTCCATCGCTGCCCGTCGCCACGTATCCGGAGGTGGTTCCTCCCGTGGTGCAGATTGTCGCGAACTACCAGGGCGGCAACGCACAGGATTTGGAAAAGACCGTGGCGCAACCCATCGAGCAGCAGCTTGTGGGGCTCGACGGGATGCTCTACTTCTTTTCGCGCAGTTCGAACAACGGCACGCTCACCATCGATGTGACCTTCGAGCTCGGCACGAACATCGACATCGCGACGGTGCAAACGCAGAACAAGGTGAACCTGGCGCTACCGCAATTGCCGCCCGAAGTGCAGCGAGTGGGCGTGACGGTGAACAAGGTTTCGTCGGCATTTCTGTTTGCGATCGCGCTCACCTCGAACGACGATCGCTACGATACGCTCTACCTCGCCAATTACGCCACGATCAACCTGCTCGATCGCGTCGGGAGCATCCAGGGAGTGGGTTCCGCGCGGGTTGCCGCCGGCCGGGATTACGGCATGCGGCTTTGGGTGAACCCGGACCGGATGGCGACGCTGGGCGTCACGGCTACCGACGTGAGCGCGGCGGTGCAAGCGCAGAACCGGCAGAACCCGTCGGGGACGCTGGGGCAGAGCCCGGCGCCGGCGGGAACCGCGTTTCAATATCCCGTGACCTCTTCCGGGCGGCTACTCAATGAAGATCAGTTCGGGGAGATCATCGTCCGGGCGGAGAACGACGGCGCGCTGCTACGGCTCAAGGATTTCGGCCGCGTGGAGCTGGGCGCGCAGAATTACGGTGGATTCAACAACCTCTCGAAGAAACCCGCGGCGGTGCTGATCGCGTTTCTGCAGCCGGGCGCGAACGCCGTGCAGACGGCGGACCGCGTGAGCGCCTTTCTGAAGGAAGCGTCGAAAGAGTTCCCGGAAGGGATCGAGTACACGATTAGCTACGATGCCACGAAGTTCGTGCGCGCGGCGATTCGCGAGGTGATCACGACATTGGTGGAGGCGGTGCTGCTGGTGCTGCTGGTGACGTTCGTGTTCCTGCAGAACTGGCGGGCGACGCTGATTCCGCTTGCGGCGGTGCCGGTCTCGATCATCGGCACCTTCGCGCTATTTCCCGTGCTCGGCTTCACAATCAACATGACGAGCATGTTCGGCCTGGTGCTGGCGATCGGCATTGTGGTGGACGACGCCATCGTGGTGACCGAGGCGGTGCAATATAACATCGACAACGGCATGAGCCCGCGCGACGCCACGATCAAGGCGATGCGGGAGGTTTCAGGCCCTGTGGTGGCGATTGCGCTAGTGCTGAGCGCGGTCTTCATTCCGGTGGCGTTTATCGGCGGCATCAGCGGACAGATTTATCAGCAGTTCGCGCTCACGATCTCCGCTTCGGTATTGATTTCCGCTCTCTGCGCGCTGACGCTGAGCCCGGCGCTTTGCGCGATGATTCTTCGCCCCCATGGCCATGGCAGAGGACCGCTCGGGAAGGTTTTCGATCGCTTCAATCAGGCATTTGACTGGACCACCCATCACTATCTTGCGGGCGTGAAGGTGCTCATCCGTCGCATGGCATTCAGCCTGGTTGGGCTGGGCGCATTCTTTCTGCTGGCGGGCGGGCTGTTCAAGACGCTCCCAGGAGGCTTTCTTCCGGATGAGGACCAGGGCGTGATCTTCATGGTGGTGCGCTTGCCGGATGGCAGCACGCTTGCGCGTACCCAGGCGGTGACGGACAAGATTCAGGACCAGATGTTGAAGATCGACGGCATTCGAAATGTCACCGTCCTCGGCGGGCTGGACCTGACCTCACAGACGCAGAACCCCAACGTGGCCACGATGTTTCTCGAATTGGCGCCGTGGGAAGAACGCGGCGCGGATAACCTGCAATTCAACGCGATTCTCGGTAGGGTGAATGGAACTCTATTCCAGGTGAAGGAAGCCTTTGCATTCGCATTCGGCTTGCCCCCGATTCTCGGCATGGGGACTTCGGGCGGCTTCGAGTTCATGCTGGAAGACCGGCTGGGCGGCTCCGTGGAAGAGCTTGCGGCGCTGGCGGATGAACTTTCCGCGGCGGCCACGCAGGACCCCGCGATCGCGAGCATCGCCAACACGCTCCAGGTGGCGACACCCGGCTATCAAGTGAAGCTGGATATCGAGAAGGCCCAGACACTGGGAATTCCGACGACCGATGTCTTTAATTCCCTGCAAACATTTCTCGGCGGGCTCTACGTAAACGACTTCAACCGCTTCGGACGAACGTGGCGCGTCTTCATGCAGGCGGAACCGGAATACCGCAGCAAGCCGGACGATGTTAACCGGTTCTATGTGCGTTCCTCGCAGGGCGATATGGTGCCCCTTTCCACGTTGGTTTCGCTTTCGCCCACCAGCGCTCCGGACGTGATTTACCGCTACAACCGGTACCGCGCGGCGAAGCTCATCGGGCAGTATACGCCCGGCTTCAGTTCAGGCCAGGGCATCGCGGCGATGGAGCGCACGGCTGCGCGCATGCTGCCACCGGGATACAGCTTCGAATGGACCGGCACGGTGTTCCAGCAAAAATTAACGGAAGGGAAGGAGGGCGTCATTTTCGGTTTTGCGGCCCTGCTCGTCTTTCTGTTCCTCGCGGCGCAGTATGAAAGCTGGGTGATCCCGTTCGCCGTGGTGCTTGCGATTCCGCTTGGGCTCTTCGGCGCGCTACTTGGAGTTTTCCTGCGCTCCTACGCCTACGATCTCTACACGCAGATCGGGATCGTTACCCTGATCGGTCTCGCTTCCAAGAACGCGATTCTGATCGTGGAGTATGCGCGATTGAAACATGATGAAGGGAAGAGCGTTGTGGACGCGGCCATCGAGGCGGCGCATCTGCGCTTGCGCCCGATCATCATGACTTCCTTTGCTTTTATCCTGGGAGTGACACCCTTGCTGATGGCGGAAGGAGCGGGGGCGGGCGCGCGGCGCGCGCTTGGAACCACGGTGTTCTCCGGAATGCTGGCGGCGACGTTCCTGGGCGTCTTTCTGGTTCCCGTGCTATCCGTGGTGATGCAGCGCATCGCAAACTGGCGGACGGGCGACCGGCGAAGTCCCGCGGGCGATACCGCGGGGGAGGTGAGTGCATGAGAGTCCCGGGATTCATCCTGCCATTGACGGCGATGTTGCTCGTGGGTTGCGCGATTGGCCCGAACTACAAGCGGCCCGCCGTGGAAGCGCCAACGGCGCACCGGGGGACCGGCGGCGCCCAGGCCGCTCCCGCAGGGAGTTCTCTGGCGGAAACGCCATGGCCGTCGTTGTTCAACGACGCGGAAATCACCGGCCTCGTGGAGACGGCGCTTCAGCAGAACTTCGATATCCGCATGGCCGCGGAGCGCATTGAGCAAGCTCGCGCGCAGTATGGGATTCTGCGATCCGGGTTGTTCCCCACGGTGAACGCAAGCGCGAAGTTCACGGCGCAGCGAGGATCGTCGGTGGGCTCCGTAATTTTCGTGAAGCCCGGCACGAACCTGGATGTCAGCTATACCGAGGTGGGCGGCCTGTTCAGCTGGGAACTCGATTTGTGGGGAAGGGTGCGAAGGCTGAAAGAAGCTGCGCGCGCCCAGTACCTGGCCACGGAAGATGCACGCTATGGCGTGCAAACGGCCCTGGTGGCGGATGTCACGTTCGCATATCTGAGACTGAGGGAACTCGACCTTGAGTTGGAGATCGCGGAAAAGACCCGCAAGGTGGCTGAGGACGGCTTGCGCCTCACGAAGCTACGCCGCGCAAACGGCGTGGCGACGGGCCTCGACGTGCGGCAGGCGGAGACCCTTCTTTACACCGCCACGTCGCAACGCGCCGCAACGGAGCGAGCGATTGAACAACAGGAGAATGCGATCCAACTTCTGTTGGGCGGGAGCCCCGGAACGGTGAAGCGGGGGAAGGCGCTGGGCGAGATCGCCGGTCCGCAATCGATCCCGGCGGGGCTTCCATCGAGTCTGCTGGAGCGCCGTCCGGATATTCGCCAGGCGGAACAGCAACTAATTTCGGCCAATGCGCAGATTGGCGTGGCCAAGGCGCAATACTTCCCGAGAATTTCGCTCTCGAGCTTTGTGGGCGGCCAAAGCCGCTCCCTCTCCTCTTTGTTCACCGGTCCAGCGCGCTCATGGAATTTTTCTCCGGGCGCGACGGCGCCGATCTTCGACGCGGGGCGCATCCGCAACGACGTGCGCTATAGCGAGGCGGTGCAGCGCGAAGCGGAACTGAATTACCAGAAGACCGTGCAGAATGCGTTTCGCGAGGTTTCGGACTCCCTGATTGCCCATGGGCGATTGCAGGAGCAGCGTAAGCAACAGGAGTTGCTTGTAGAGGCGCTCAATGAGAGTGCGCGTCTTTCGAATGCACGCTATCGAGGCGGCCTCGACAGCTTCCTGCAGGTGCTCGATGCGCAGCGCAATCTCTTCAGCGGGGAACTTGTGCTCGCGCAATTGCAACTGGCGGAACTGAATTCCGTGGTTCAGCTTTACCGGGCGCTCGGGGGCGGCTGGCAGTAGCCGGCGCGGTGGGCGCGGCGTATACTGGGCGGCATGCAACCGCATAGCGCTTTCGCAGCCTTGCTCTGCGTTCTGGCGATCTCCAGTTCGGCCATCGGAGCGGAGCGCTGGGAGACGACGCTTTCCAACCCGTCGATTCGATATACGCGCCCGGCCAAGCCCTACGTGGTGCTGAAGCGCGCGGGCATCGAAGCGGTGATTGTCGATAACTCCGCCGTGGATGACGAGGTGCTCAGGGATCATAAGGCAGGCTACAGCGGTCTCGCGCTGCTGCGGCGGGAAGGGCAAGCACGAAACCTCTTCGTGGATAACTATGCCGGCCTCAATTTTGAGCACATATTGAGCGGTGTTTCGCCGCGCGAGAGCCGGGAGCAGTTTGAACCGCGGCGGCATCCGATGGAGTTGCG
>JADLCF010000222.1 GCA_020847315.1 Bryobacterales bacterium | reverse complement strand
GTCCTTCTCGGCCCTAGCCACTCTCAGGAGGCACCGAAGACCGTACTCTTCTTGCGCGCTGAGCTTCATGAGCAGGCTCCTTGAAGGGAGGATTTACTTCATCCCGGTACCAACTTATCATGATTGCCGGAGATAGGAAAGAGATTTTCGTATATTCAGATCGAAAAGGATGGAATTGTCCGATTTTGACCGGAAACCGGGCGGAGACTCCCCCATCCGGGCCGTCGCGCGCGCCTCGAACCCGCATTCCGCCCGGCCCCACGCAGCCGGAAGAAATCGGAAATGCTGGAAATCGGCGGCAAACCGTGGTATAGAAGAGTATTAGAGGTAATCAAACACCCCGCGCCAGCGGGCAGTCGTTACTTCCCCAGGACATCAGAGTGATCGGCGGGTGCATCGAATCGCCGCGTGTGGGCGAACACCGTTCAGGGTTTGCCGCTTGCATGCCTGAGCGTTAAATTCATCGCCGTTTCCATCGTTGTTTCCGATCTGAATTGCCCTCAAGACGATCCCAGCCTGGGAAACTGCCACCCTGCTTCAGGAGCCTTTCCGATTCATGGACGAAGACCGTAAATACCGACAGCAAGGATATCGCGATTCCGGATCGCCTTCGGATTCCTCCGAGCGCCGTGGCGACTCCCGTCCGCGCGCGCCCCGGCCGAAATTGCCGTTAGATGTAACCGGACCGCGGCTTCCGCGGCTTGTCGAAAGCGTAGCCGCCTCCCGCTGCTTCAATTGCGCCTCAACGCTGCCGGGAAATACGGACTTCTCGGGGCTGTGCCCGAAGTGCGGCGCGGAGCTCCATTGCTGCAAGCAGTGCGCCTATTTTGAGCCATCGGCCCGCATGCAATGCCGCAAACCGATCCTCGAACGGATTGCCGTGAAAGATAAGGCCAACGATTGCGATTTCTTCTCCCCACGCGTGACGGTTGCCCGGGACGTGCGTCCGCCGGTCGCCGGAGCGCCCACGCTGCGCAATGGCAATGCGAATCATGAGCCCGCGCCGAAAAGCGCCAGTGACGCCCGCGCGGCCTTCGACAGCCTTTTTAAGAAATAGTCCGGAATTTGCGCCGCGACGTTGGTGCGCGGCGGCGCCGCAGCTTGCTACCGCAACCTCCCGTTACTGCTTGCGGAGCAGTTCTTGCGTGAGAATGGCAGCCCGTTCCGCGAGACTGTTGGCCAAAGCGGGGTCGTTGCGCCGCAATTGATCGGCGCGCACCGCGAAACTGCGTGCTTCCTCGAGAACGCTGCGCTCGTTGGTTCCGAGCCGGTCCTCGCGGATGAGTGTGAAATTCTTCCGCGCCCGGTCGAGATTCCCGGTGATCTGGCCGTCAAGTTGGCGCCGTTCCGCTTCGCTCAACATGGGTTTCAGGGCAGGCGCCCTCAAGTCGTTGGCCTTCGCCGGGTCTGGTTCCACGGGTGCTTCCGGCTCCGGCGTTCTCACGCTCGTCGCGGCCGCCGGCCTTTTCGGTGGGCGTGGTTTTGCCACGGTGGGGGGCTCGAAGTTGGGGTCCTCCCCACCCGTTTCCTGCTCTTCCGGTACGGCAGGATGCAGGGGCGGCACCACGACGCGCTCGTAACTTGACACCGTCTCTTCAGCGTCTTGCGTCGCGCTTGCGCCTTCTTTCGAGTCCGCTTCCACCTGGGCGGGTAGCGAGGACACTCCCGGAGCGGCGGAAGCCGGAACGGATGCCTTGGGCGGCCGCTTGGCGGAGCATCCCGCCATCGCCAGCAGCAATGTCAACGCGAGCCACGCATGCCACATGCCTCTCATACCCGATCTTTCTTGGGAGCCGGGAACTGTTTCTCCGGCGCTGCCCTAAACTCCGCGAAATGTCCGGCTTCGAGCGGGCGTTCGCTGCCGCTTCCCGCTGCGTGCGAACCCGCCAGCGGCAACCGGATCCAAAACGTGCTGCCGCTGCCCGCTTCGCTTTCAAACCAGATCTCCCCGCCGTGCAATTGGACGATCTGGAAGGTCATCGCAAGGCCGATTCCCGTGCCTTTCCCCTTCGCTTTGGTGGTGAAATACAGTTGAAAAATCCGATTGCGAATTTCCGGCGGAATTCCGCATCCGTCATCGGATATCCTCAGCATACAATCATCCCGGTTGCGGATCAGTTCCAGTTGCAGTCTCCCCCCTTCGCTCATCGCATCCATTGCGTTCGATGTAAGGTTCAGCAATGCCTGTTTCAGTAAATCGCGATCTCCCCGGACAAAAACCGGCTCCGGGGGGCAAACGACATCAATGTGCATTCCTCGCGCCTTGGCCTGCGGCTCGAACAAGCGGCCTGATTCATGGATCAGTTCGGAGAGGTTCAGATTCTGGGGTCTCAGCTCCACAGGCCTCGTGAAGTCGAGGAAGGTATTCACGACGCGGTTCAGCCGGGTGATCTCCGAAGCGATGATGTCGATTTCTTTCATCACCGCGGGTTCGTCCCGTGAGAAAAGCGTCTTCAGGATCTCGAGGTGCAGGTTCATCGCATTGAGCGGGTTCTTGATCTCATGCGCCACGCCGCCCGTGAGCCGGCTGATCGCGGCCAGACGGGTTGAAACGTCGAGTTGGGTTTGCACCGCTGCCTGGGATTCGGCATCGCGCAAGGTCACCAGCGTTCCCACCCGTTCCCACCCCTCGAATTGGTCCATTGGTTCCACGGTGGCAAACACCCGGATCGGGTTGAGCCCCGGCCGGTCGATTACCACCAGTTGATCCCGCGTCGGCGCCTTTAACGAAACGGCGCGCAGGATCATGGCCCCCAGTTTGGAGGAGGTTGGGAAGATCTCGTCGTATTTTTTCCCGATTAAATCGAATCGCCGCAGGTTGAGCAGCGGTTCCACGTTTTCCCCCGCGGAGATCAGAGAGTCGTTCGCGTCAAATAGAAGGATTGCCTTTTCCATGCGGGCCAGCAGTTGCCGCACGCTTTCCTGCATGCTGAGAGCGTCCTGGCGCGCCCCTCGAATTTGTTGGCCTAACAGTTGCAGCTTGGAGGCAACGGCATCGTACTCCTTGTAGCCGCTGCCGGATGGCGGCGGCAACGCTGCCGGGGAATCCCCTTCCGCGATCCGGTCAATCGCCTGGCTCACTCTCGCCAATTGCCGTGTGGCCAGATTGGAGACGAAGATCGCCAGTACCACGGCCAGTGCGAACGAGACGAGCGAAAGCGGCAGCAGATAGCGCAATTGCTCCATCACCGCATCGCGCAAGAGAAGCGACGAGAGCACCACCCGGATCTTGAAGATTTCGGTGTCGCCGCTCGCCAGGCTGCGTTCAATCGCGATCTCTTCCGTCTCGTTGAAAATCGTGGCCATCCGGGAGAGGGAATTCCGCGCCTGGAACTGATCGAGCAGCAGCACCGGCTGCGCCATGCGGCCCACCATCTGCGTATCGAGGATATTCGAGGTGACGATCACGCGCCCGGCATCGTCGAGAAGAACGATGCGGCTCAGCACGCGCGTTCCGGCGAAGAGCGATTCGAGCATGGATTGAATTTGAGAGTCGTGGCGCGCCGCCTGGTACCAGAACGCCTTCTGCTCGGCGATCGTCTGTGGTGGAGTCGTCGTCGCCTGCACCATCTCGTTGAGGCGCTCCTGCAAGAACGTTTGCACCTGGTCCGCCACCGCCGCCGCCCGCTCCGCCGAGTTCTGCTGGCGGAGTTCCATGATGCTGTATACGTGCATCATCGAGTAGAGCAGCACCAGCCCCAGGTTCAGCAGGATGATCGAGAATTGCAGCTTGGCCTTTAACGACATCGACGATCCCCGCTCCCTCCGTGTCCCTCGCGGGCCGGCATGGCCTGGCGCTTCGCGTTTACTCCCCGGTGGATGCTTCGTATTCCTTCAGTTTGTTGTGCAGGGTTTTCAGGCTGATCCCGAGCATCTCCGCCGCGCGCGTCTTGTTATTCTTCGTATGCTCCAGCGTCTTGAAAATCATCGCCCGCTCGGCTTCGGCGACGGTGCTGCCCACGGTGATCGTGACGCTCATCGGATCTTCCTCGCGGGCGCTGGAAGGTCGTCTCGATTGCGGATGCACGGTCGCCGGCAGGTGCATCAGCCGGATATTGCCTTCTGCCGCCAGGATCACCGCCCGCTCCAGGACGTTACGAAGTTCCCGGACATTTCCCGGCCAGTCATACGCCAGGAATGCTTCCGCCACTTCGGTTTCGACACCGGCGACTTTGCACCCATGTTTGGCGTTCAACAGCCGGAGAAGGCCTTCCGTAAGCAGAGGCAGGTCACTCTTGCGCTCTCGCAAGGCCGGCAGGTGCAAATGGAATACGTTCAGACGGTAGAAAAGGTCCTCCCGCAGTTTGCCGTCCTGGATCGCGGCTTCGGGCAGCCGGTTGGTGGAGGCAAGCACCCGCACGTTCACATCCATTTCCTGCTTTCCCCCGAGCCTCCTCACACGGGAATCCTCCAGCACCCGGAGGAGCTTCGCTTGCGTGTTGATTGGCATTTCCCCCAATTCATCCAGCAGGATGGTGCCCTGCTCGGCCAGTTCAAAGCACCCGGCCCGCCGCTCCACCGCGCCCGTGAACGCTCCCCTTTCGTGCCCGAAAAGCTCGCTCTCGATCAGTGTTTCCGGAAGCGCGGCGCAATTGATTGCAACGAATGGCCCCTCGCGGCGTGAGCTGTATTGGTGAATCGCGCGTGCCGCCAATTCCTTTCCAGTCCCGGATTCTCCCGTGATCAGCACGGAAGCACGGCTGGGCGCGACCTGCTGGATAAGGGAGAACACTTGCTGCATGGAAGGCGATTGGCCCACCAGATCTCCCAATACTCCCTGGTAGCTGAGCGCGCGGCGCAGACGTTCCCGCTCCCCCGCCAGATTGCTTTGCGCGGCGGCCCTTTCAAGCAGCACCTTGAGTACGGAGGGTTGAATGGGTTTTTCGAGGAACCAGAATGCCCCCAGGTCGTGAATCGTGCTCACCGCGGTTTCAATGTTGCCGAATGCCGTGGTCACGATCGCGGGGATC
Organism: Bryobacterales bacterium; assembly: GCA_020847315.1. Lineage (GTDB taxonomy): Bacteria > Acidobacteriota > Terriglobia > Bryobacterales > Bryobacteraceae > JACTMJ01. Next base: position 27,423 of record JADLCF010000222.1, on the reverse strand, counting down.
TGCATGCCCTGTTCCTGCATGCCGTTCAAGAGCGCCATCCCATCCATGCGCGGCATCATGAGGTCCGTGATCAGCACATCCGCGGGGAAGCGCCCCAGCTTGTCGAGCGCCTCCTGGCCGTCGCTTGCGGTCTCCGTTCGATAGCCCCACGCCGTGATCATCGCATCCAGACCATTCCTCTGGTTCTCCTCATCATCGGCGATCAGGACGTTGGCGATTGGCGACTTCCCTGTACTGCTCATCAACGGTATTCTATCGGAAACAACCGGCCAGCCCTTGTTCATCTATAATTTAGGCAAGGGTATTCCGCGTTCGCGGCTCACTTGTAACAATTGCGTGCTGTATATTCGAATGCGGCGAAATTTACGCGGCCGGCGCGCGGCTCTTCACTCAAGTGCTTGATTTCAGAAGCACCCCGATTTGGCGACACACTTGCTTCTGGAATGAGTAACCCGCGTGGGATGGAATTGCCACCCGCATGCCGGCGAAAGATCGCCGATGACTCAATTGGAAGGACCATAGAACCGTATGAAGAACTTGCACCGCCCTCTCTTGATTTCGAGCTTCCTGCTCCTGGCTCTGTTCGCTGTCTCTTGCACGAAGACGGAGAGCCCGGCTCCAGCGACGGAGAACGCGGCGGCGCCGGCGCCTGAAGCTACGACGCCCGGCGCGGAGACTCCAGCCCCGGCGCCCGCCGCGAGTTCCTCCGTCGCCCCGGCGCCCGCCACCACTCGTCCTAATTCGAATGCCACCTCTTCCACGCCCCCCCGTACGAATCCGGCACAGAACCGCCAGGAGAATGCCAACACTGCCGCCTCCAACGGCTGGGGAGACAAGCCGGCTTCCGGTTCGCATGTTTCTACTGCCCCCGCAGCGCCGGTCCTGAAGACGTACACTTTACCGAGCGGCAGCGGCATTCGGGTTCAGACCACATCCACGCTTTCGACGAAAACCGTGCAGCAGGGCGCCACGTTCGCCGGGTCTCTCGCGGAACCGCTTACTGTGGATGGAAAAGTCATCGCGGCGCGCGGGGCCGACGTCGTGGGCCGCGTTGTAGAGTCGGATGATGGCGGCCGCATCAAAGGGAAAGCGTTTCTTGAAGTGTCTCTCACCTCGCTGGAATTGGTGAATGGAGATCGGGTCTCCATCCAGACTTCCACCTTCGGCCAGGAAGCCAAGTCGACCAAGAAGAAGGACGCCGCGAAGGTCGGGATTGCCAGCGGAATCGGCGCGGCCATCGGCGCGATTGCGGGCGGCGGGAAGGGTGCGGCGATCGGCGCCGGCGTTGGCGCGGGAGCGGGTACGGGCGCAGTGCTCGCTACCAAAGGGGAGGCGGCTATCATTCCGGCGGAATCCGTCATCAATTTCCGGACGGAGTCTCCCATTTCCGTACAGTTGAAATAGGTCGATCGTCCTGGATCTCGGTTCATATACAAAGAGCGCGGCTTCGCATGGCCGCGCTCTTTGCCGTCTGGAGCCTCTCCGCCAACGCCCAGGGCCGCGCCTTCGATACACTGGGGAATCGCGGCCCGCGCAGCCAATTGTCGGGGAATTGCGCCCCAACCGGCCGGCGGGCCCTGCCCGTAGCCCGGGCTTTGACAGGAGCACAGCATGAAATACGGTCTCAACATCCGCCCGGAAGGCGCCCTCGACTTCCTCTCGCTCGGCGCGCTCGTCCACCGTCTCGATCCCGGTATCATTCCGTTTCGGAAGGCAACCGAGTGCCAGATTCACGTGAGCGGCGGCGAGTTTAACGTCGCGGCGAATCTTTCCGATTGCTTCGGCCTTTCAACGGGCGTCGCCACTGCGATGGTGGATTACCCTATCGGCCAGCTCATTGCCGAACGCGTCCGGGCCATGGGCGTGAAACCCTTCTACAAGCATTTTCAGCATGACGGCGTGCATGGCCCGAACATGGCTACCGTATATAGTGATCGCGGCCACGGCGTCCGTGGACCCATCGTCTTCTACAATCGCTCGAACGAAGCCGCGCAGCGCCTCAAGCCGGGCGATTTCGATTGGGCCTCCATCTTTGCGCAGGGTGTCCGCTGGTTCCACAGTGGCGGCATCTTTGCCGCGCTTTCGGAAACCACAGCCGATGTGATCGTCGAAGCCATGAAGGCTGCCAAGGCCGCCGGCGCCACCACTTCCTTCGATCTCAACTATCGCGAAAAGCTCTGGAACATCGTCGGCGGGCACGAGCGCGGCGTCGCGCAGATCAAGCGCATCGTCGATTACGTGGATGTGCTGGTAGGCAATGAGGAAGACCTGCAACTCGGCCTCGGCATTCCCGGCCCTGAAGTCGCCGCGAAATCGAAGCTCGACCCCAGCGCGTTCTTTGGCATGATCGGCAACGTGAAAGCCAAGTTCCCGAATATCAAAGTGGTGGCCACCACCCTCCGCGAAGTGCATTCCACCAACCGGCACAGTTGGGGCGCGGTGGCGTGGGTGGATGGGAGCACCTACATCTCGCCTACCGCGGAACTGGACGTCTTTTGCCGCATCGGTGGCGGCGACGGTTTCGCTTCCGGATTCATCTACGGTTTGCTCACCGGCGAGGAACCGGAGAACGCGCTGAAACTCGGTTGGGCGCACGGAGCGCTGCTCACCACTTTCCCCGGCGATACCACCATGGCCACGGTAGATCAGGTGCGCGCGTTTGCCAAAGGCGGTTCCGCCCGCGTGCAGCGCTAACCTTCGCGGCCAGTTTCACCCTTCCAGGCCCGCCCTTGCCCTCCAGGGGCGGGCCTGCCTCTATCCACGCCCCAGGAAAAGCCCTACCAGCCAGAACGCGCCATGGTAGCTGGCGGAAGACATCCAACTTCCAAGCGGCGTGAAGGCCATCGCCAGAATGAGAATCATCAATCCCATGCGGGCCAGTTCCTGAAAAACCACTGCCGGAACATTGAATGCCAGCAAGATCTTCGAGCCATCGAGCGGCGGCACGGGCATCAGATTGAAAATCGCCAGGAAGAGCGTGAGGTAGGTCGCTCGCCCGCAGAAGGAAGCTACTTCCTGATTTATGCCCAGCAGAAACGCCGTTCCCGCCGCGAACGGGATTGCGAGCAGCACGTTCATCGCCGGCCCCGCCAGCGCTACCTTCAACAATCCGTGCCTGCCCCCCCTCAACTTCGATGTGTTCGTCATCACCGGGCGGCCCCAACCGATCAGGCCCCCACCCATCAGCGAAAATACGGCTGGCAGAATCACCGTCCCCAGCCAGTCAATATGCTGCAGCGGGTTGAGGGTCACGCGCCCTTGCATCGCTGGCGTATCGTCTCCCAAATACTTTGCCACCCAGGCGTGAGCGAACTCATGGGGAGCCACCAGAATCACGAACAGAAGCACGGTAAGCGTCGCGTTAATGAGGGAATTTGCGTCCAATGCAGGCATAATCGGGCTCTTACCAGCTAAGCACACCTCACCGCGCTTCCGTCGAAATGGCCCGCGCCAGGATGTTTCCGGGCAATCTGGAAACATTTCGCGGCATCTGGTTTCTAAACAGGTGTAGTCGGTCTACAGTGAGAGGCGCTTGCCGTTTGCGGGTGCTCCCCCTCCCGTGAACGGCGAAGCGCCTTGCGAATCGCAGTTCCATGTTCGTCCGTCCTCCACGCGCGCGGGTGTAGCTGGCTTTCTTCACCCGCGCGCCATCGTGAGGGAATCTCCGCCGCTCGCAATCCGCATCGGTCACGGGTGTGGTAAATTGAGAGAGTTGCGGTGGATGTAGCTCAGTTGGTAGAGCTCCAGATTGTGGTTCTGGCTGTCGCGGGTTCGAGCCCCGTCATCCACCCCATCCTTTCTTGATCCGGCGCCTCGCTGACGCCTCCATTGGATCCATTTGGTCCGCTCCTCACACACAATTTTCCGTATCATGAGCACCTTCGCGCGGCCTATCCTCGTGATCCGCTACCCTGAATGAGGGGCGGACGACACCCCAGATCATGCGCTTCCCCGGTTCCTACTTCCTGCAAAATCTGGTAGCCCGCAGGGAATTACTGTACCAACTGGTGCGGCGGGATTTCGATAAGCGCTACGTCGGCTCCTTCGGCGGCTGGTTGTGGGGCGTCATTCAACCCTTGGTGCTCCTCGCAAGCTGGGTCTTCGTTTTCCAGATTTGCTTCCGCGTCCAGCCGCAAGGGGAACTTGCCCGCAACTACCCGCTCTATCTGTTCAGCGCGCAACTCCCCTGGACGCTCTTCTCGGATTCCCTCAGCCGCTCGGCTTCTTCTTTCGTCGACAATCGCAATTTCATCACCAAGACCGTCTTTCCAGTGGAATCCATTCCGCTCTCGATCTTCCTCTCCTCCTGTGTGCAGCATTTTCTGGGAATGGCCGTGCTCATCGGGGCCACCGCCATCTGGGAACGCCACGTGAGCGCCTATCTGCCGCTCTTGCTGCCCGCCGTCTTCCTTCTGGCGATGTTCTCGGTCGGTCTTAGCTGGATTGTCGCCAGCCTCCACGTTTATCTGCGCGATGTATCCCAGCTTGTCGGGGTGCTGCTCACCTTCTGGTTCTGGTTCACGCCCATTTTTATCGAAGAGCGCATGGTGCCGGAATCGCTCCGCTTTATTCTCGTCCTCAATCCGATGGCCTATTTCGTGGGCATTTACCGGCAATGCGTCCTCGGCTCGGGTGCGCCGGCCCTCAACGATTTCCTTATTGCCGCCGCGTTTTCTCTTGTAATCTTCGTCGCGGGCGGATTCGTCTTCCGCCGCTTGCGGCGCGGTTTTGCCGACGTGCTATAGAATGAGGGACACACCGCCCGCGTCTGAGTGCAGCGGGCCTCTTGTTGACGAAGCGCCATCGTATTCCCGCCATCGCCCCACCCGGCGCTTGCACGCGCCGCCAATGGCTGGGGCTCGCCGTCGCCGCGGCCGCCGGAGCGAACGCCTGCGCTCATAAGAAGCCGCGTGTGGTCTACGTCAACTCGTATCATCGCGGCTACGCGCCCGGTGACGCGGTTGCGCAAGCTGTCCGCGAACGTCTCGCCACGGCCGGTCTTGAGCCCCAAACTCTATACCTCGATGGAGCGCGCCACCCCGCCGCGCTTCCGCAAGCCGCGCAAGGGGCGAACGCGGTCATCCGAATTTCCCGGCCCGATGTCGTTCTGGTCTCCGGCGAATTCGCCATGCGCCATCTGGTCGTCCCATTCCTCCGCGCCGGTCCCATCCCCGTTCTGTTTTCCGGCGTGGAATGGACGGCGGACCCCTACGAGGTTCCGAACAAGTACGTCACCGGCATGGTGGAGGCGCCGCCGGTCGAGGAAACCATCGCTCTCGTAAAGATGCGCGCACCTGGGATACGCAATCTCTTCGTCCTCTCGGCGGACACACCCTTGGAGCGAAGGAACCACCGCTTTCTGGATCCGGTCTACTGGAAGTCCGGCCTCTCCACCACTTACGGCCTGGTCTCCGATTTTGAGCACTGGAAGAGAGCCTTTCTGTGGGCCAACCGCAATACCGACGTTGTGTTTTTCGTGACGAATACCGGGATCCGGCATTGGGATGAAGAGGCGGCCGTGGAGCATATCCGGGAGCACATTCGCGTGCCCGTTTTCTGCTGCAATGCTTCGATGATTCGCTATTGCGTTGCCGGCCGCGTGAACGTGGACCGGGAACCCGGCGAATGGATGGCCGGCCAGGCTCTTCGCATCCTTGCCGGGACGAAACCGGAGGAGATTCCTCTCGCGAGAAACAAGCAATCGCGGGTGGTGGGCAATTCTGAATTTGCCGCGCGGCTCCGCTTTCCCTTGCCGCCCGATGCGGTGCTTTATCCTTAGGCCTCTTGCCCGGTTCCGGCCGGCGCCAGACGGATCTCCACGCAGAGCCCCGGGTTGGCGTTCCGGGCCTCGATGGAGCCCCCATGCACCGCAACGGCGCGCCGGGCGATCGAGAGGCCCAACCCCGTTCCTCCCTGTCTTCGATTGCGGTCGTTCTCCACGCGGAAGAAGGGGTCAAATAGCCGCTCCAGCAGGTCTTCAGGTGCGCCCGGTCCGAAATCGCGAATCCGAAGCGAAACCTCCATCTGCTCCACCGCGCAGGTCAGGGTGACGTTCGAGTGTGCCGGTGCATACCGCAGGGCGTTGCGCAGCACGTTCTCAACGGCTCTCCGCAGCAATTCGGCATCCCCCTTCACCTCTAGACCGGGCGTGGAGTCCAACACGATCTCCACGCTTCGCTCCCTTGCCTCATATCCGCAATCGCGCAGGATCTCGCCGAGGAGATCATCCATGGATACCGTTTGCGTCTGGAGCGCCGCCGGCTCCCCTTCCGCCCGGGTCACTTCGATCAGACCGCCAATCAGTTCGTTCAGCCTCTCTGTCTCCCGCCGGATCTGCGATTTCGCCGCATCGCGCTCCCCCGCATCGTCAAGCAGCTCGATCGCCACGCTCATGCGCGCCAGCGGAGAGCGCAGTTCGTGCGAGATATCGAGCAACAACCGCTTCTCCGCGGCCAACAGCGTCTGGATTCGATCCGCCATGCGGTCGAAGGCCCGCGCCAACTTGCCGAACTCGTCGCGCCGCTTGCTCGACATCCGGAGGTCGAGGTTGCCTTCGCCGTATTGCTCCACCACCCGCTGAATTTTCCGCAACGGTGACGAGAGATAGGCGGCCAAAAGGAAACACAACACGATGCCCACGCCCAGGATCCACAAATTCTGCGGGATCACCCACCACGCGAAGGACTCCTCGCGGCGCGGATACGCCACCACTTTGTACCCTTCCCACTCGGCCACGCGAGGCCCGCCCGACGGTTTGCTGATAAACGGAATGTGAATCCCCGCGTCGTCCCTGGGCAATTCGTGCGTCTTGCCGGTGAGTACATCGCGCCCTTCCGGATCGAGCAGGAAGACATTGGCGTTCGTGCTGGCCCCATACCGGTTCAGGAATTGCCGAAGGCCCTCCGGTCCGTCGCGCTCGAACGCATTCACGGCCAACTCGGCGTAGAACGGCTGCCAGGGGCCGCGCGGAGGTGAATTCTGGAACTGAATCGCCGTGATCGCCACCACCCCCGCGAACATCAGCGCCAGCATGATGCCGAACCATAGGAGGATCTTCGTGAACATGGTATTCATCCCAGTTCCTCCTCGCTTCTGCAGAACTGGTAACCCACGCCGCGCACCGTCTTGATCAGCGTGCGGCCAAGCTCGATCTTGCGGCGGATGTGGCTGATGTGGACGTTCACCGATTGGTCGAAGCCCGTCGCCTTCCGGTCGTAGAGGCTTTCGATGATGGCATCGCGAGAGAGGACGCGCCCCGCCGCCCGCATCAATAATTCCAGGATGTCGAACTCGATGGTGGTGAGGTCGGCGCGCTGCCCGTCCACGCTTACGGCGCGCGCCGCCGGGTCCAGCGTCACCCCGTTGACCTCGATTCGCTGCGAAGGCGAGGCCGTCCGCGGTTCCATCCGGCGAAAAATCGCCTTGATCCGCGCCACGAGTTCATGTGGGTTGAAAGGCTTCGCGAGGTAATCGTCGGCGCCGAGTTCGAGCCCTGTGATGCGGTCAATGTCCTGCCCGCGCGCCGTCAGCATGATCACGGGCAATTGGCTCTTCTCCCGTAGCTTACGGAGGACGCTGAACCCGTCGAGCCCCGGCAGCATGACATCCAGAACCAGCAGATCGAAGCTGCCCTTCAGCGCCTCCGCCAGGCCCGCTTCGCCATCATGCACGGCGGTTGAGGTGAAACCCTCTTTCTGCAGAAAGCGGGAGACCAGCCCGGCCAACTCGGCATCGTCGTCCACCACAAGGATTTCCACGTCCAGACTGTAACATGCCGGCGCCGAGAGGTTACATAAAGATTCGTAAACGGCCGTTCAGCAATTTTCACGCTCGCCCAACGTTCCCTTAAGCTTGACCCCTTAGCCTGAGATTGACCCATTGCGGAACTCCTTTCGCGCCTGGGAGACAACACTATGAACGCTCGACTTCTACGATTCCTTGCAATTGCTATCTTCATCGCCTTGGCCGCTCCGATCGGCCATCTCGCCGCCCAATCCCGCGCCGGATCCTTCCGGGGCACGGTTACCGACGCCACCGCCGCGCCGATCCCAGGGGCGAGCGTGTCGCTCGTTTCCGCGGACGGCAAGGCTCTCAGCGCGGAGACGGGCGTGAGCGGCGCGTTTGCGTTTTCCAATATCGCTCCCGGCAAGTATCACCTTCGGATCGCTTCCATCGGTTTCCGGCCCATCGACGAGGCGGCCATCGAGATCACCGCCGGAGAGAACACGCGCGACTTTCAGATGACCGTTTTCCTGGCCACGCAGGAGGTGACCGTGGAAGCGGAAGCGCTCGACACTGTCACCGTGGAGTCCTCCTCAAACGCGGGCCAGCTCGTCTTGCGCGACGAAGCTCTCAATACGCTCTCCGATGATCCGGACGCTCTCTCGGACGAACTCCAGGCCCTTGCCGGCCCCGCTTCGGGCCCGGAGGGCGGAGCGCAGATTTTCGTCGATGGCTTCAGCGGCGGGCGCGTCCCCCCCAAGTCTTCCATCCGGGAAGTCCGCATCAATCGGGATCCTTATTCGGCGGAATATGACCGTCCCGGTTTCGGGCGCATCGAGATCCTCACGCGCCCCGGCAGTGATCGCTTTCGTGGCCAGACTTTCTTCAATTTCGGAGACGAGTCCCTCAATTCGCGCAATCCCTTTGCCGTCAACCGGGCGCCCTACCAGACCCGCATGTACGGCGGCAATTTCGGCGGGCCCCTCGGCAAGAAGGCGTCGTTCTTCGTGGATGTGGAGCGTCGCGAGATCGACGATAACGCCGTCGTCAACGCCACTACTCTCGACGCGCTTTTCCAGCCTGTCAACGTGCGGGAGGCGTATGTCACCCCGCAGCGCCGCACCAATGCAAACGTCCGTCTCGACTACCAGATCAACCCCGCCAACACGCTCGTGGGCCGCTTCGATGTGCTTCGCGCGGATGCGCGGAATAACGGCGTGGGCCAGTTCGCGCTACCTTCGCGCGCCTTCGATTCCTCAATGAACGGAGAGATCTTCCAACTCACGGAAACCGCCACCCTTTCAGCATCCGCCATCAATGAAACCCGCTTCGAGTTCGCGCGCTTCCGCCAGGCGCAAACCGCGCTCCAACTTGCGCCGGCGCTCAACGTTCTCGATTCTTTCCAGTCCGGCGGCAGCACGCAGGGCCTCTCCTCCAATAAGCGGCAAGGCATCGAATTCCAGAACATGACCTCCATCGTCAAGGGCGCGCATACCGTCAAGTTCGGCGGGCGGCTGCGGGGCAGCAATCTCAGCGATGTCTCGCCAGATAACTTTCTGGGTACTTTTACCTTCACGGGCGGGCTGGCGCCCGTGCTCGACGCGCTGAATCAGCCGGTCTACGGCGCCAACGGCCAGATGGAGCTCGCGCAGCTTACGTCGCTGGAGCGCTACCGGCGCACGCTCTGGTTCGAAAGTCTCGGCTACAGCCCTGCGCAGATTCGCGCCCTCGGTGGCGGAGCCAATCAGTTCACGCTGAATGCGGGCGCTCCCGGCGCCACCGTGCGCCAGTATGATTTGGGCCTGTTCCTCACGCACGATTGGCGGCTGCATCCGAGCCTCACCCTTGGGTTTGGACTCCGCTATGAGAACCAAACCAATATTCACAACGCCAGCAACTTTGCTCCGCGCGCCAGCCTTGCATGGTCACCGGATTCGCGCAACGGACGCGCTGGAAAGACCGTGATTCGCGCCGGCGCCGGGATCTTCTATGACCGCTTTAGCGACAGCTATACCTTGCAATCCCTCCGCTTCAACGGCAGCACCCAGCAGCAGTTCATCGTTACCAATCCGGACTTCTTCCCCACCGTCCCCAGCGCCTCGCAACTCGCGGCGAACGCCATTCCGCAGGCCGTCTACCGGGTTGCCGGCGACCTGCGCGCGCCCTATATGTTTCAATCCTCTTTGGGTGTCGAGCGCTCTCTGCCCGGGCACACCACGCTGGCCGTCAACTGGGTCCGTTCACGTTCCCTGAACGCGCTTCGCACCCGCAACATTAACGCTCCGCTGCCCGATTCCGGTCTTCGGCCCTATGGCACGGAAAATCTGTTCCTCTACGAAGCCACGGGACGAATGAACCAGAACCAACTCATCACGAATCTGAGCACCCGCTTCAACAGCCGCATCATGTTCTTCGGCTTCTACGCCTATGGCCACGCGAGTTCCGATGCGGATCGCGGCGCCGGCCTCCCGGCCAATCAGTATGACCTTTCGGGCGAATGGGGCCGCAGCCAAATGGATATCCGTCACCGCGCCGTGATGGGGGGCAACGTGAATATCCCATGGGGCTTCTCTCTGAACCCGTTCGTGATGTACCGCTCCGGTATGCCCTTCGACATCACCACCGGGCGCGACAACAATGGGGATACCGTGTTCAATGACCGCCCGGCGCTGGCGACGGACCTTGCCCGCCCCGGCGTTGTGCAGACTCCCTGGGGCGCCTTTGACTCCAACCCGCTCCCCGGCGCCACGATGATCGGCCGTAATTTCGGTGAAGGCCCCGGGCAGTTTACCGTGAACCTCCGTCTAAGCCGCACCTGGAGCTTTGGAGAGCGTGGCGGCGTTCCACCGATGCCAGGCGGTATGCCCGACGGTGCTCCTCCTCCCCCGATGGGCGGAGGCGGTGGCAGAATGGGAGGCGGTCCGGGTCCGATGGGTGGCGGCCGCGGCCCGGGCGGTCCGGGCGGTCCGGGTCCGATGGGTGGAGGCTTTGGCGGAGGGAGCGGGAAGTACTCGCTACAGTTCTCTGTCAGCGCCCGCAACCTGCTGAATTCCACCAGTCCTTCGAACCCCATCGGCAATCTCTCCTCGCCGCTCTTCGGGCAATCGAATGGCCTCGCCGGGTTTGGGCCGATGAGCGGCAATGCCGGCAATCGCGTGGTGGATCTCTCGCTTCGGTTCACGTTCTGAAGTGGTTTTCCGGACGGGGGCGCGGGTATCGCGCCCCCGTCCGGCGTCTGGGATCTGCGCCCCTTGCTCCCCTGTTGCCCGGCATCGCCACGAAACGTTGAGCATGGGGAATGCGTCGTTGAATCTGATAGAGTTTGAGCAACTCCTGTCCCGAGGTTTGTTCGATGATCCGATTTCCCCTACGATTCCCGCCGGTCGTTTTGGCGCTAGTGGCATGTTTCCTCGGCGCGCTCCTCACGCAACAGCTTTGGGCGCAGGGCCAAGGCCCCATCCAGCCGCGCACTGGCACTGTGGCGAGGCCGCGTCCCGACGCGGAAGGCGAGCGTCCCCCTGCAGAGGGGCCGAAGGTGGAGTCGAAATTCAAGAAACAGCCGGGCGAGGAAGCCGTCGAAGGCGCGGCCACATTTCGCAGCGACGTGTTAACCGTGGACGTGCCCGTGGCGGTGCTCGATAACAAAGGGCGGTTCATCCCGAATATCCCGCCGGGCAACTTCCGTGTTCTCGAGGATGGCGTTCCGCAGAAGCTTTCCGGTTTCGAGGTCGGCCAAGCCCCCATGACAGTTTGCCTCGTGGTGGAGTTCAGCGCGCAGTTCCAATCGTTCTGGAGCGAAACCTGGTATCAGACGCTCGTTGCCACCCAGGGCTTCATCGACAGCCTCCAACCGGAAGACTACCTCGCGATTATCGCTTACGATCTGCGCCCCGAAATTCTCTCGGATTTTTCCACCAATCGCATGGATTCCATGCAGGCCATGCGGCGCTTGCAGATCCCCGGCTTTAGCGAATCGAATCTCTATGACGCATTGCAATTCACGCTGGAGCGCATGGAAGGGATCGAAGGGCGCAAGGCCGTGATCGTGATTGCGAGCGGCATGGATACCTTCAGCAAGCTGAACTTCGGCGAAGCCCGCAAAGTGGTGCAGAACGCGGGCATCCCCATTTACACCATCGGCCTCATGCAATGGATCCGCGAGTACATGGATTCCCGCGGCATGCTGGGGCCCATCGCTCGCATGGATTTCCTGCAGGCCGATAACCAGATGCGCACCTTCGCGAAGGAAAGCGGCGGACAATCGTTTTTTCCCCGTTTCTACGGCGAGTTTCCTTCGATTTACAACGCGATCCAGCAGGCCATGCGGAACCAGTACAATCTCGTCTATCAACCGACGAATCTGGAACGCGATGGCAAGTTTCGCCGCATCGAAGTGCAACTCGTGAATCCCACCACCGGGGAACCCCTGCGGGTTGTGGATGGGAAGGGGAAGCCGATCAAATACTCGATCGTCGCAAAGCGTGGTTACAACGCTCCAAGGCCCGTGGACTAAGGCCTTGAACGAGTCTTGCAGGAAAAGGGGGCCGTACTTCCGGTACGGTCCCCTTTCGTTTTCGCGGTTCCTTCGAAAGGGGGCAACGGACTCCATTGTCAAGCACTCGATCTCATGCTTCCTGAGCCGCTTACAAGTCGATTGACACCCATTCCGCGGGTCTGTTAAGTTGCTACAGTCTAATGCAACCTACCAGAGGCAAGTCTAGAAAAGTTCCCGCCCGGCTCCTTCTGCTCGGTACTCATCAGGCGGGCCTGAAAGCCCGCAAGATTTATCTGGAGGAGCGGGGCCACGAAGTGATTGCTTGCAACAAAGTGAAAGATGCCCACACACACCTCGCGGGAACGGATATTTCGGTCCTGATCTGTGATTACAAGCTGGATCTGCAAAACGGCGTGGAATTCTTGCGTGAAACGCGCGCGCAGCATGCCGCGCTCCCCACAATCCTTCTCCTGAACCAGGTGGAAGAGATATCCGTCAACAAGGACGATTGTTGCGCGGACATCGTTGTCTCCAAGCATTTCAACGAATTGACGTATCTCGCCCGCGGCGTAGAGCGTCTGCTCTCTCGGAAGGCTCCGCGTAAGAAGCCGGCGGCGATTCGCAAGCCACCGGCGCCGCAGCCGCGAGCCAGCGGTAAGGAATAACGGACTTGCGCGAGGGATGAGCCGGAAAATGATTCCTTTGCGCAAAGTAGGGTTGGGGGAGATTTGCCCGGATTGTCGATCTTGCGTAGTTGCCTTGGTGTTTTCTGCCTGCTCTGTTTCTCCTCCGGCTTGGCTGCCCAGCAGGCGCCCCCTCTCGAAGCCCCTCCGATCCTCCGGAACCTGAGCGCGGACCAGGAGGCTCAGGCGGAGCGATGGTTCGTGGGTCTCACGCTTCGCCAGAAGATCGCTCAACTCCTCGTCATCAGCTTTTACGGCTATTTCCCGGAGATCGGTTCCGAAGAGGAACTGCGGCTCCGGACGCTGGTGGAAGAGGATGGCGTCGGCGGGATGATTGTGCTCAATCGCGTTCTTGAGGGCGCCGTTCGCCGCGCGCATCCCTATGAGATGGCCGCCTTCCTCAACCGAATGCAGCGTTTCGCGGCCGTGCCGTTGCTGGTGGCGGGCGATTTCGAACGCGGCCCCTCCATGCGCCTCGACGGCATGACGCTGTTTCCGCATGCGATGGCGTTCGGCGCGGCCGGCGACCCGGAGTTGACGCGGCGATTCGGAGAGATCACCGCATGCGAATCCCGCGCCCTCGGCGTTCACTGGATTCTTGCACCGTCCGCGGACGTCAACAGTGAACCGGGAAATCCGGTCATCCATCTTCGTTCTTTCGGGGAAACCGCGAGCGACGTCTCCCGCCACGTCGCGGCGTTTGTGCGAGGTGTTCAGGAGAATGCCGCCTGCCCGCTTCTCGCTACCGCGAAGCACTTTCCCGGCCACGGCGATACGAGTGTCGATTCCCACTACAGCATGCCGACAATTCATCGCTCCTTGGAGTCGCTCGAAGCTGTGGACATTCCTCCCTTCGCGGCCGCAATTGATGCGGGTGTCGCCAGCGTAATGCCGGGGCACCTGAGTGTGCCTGCCCTCGACGAGAGCGGAGATCCCGCAACCGTTTCCAAACCGATTGTGACCGGCTATCTTCGGGATCGGCTCCATTTCGGCGGGATTGTCACCACCGATGGATTGGATATGGCGGGGCTTACCAAGCTCTATGAGCCGGGCGAAGCCTCCGTTAGAGCACTGGAGGCGGGCGCGGACGTTTTGATGATTCCGCCTAGCCCCAAAGCCACGATCGATGCCGTGGAAGCTGCCGTCGCCTCCGGAAGGCTATCCGAGGCGCGTATCGATCAGAGTGTGCGCCGCATCTTGCGGGCAAAGGCGCGGCTTGACCTCTTCCGGAAAAAGCAAGTGAGAATCGAGGAGATTGCCACCGTCGCCTCGTCTGCGAGCGGCAATGCGCTGGCGCTTGAAGTGGCGCGGAAGGCAATCACGCTTCTGCGCAACCGCCACCATGTATTGCCCCTGAGCGCGGAGGCGTCGCCGTGCGCCGTCATTCTCAATCGCGGAAGATTCTCGAATGACGGGCGCGCCTTCGCCCGCGCGTTCCGCCGTCTTGCGCCCAAGTCGCGCGCATGGTTCGTGGACGAAACCTGGTCCTCCGCGGCGATGGGGCAACTGAGCCGCGACCTCACGGGCTGCCAATCCGTGAGCGTTGCTTCCTTTGTCAACATCTCCGGTTTCGCAGCGGGGGAGCTTCCCCTGCCGCCTTCGCAAGCCGATCTCGTGAAGTCCATTGAGCGTTCCTCGGAGAAACTGGTGCTCATTGCGTTCACAAATCCCTATCTCGCGTCTTATTTTCCCGACGCCAGCGCCGCCGTGGTTCCGTTCAGCAACGTCCCGACCTCGGAGCAGGCCGCAGCCGAAGCGATTTTCGGGGAGTTCCCCATGACGGGCCGGTCTCCGGTGACCATCCCCGGCCTCACCGAAGCCGCTGTGGATGGCTTCTAGTCACGCGGGCGATACAATGGAAGGTAGGCGCGTCCCGCACCGGGAGCGTTGCCTCGATCACCCCTGGAGAGCGATGGCGATGAACATCACATGGCTAGGCCATTCCACGTTTCTGTTCACTCTCGGCGACCGGAAGAATGTATTGATTGATCCGTGGATTCACGGGAACCCCAAGTCCCCTCAGGGCTTCAATCTGCCCCACATCGATGCCATGCTACTCTCGCACGGGCATGGCGACCACACGGGCGATGCCATCGCGATTGCGAAGAAGGATGCGTGCCCGGTGGTCTGCAACTTCGAGATCTCGCTCTGGCTTGCTTCCAAGGGGATTGAGACCGCGCGCCCCATGAACAAGGGTGGCGCGCAAACCGTGGCCGGTCTCCGTGTGACGATGACGCACGCTTTCCACAGTTCCAGCATGCAGGATGGCGAACACGTGGTTTATGGTGGTGAAGCCGCGGGCTACATCATCGAACTGCCGGATGGCCGCCGCATCTATTTCGCCGGAGACACAAACGTGTTTGGGGACATGCGGTTGATCGCCCGTCTCTATGAGCCGGATCTGGCCATCCTCCCGATCGGAGACTTGTACACCATGGGGCCGAAAGAAGCCGCCATCGCCGTGGAGTTCCTCGGTGTGAAGCACGTCATCCCGATGCACTACGGCACCTTCCCGCCCCTCACCGGCACGCCCGAAGCGCTGCAGGAGCTTGTGGGCAGCGATGTTGAAGTCATCGAACTGAAACCCGGCGAAGCCTACGCCTATTAACGCCTGCTTGCATCAGTACCCGTAAGCGTTTGCAATTGCGCATAGCCCCGCCAACCACTCGCATGACCCGAAGCGCGAAGGAGCCGTCCATTCTGCGCGCGCTTGCCCGGAAACCGCCTTCGGAAACGCGCATCGTGGAACGCGTTCGCATCAAAGTGGATCTTGCATGAATGTTCATCCTGCAGCGATGTTCATCGGTGACCGTGATCGCCACTTCAAGCCATTCGCGGCAGAGACCACGCGAGGCCACGCCATGTCTAGCGTTCTCTCGATCCCCAATCCCGGCAAACCTCCCGAACTCTCGCGAAGAGCCCGCCGGCAAGCCCACGCGCAAAGCCCGTAGGGCGGCATGAGCCAGCCGCGAGCGTGAGTTCGCGGGCAAGTCTTCTCCATCAATTGGGAACCCCGGCAGGGGTGTTGCAAATATAAACGCGCAATTGCAACGTAAACGCCGGAAGCAAGGCCGCCCCTCCGCGGTTTCGCAGTTTCGGGAACGGGCAGTTTCGGCGACGGTGCTCGTAGCCCGATTACACAACTTCGTGGAAATGAATGAAGTGTTGAAATTCGTCGGTCGCCATGCCTCGCAGTCGATCTGCGAAATCAGGAAGACTCACGACAACCACGGATTGATGACCGCCACGTCCATCATTTTGAAGGGCGTGGTGTCGCGGGTCGCTACAGCCATGCCGTTGGCAGCCGCAATGGCGGCGATGAAGCCGTCGGCCACCCCGACTGCCAGCCCCGCGGCTTGCGCTTTGGCCATGGCCTCTGCGTAGCGCTGGGTGGCGGGCAGATCGACGTTGAGGATGCGGCCGGTTAACAGGGCTTCCATCGGCGGTCGGCGAGCATGCGCGGCGCGGCGTTGGCATCGTGGACGATCAAAGGGGCGCCGAGCACCTCGCAAGCGGTCGCGACGAAGCGATGGCGGTCGAGATCCTCGACGAAATGAATACCCTTCTGATCCCCTAGCTGGCTCCATCCCGCCAAAACTCCCGCGGCTACTTGCAGTTGCGTGGCATTGGTTCCCATCCGGAGGCCCGAGGACATGTCCGTATCGAAGCCCACCCACAGCTCGCCGAAGCGGCGGCTGCACAGCAGTACGCCCACCCGGTCCCGTCCCGCGAGATGCTGAACCCACGGCGGGCAAAGCTGTCGCGTTCTCCATTCCCCGGCTGAGATCCGAGTGGGATGCGTCGCCAACGCATCGCGGGCGGCCGGTGGAATTCGATAAATAAACCCGATTTCGACGGATGGCAGAGTGCGCGCCAGTGTCGCGATCTCCTCGTGAGGGACCGCCATTCCTTCGATGATGCGGTCGCCGCATCGGGCGCGATACCAGCGCTCGTGTGGCCGATGACCAAGGCTTTCCACCTTCCCGTCGCGAGCGCGGAATGCCGCCGGTTCGAACAACTCCTCCAGACACTGGATTGGGCTCCACGTCATCGGGAAAACGTCGGTGGAATGCGTTGCGCCCAACTCCACCGTTGTATCCTCCTCGGTGATCAGGATGGCATGGAGGTCCAGCGCATCGGCGGTTGGTTCCACGCCCGTCCGCGCCGCGAATTCGTCGAGAGCCGTCAATGCCAGCGCATTCACGATGCCGGGGTTCGCGCCGCTTCCCACTAGGTGGCTTTGGCGCTCGAAAAGAGGGTGGCGTGGCGGCAGCAGGCGGGCGATCGCGTCATCCGTCGCAAGCGAGCCGCGCCCGGGCCATTCTTCCACGCTTGTGCAGAGTAGGTCAGCGCCCAGTTCGTCGCAGATCTCCGCGCTGTCAACGGTGTCGGTCGAGGCTAGACAGATCACTTGCGTGATGCCGTGTTCTTGTATGAGTCGCGCCAGATCCTCGGAAGAGTCCACTCGCGTCGGCGGTAAAAGTAACGCGCCGCGCAGCGGCACGCCAAGGTTGGATTGCTCCTGGTCGGCCAACACGAGCGTGTCGAGCGACTCCCGTAACTGGCGGCCCGCTTCGCTGTGTTCCAGCAGCGCAAGCACCGCGCGCCCTACGCCTCCATGGCATCCGAGGATCAATGCATGCTGGCCTTGAACCGTGAAATCGTTCACTATGCTCCCTTATTTGAGTGTGAGTGGGTACGCTGGAAAGTGTCTGGAATTCATTGGAAGCGCAGGGAAGATTCGCTACCGGCGCTTGCAGCCTCGCGCGATTCCACCTTCCAATACAAACAAGCCCACTATCGATAGACCATAGCAAATAGAAGCCCGAAGGGTCTCGAAATGGGTCGAACCTCCTCTGCCGGAGTCACGGTATCGGCGTCGCGGAACCTGGTTCTCCGGCCGCGGGATCGGGTCGTATGACCCCTGGCTTTCGCTGGTGACGGTGACGCTGAAGCTTCGATCCACGCTCTTCGACCGGATTGCCACGGGAACCGCGCTCGGCCCAGGGTTGCGTCCAATGACTTTCGGTGACTTTCGGAGCCGGAGCCCTGCGGTGACTTTCGGGGACGGAGCCCTGCGGTGACTTTCGGGGACGGAGCACTGACTTTCGAAGAACTTTCGGACTGTCGGCGACGGAACACTTAACCTGGGGCTGACCCGAGAGAAACCCACCACTTCGCTCAGCATATTCGCGATACGTTTCAGTTGCGGTTTACCGAGCCTGAAAGGCTCGTTCTTACAGCCCAGGGTGAAACCCTGGGGAGGCTTGCCCAAACAAATTCGAGCCTGAAGGGCTCGTTCAATTGGGCGTGCATCCCCATCAGTTTCGGGGACATTTCGATTACGGGGACAACCGCCACTTTCACTCAGAGCGAGGCAAAAGCCAAGCAACGCCACGCAACGTGCTCTCGGCAAATCCCACGCGCAAAGCCCGTAGGGCGGCATGAGCCAGCCATGGGCGTAAGCCCATGGAACGCGAGCCCAACCATCCCCCCCTACATCGCCCGTCTCAAGGCCGGGAAGAAGTATGGGGACTAGCAATGTCCGTGAACGTGAACGACAAAATCGGGAAGCTGAGCCCGGCGCGGCGCAAGAAGGTCGAGGCGCGCGCGGTACAGCTCATTGCTGAAGAAATGACCTTGCGGGAACTGCGCAAGGCGCGTAAGCTCACGCAGGTGCGCATGGCGAAGTCACTCGGCATCACGCAGGACGGCGTCTCCCGTCTGGAGAAGCGCAGTGACCTCCTGCTATCCACGCTGCGCAAGACAGTGGAGGCCATGGGCGGCAACCTGTCGCTAGTGGCGGAGTTTCCGGACCGCGCGCCGGTCGTGCTGGTGGGTATCGCCGAGGATGACTAACCGTAGGAACCGGACGGGCGCAGCCTCGCGCTTGCCGGGTCGAGTTAAATCAGCTTCCCCACGCGCAGCATCATCTCACGAGCGGCGTCGGGAGATTCCATCAGTTCCTGGGCCGTCATCGGTGCGCCAAACCGGATCACGAATCGCCCCTGTTCGGAGACGCCGCAGGGAACCGCGGGCATGCCCGCACGGGCCAGTTGACGGAGGAAGCGATCCACGCCGGCAAGCGCCGGGCCGAGCGTTCCCGCCGAGCCCGCCACCCCTTCGGGAAAGAGGCCGATGGGCCGTTCCAATCGGTGAGCTTCGTTCAGAATCCGGCGCAGCGAGCGCGCTGTGCGCTTGGGATCTTTCCCGGCGAACGGAATGGAATAGCAGTGCAGCGCGTGCGCGACACGTGGCAGCAATAGATCGCCGGGGGAAGGGAAGCGCCACGGTCCAATCTTCCAGCGCGGCCAGTTGGCGGTCACCACCCATCGCACCGGCGGATCGCCGCCGCCATAGTGCCCTCGCACTGCCTGTGTAATTGCGCTGGCCGTATGGAGAATCCACAAGCCTTTTCGCTGATAGTGGTTGGCGATCAGCAGAAAGCGCGGGCTGGGGGGCAAGTGCTCCATCCCTTCGTAGACCGGCGCCGGGTCCATGCGAGCCACCACGCCGCGAGTAAATGCATTCACATCGGTTTGGCTTCCCCGGCGTACATGACCGCTGAGGCTGAAAACCAGACCCCAAGGCACGGGATAACGCAGCGGCTCCGTTGCTGCGTTGCTTGTCTGCCCGGCCGCTTCCGGAAGCCCTCCGGAGATCATCCCACCGGTCTCCCTTTCCAATTCGTCTTCCGGCGCGCGAGAGTCTTGCACATGGCGGTCAACGCGATGGCCTGGAACACGTAGATTGCCACGGGAGTGAGCGCAATCGCGCGAGCGCCTCCGTACCAGGGCCACAGCGCCAAACCGGGCAATACGGCAAAACCGGCCGCGGCCACCCAGTTCCCCGTCGCCAGGAGAGAGGCGAGCACGGGCAGGTATGAAGTGAGTACGATACTTGCCGTGACGACGATCGCGCCGCTCAGCGGGTTCACCAGCAGAAAACGGAAGGAATTCTTCTCGAAGCCTCGCCAGATTGCTCCCAGATTCTCATACATGCGCGCGTGCCCATACGCTTCCGCGCGGATCACGCGGGCATGCACGCCATGCCGCTTGGCGCGTCGGGCCAGCGCCACGTCTTCGATGATGCTGGTGGCAACCGCACCGTGCCCGCCCAGTCTGCGGTAGGTGTCGCGCCGGATCAGCAGGCATTGCCCGTTAGCCAGAGCCTCCCGGGAGACGGCCGAGTTCACGCGGTCTGCATTCACGCCTGTGAAGTAGAGCGCGAAGGCATAGGGCAGCAGCACCTTCTCAAAGAAACTCTCCGTGTGCTGGCGTGGAAATGCGCTCACCATTTCGAGCTTCTCTCTCTGAGCGTAGGCGACGAATTGTCCCGCGAACCCCGGCTCATACCACGTATCGGCATCCACGAAAAGCAGCCAATCCGTGATCGAAGCAAGAGAGCCGGCATGGCAGGCATTCGGCTTGCCCAGATGTCCCTCGGGAAGTGGTGGTGCGGCAATCACCTGCGCCCCGGCCCCGCGCGCCAGCGCCGGTGTTCCGTCGCTCGATGCATCGTCCACCACAACGACGTCCACTTCCGGAAAGCTGCGCACCGCGCGTTCGATATTCGCGGCCTCATTGCGCGCCGGAATAATCACCGTCACGTCCGCCTCCGGTAGCGATCCCGCGGGCAGCACAGGAAGCCGCAGATAGTTCAGCCGGGCCTTGAAGGCAAGCACCAGGATGCCGATGGCGATCAGAGCGGCGGCCGTGGCGGGGTTCATATCGATAGTTTACGTACGGTTGGGCCCGCCACTCCGTTCGGGAACATGGGAGTCTCCCGCTCCGCCTGCCAGGCCCCATCGCCATCCATCGCGCGCGCCTCAATCCGGACCGCGCCGCGCGCGGCTGCCAGAGAGCTTTTGTAGCGAGTCCAGGAATACTTGGAACTTGCGGGCTCCAGCTCCGCATCCGTCCACTCCCCGCCATCCGCGCGCACCTGCACTTTTCGAATGCCCCGGCTCCCCGCGAATGCCACTCCGCCCACGAGCAGGCGTCCGCCTTCCTCGCGAACCGCGTCGATGGCGCACATGGTGTGAACTGCCGCATCGCGAGCGTAGCCCATCTTCTGATATGTGCCCTCGTAAGGCTCGCTCACGAAGCGAATTTCCTTGAGCCACTTGATGTTCTTGAACCCGTAATAGCGCGGGCACAAGATCCGGGCCGGAAAGCCATGCTCCCGGCGAAGTGTACCGCCGTTCATTCCCAGGGCCAGAAACGTCTCCTCGCCAAAAGCGTAGTCCACCGGAAGGCTGTCGCCGTGGCCATCGACACCCTCGAACACCACGGCAACCGTGCCGGGTGGCGCCTGCGCGCGGTCCACCAACTGCGCGAGCGGAACCCCCGCCCATACCGCGTTCCCCATCAAATCGGATTCGAGCGTGTTGCTGATGCAGCGCAGCGTCACCGGCCGGATCTCCCGCTTCATTGCGAGCAGTTCGTCATAGCTGTAAGTACGGATCACCCGGCCTCCGCCCTTGATCTCGAGCCGCCAGGTCCGAAGATCGATTGCCGGGTCCACCGCGTTCTTGCTCATCCGGTAAAACGCCTCCACCGGCGTCAGCCACGGTCTCGCCAGCCCCGGCGCGAACTCCGCCGCTCCGGCCGGTGGCTCAAACGAAAACAGAGACACCGGCGAGGAAGCGCCCTTTGCCCGGACCATCTCCCTCACATAGCTCTCAATCGCCACCAGCGCCACGCCGCCGCCCATCACCGCCGGTACCGCGGCCTTCGCCGCGAACTTCATGAAGGCCCGCCGCGGTTTGCCCTTCCCGATAAATTGCATCGCATACTCGGAGGCTTCTCCCCAGTCTTCGTCAAGCAACTCCAGATGCGGCTTACCGACAAGAAACAGCGTAATCAACGCGGGCGCCCAAAACGTCCAGGCGCCGAGCGCGGAGTGGTAGTCGAAGAAACGATGAATCATCAGAATCGCGGGGATCGCCAGCACCGCCAGAATCACGAACCGCTCATACTTCCGGTTGCGCCAGTACGAAAGCATGGAGGGAATCCAAAGGCAGAACCCCAATACAAACAGCCCGCCCGTCATCGCGAACGGCTTGGCCCAAGGCCCCATCGCTTCCAGCAGCCAGAGCGCCCAAGCGGAGGGCGTGTTCTTCATGATCCACTCGGCGATCGATTCCGTCAGCAGGGGCGTGCCCGCGAGGTAGAACGAAAGGTAGTGGGGAATCAGGCCGATTAGCGTTGCGACGGAAGAGTCGCGGATCGTCTTCTTAAGCATTCATCGATTTCCAAAAAGCGAGCCGGTGCACGGTGTGCCGGGCCATGGGCACGGCCATGCGCCGCGCGGTGATCCAAATCTTGCGCGAGCGGGGCACGGCCGCCCGTCGTCGGAACACATCGTAGCCATTCTGCGCAATCTCTCTCAGGATGCCACGGTATACGTCCGCCGCGACACGCACGGCAAACTGGCCGTCCGCGTGGAGCATCGCGATGCCTGGTTCCGCGCGCTGGTAATACTTCTCCGCGCGGAGGATTTGAAACTGCATCAGCGCGCGAAAGCGATCGTCAATCACCGCCCCGCGCAGGTCTTCCACACTGTACCCGAAGCGTTCCAAATCCTCGGCGGGAAGATAAACCCGGCCGCGCCGCAGGTCTTCTCCCACATCGCGCAGGATATTCGTAAGCTGCATGGCGATTCCCAAATCGATAGCGTGAGCCGGAGCGGGATCCCGAAACCCGATCACGTGGCACATCATCAGCCCCACCACGGAGGCAACGCGGTAACAAAACTCGCGGAGCGAAGCGAAATCGGCATAGCGCGTGCCCTGCAAATCCATCCGCATGCCCTCGATGAGTTCGAACGGGTACTCGCGCGGGATGCCGAACCGGTGAGCCGTCTCCACGAAAATCCGCAGTTTAGGCTCCTCACTCCACCCCGCGTCCCATGCGCGCACCAGCGCCCGTTCCCACTCTGCAATCGCGGCAGCGCCCACTTCCGTCGAGGGAGCTTCATCCACCAAATCGTCCGTGTGGCGGCAAAACCAATAGACGGCATACGCGGCCCTCGCGAGGTGCGGCGGAAAGAAGCGCGTTGCGAAATAAAAACTCTTTGAGCCGGTCGCGGTAGCCGCGGCGGCCGCCGCGTAATACGGTTCGCATTCCTCGCGGGAGGCCGGCGCTAAATAGGGAGTTTCTCGCACACCAGCTTCTCCACGATCTTCGATGAGCAAAGCACGCCGGGGATACCGGCGCCGGGGTGTGTCCCCGCTCCGGTGAAGAACAAGTTCCCGATGTCCTCGCTTTCATTGTGCGGGCGAAACCATGCCGATTGCGTCAACACCGGTTCGAACGAAAACGCGGCCCCCAGATAGCTATTGAGTTTGGTCTCGAAATCCAACGGTGTGAAATACCGTGACGTTGCCAGATTCCGCTTCAATCCGGGGAGATACTTCGCGTCCAGAAAGTCGAGGATCTTCTTCATGTATCGATCTCCCTCCACGCTCCAGTCCGTCCCGCTTTCCAGGTGAGGAACCGGCGCCAGTGCGTAGAAGCAATCGCAGCCCTCCGGAGCCATCCCAGGGTCCGTAGCGGAAGGCCGGTGCAGGTAGAGGGAGAAATCGTCCACCAGCAACTTCTTATGGAAGATATCGTCGAGCAACTCCCGGTAGCGCTCCCCAAGGATAATCGTGTGATGCGCGATGTCCGGGTACCGCTTGCGTGTGCCGAAATACGCCACGAAGACCGACATGCTGTAACGCATATCTTCCAAGCGATCATCCGTGTACTTCCTGCGCGCCGCCGCGGGAATCATCTTCCGGTAGGTATTGGCGACATCGGCGTTGCTCACTACGGCATCCGCTTCGAAAACTTCTCCAGCCGCCGTTTCCACTCCGCGTGCCTTCCGGTCCGGTGTCAGCAAAATCTCTCTTACCGGTTTCGAGAGATGTAGCTTGCCCCCCAGTTCCGTGAACAGGCGCGCCAGCGCCTTTACCAGCGCTCCCGTGCCCCCCATCGCATAGTGGACGCCCCACTCCTTTTCGAGGTGGTGGATCAATGCATAGATCGAGGTCGTCTCGAACGGGTTCCCGCCCACCAGCAGCGGGTGGAAGCTGAACACGCGCCGCAACATCGGATCCTGGATGTACTGCGAGACGAACTGGTAAACGCTCCTGTGGGATTGCAGCCGGATCAGGTCCGGAGCCACGCGCAGCATGTCGCTGAACTTGAGAAACGGCTTGTCTCCAAGTTCGACAAAGCCCTTCCCGAAGATTTCCTTCGTCCGCGCGATCATGCGGTGATAGCCGTCGAGATCCCCCGGCGCAAACGCGCGGATGCGGGCTTCGATGTCTTCGGGACGGTTGTTGTAGGCGAAGGACCTTCCGTCGTGAAATTCAATCCGGTAAAAGGGATCTACCGGAACGATCTTCACGTAGTCTTCGGTCTTCCGTCCGGCGGCGGCGAAGATTTCATCGATCAGAAACGGCGCCGTAATCACCGTCGGGCCCGCATCGAACGTGAAGCCATCCTGCCGGTAGACGTAAGCCCTTCCGCCGGGCTTGTCCCGGGCTTCGAGCAGGGTGACGTCATAACCCCGGGCTTGCAGCCTGCAGGCGGCGCCGAGGCCGCCGAAACCGCTACCGATGACGAGGATTTGTCTGTGCTGCGTAGGCATGCAAAAAGTCGAGAATCTCGAGCACCGGGAGGCTGCGGTCCTCAAAGTCGCCCACCAGATCGCGGGCTGCGTCCAGGTGGCGCAGGAAGGGTTGGCGGTGCTCCAGATCTCCATCCAGAAGATCGTCGATAAGCTGGAAGGCGCGGCCGAATTCTCGCCCGAAGCGCCTCACGCGCTGCCGTTCCTCGCCGTTCAATTCCGCGCCAAGCATTCCCGCTTCGGCGGCCAGCTCAAACAGGGGAACGGTCTTCATCTCGTTCACCGCCGCGCGAGCGCAAAGGCTCTCCTCCCCCCTCAGCGACAAATCGCGCGCTTGTCCGGCGATCAACCCCCCGCAATCCAGCGTCTTTAGAAGTCTCTTCTGGAATTGCACCAACTGGGGCAGCGCCCCCTGCGGAATCGAGAGTTCCAACACAGAGCGAGCGGCCAAGGCCACCAGGCCAAACGCGGCCAGCAGGGCGCTGGGCTCCCCGAAACGAACGTGGACGGCGGGTTGCCCCCGGCGTTCCATCTCGTTGTCCATCGCCGGCAGATCGTCCACAATCAGGGAAGCGCAGTGGAACAACTCAACCGCCGCCGCCGCGCGCGCGGCCATCGGCGTCCGGTTGTTCAACATGGCCGCCACCCGCAAACTCAATACCGGACGGATGCGCTTCCCCCCGCCCAGCACGGCATAGCGCATGGCTTCCTGCACCGGGCCGCAATCGCCATCGGCATTCGCCGCCAGTAGCGCTTCCAACTCGCGCTCGATCGCTTCGCGTTCCGCTTGAACGTCTACAACCGTCGCGGTCTGGCTGGGGTGCGGCATGGGTTCGTTGTCGATCTTGCGTAGGGATGAAATGCAGCGGGTCGAAGCTCCGCTCCCCGCTGCTGAGCCAGATTCGTAGATGTTCAGTGTAGCAGGATGGATGCTCGAATCTCTGCGATTGTGATACGCGGATACGCCCCCGTTGTGCCGCGCCTATGGCTTTGTTACGATGCGCCGCTATGGCTCCATTGCGACAGCGTTCCGCAATTCGCCCAGCCCCTCCACCCGCACCACGCATTCATCGCCAGGCCGCAGCCATCGCGGGGGCTTCTTCGAGATGCCCACTCCCGCCGGCGTCCCGGTCGATACCACATCGCCCGCTTCGAGTGTCATCGCGGCGCTCAAGTGCGCGATCAGCTCGGGAATCTTGAAGATCATCTCCCGCGTATTCGAATCCTGCATCGGCTCGCCGTTCAGCAGCAATTCCATCCGTAACGCGTGCGGATCGGCGATCTCGTCGGCGGTCACGAGATACGGCCCCATCGGGCAGAACGTGTCGCAGGTCTTTCCCATCATCCACTGCGAAGTGGCCATCTGCAAATCGCGCGCGCTCACGTCGTTGATAATCGTGTAGCCGGCCACATGCTCCCGCCAGTCCGCCGCCGCGATCCGCTTTCCGCGCTTACCGATCACGAAGGCAAACTCGGCCTCGTAGTCCGGCTTCCCACTCTCCTTGGGGATCAGGATCGCCTCATCCGGGTTGAGGATCGCGCTCGGAAATTTTGCGAACACCGTGGGCACGCCCGGCAGCGGTGCTCCCACTTCCTCGGCGTGGTCCTTGTAATTCAATCCGATAAAAATCAGTTTTCCCGCGTCGGCCAAGGGCGCGAGCAGCCGCACCCCACTCATCGCCGTGCCGCTGCCGGGGGAAGCGGCCTCAAGCAACGTCCGCACGTCCGATAAGCCCGATTCGCCCGCCTCGAGCACCTCTTTCACGGAATGGAACCCCAGCGATCCTAGCGAGAGCACACGGTCGTCCCGCAGCACTCCCGCCTGAGCGGGCCCTTCCACGGCCTGAAATCGAACGAGTTTCATCGGCGCAGTTCCTCCAAGAATTGCCTGACTACCTCATTGTACGTGCGCGCATTGGGTGCGGCCCCTGAAGGGGACGTCCTGCGCTATGCGAGCAGGTCTTCCACCACCTTACCCTTGCCATCCTTGGTGACATGCACCGGGCGCTTCTCCACCTCCACCCCCGCCTCCGGAGAGATCCCAAGTGCGGTGAACAAGGTCGCGTGCAAGTCGGAGATGCTCACGGGGTCCTTGACGATGCTGAGCGGCCGCTCGTTTGCGGTCTCTCCGTGCAGATATCCCTTCTTGAAACCGCCGCCGAACACGGCCACGCTGGCCGCTTCGGTATAGTGCCGGTGCATGCCATAGTGCTGCATGGAGGTCATCCGTTCCGGCTGTTTCACCTGCTCCTTCACCTCATTGCCCGGCTTGCCCTCCGTCATCATGTCTCGGCCAAATTCGGAGGCGATCACCACCAGCGTGCGATCGAGCAATCCCCGGGTTTCGAGATCGCGAATCAGTTGCGCCACCGGGAGGTCTACCGAGGCTTTCATCGACTTCGCCCGTTCATGCCCATTCTCATGCGTGTCCCAGTGCCGGAAGGGAATGTATTCGGAACTTACCTCCACGAAGCGCGCCCCCCCTTCGACGAGCCTTCGCGCCAGCAGGCATCCCAGCCCAAACCGTCCGGTGTCGTAGCGCTCGTAAGATGCTTTCGGCTCCAGCGTCAGGTCGAACGCCTTGGCGGAGGGCGAGCGCAGCAGCCGGTCCGCGTTCTCCATCGCCCGCAGCAGACTCTCGCGCTGATGGCTGCCGCCTTCGCGCATCATCGGGCTTGCTTCGGCCAGCTTCCGGTAGCGCCCATACCGCGCGGCGAAACGATCCGCGCTCATGTGCGCGGGTGCTTGCACGCTGGCCACGGCATCGCGCGGATCGGTGATCAGAAACGGGGCCACATCGCTCCCCAGAATCCCCGCCGTATGGAACGATTTCAGTGGGTCGCTCTCGGCTCCGATCTCCATGTTCTGCCCGATCACCAGAAACGGCGGCATCTCCGGGTTGCG
>JADLCF010000221.1 GCA_020847315.1 Bryobacterales bacterium | reverse complement strand
CGGAACTCGACGCGCTCAGCCGTTTCGGCGAGCACGTGGGCCTCGCCTTCCAGATCGTGGACGACATCCTCGATGTGGAGCAATCGAGCGAGCAACTCGGCAAGACCGCAGGCAAAGATGCCGCGCAGGAGAAGATCACTTTTCCCGCCGTTTACGGCCTCGACGCTTCGAAGCGCATGGCGGCCACGGAAAAGGCGGCGGCCTACGACGCCCTCTCCGCATTCGGCGATCGCGCGGAAGGCTTGCGCTCACTGGCCGCACTCATTGTCGAGCGCACTGCCTGAGCCATGGCGGACGCAAGGCAGCCCAAGGAGAAACGGCAGCCGCGCGGGCGACTCGATGTTCTGCTTGTGGAGCGCGGCTTCGCCCCCAGCCGCGAAAAAGCGCAGGCCATGATCCTGGCCGGCGAGGTGATGGTGGATGGGCAGAAAGCGCTGAAAGCGGGTCACCCGGTAAACGGAGATGCCCGGATTGAGGTAGCGCGCAAACCCGCCTATGTCAGCCGCGGCGGCCTCAAAATGGAAGGCGCGCTCACCGCGTTCGGCATTGACCCCACCGGGATGATCTGCCTCGATGTCGGGGCCTCCACCGGGGGATTTACCGATTGTCTATTGCAGCACGGAGCCGCCCGCGTCCACGCCATCGACGTGGGCCACAACCAACTGGATTGGCGCATCCGCCAACATCCGCGCGTCGTGGCGCGTGAGGGGGTGAACGCGCGGCATTTGCAACCGGATCTTCTGCCGGAACCGGTGGATCTCATCGTCTCCGACGTGAGCTTTATTTCGATTCTGCTGATCCTGCCCGCGCTGCCACCCCTGCTGAAGCCGGGCGGGCGCATGGTATTGCTGGTGAAGCCGCAGTTCGAAGTGGGCCGGGAGCAGGTGGGCAAGGGCGGCATTGTGAAAGATCCCGTGCTTCACGCTGAAGTGTGTGCGAAGGTGGAAGCTGCGGTGCGTGCGTTGGGCTTTGCCACCCGGCTCGCCCCAAGCCCGATTCCGGGCGCCAAAGGGAACAAGGAATTTCTGCTCTTTGCGGAGCATCTGTCATGACACTTCCACCGATTGAAGCGCGGACCATCGGCCTCATCGCCAAACCCAACGTGGAGGCCAGCGAGAAATGGGTTCCCAAGATGGTCCACTGGATGCGCTCCCGCGGCCTCACGCTACGGCTGGATCGCGTCACCGCGGGCTATCTGGGCGAGAACGGCGGCCTGCCCGCATCGGAAGTTCCGGACGGCTGCGATCTGCTGATCTCCCTGGGCGGCGATGGCACGCTGCTTGCCGTCACGCGCGCCGTCATGGGCCGTGAGGTGCTGATTTTTCCCGTGAACCTCGGGCGTCTCGGCTTTCTCTCGGCCATTCCCGCCGAGTGCGTAATGGAGGAACTCGAACGTGTCCTGCGAGGACAGTATCGGGAATCCCGGCGCCGTTTGCTGCATTGCGGGCTCTATCGCGGGGAGGAACTCGTGGCCAGCTTTGAAGCGCTGAACGACGTCGTGGTGACGAATGCCTCCCTCGCCCGCATGGTGGAGTTTGATCTGCGGGTAGATGAAAGCCACATGTGCGGCTACAAGGCGGATGGCGTCATCATCAGCACGCCCACGGGTTCCACGGCGTATTCCCTTTCCGCGGGAGGACCTATCATTTATCCCACCGTGGAGTGCTTCTGCCTTACGCCCATCTGCCCGCACATCCTCACCAACCGCCCGGTCGTGGTGCCGGATTCGAGCGTGCTCGAACTGACGCTGAACTCCAGGAGTGATGGCGTCTGGCTCACCATCGACGGCCAGGTGGGGCAGACGCTCGAGCCCGGAGACCGCGTCGTATGCCGCCGGTCGGAACGCGTAGTGCGCCTCGTCGCCCCGCCCAACAAACACTTCTTCGACGTGCTGCGGGACAAGTTGAAGTGGGGCGGTAACTGATAACCCCACTCCGCTACGTCGCGCGGTAGTTGTACCACCAACGCCAGACGGTCATCGCCACCGCCATCACCGGCGCCGCGAATAAAGCGCCGAGGAAGCCGAAGAGCGAGCTGCCCAGCACGACGGCGAGGAAGACAAGAAACGGCTTCAGCCCCAGCTTATAGCCGAGAATTTTCGGTGTGAGATAGAAGCCTTCAAACCCCTGCACGAGGGCATACACCAGAACGATCCAAAGCAGAGTATACGGGTCTCCGTTCGTCAGTAGCAGCCAGCCCAGAAATGGCAAGATCAGGCCCAGCGCCGCGCCCATCATCGGGATGAGGTGAAAGAATCCATTGGCGATCGCGAAGAACGGCCACCACGGCAGCCCGGCCAGCGCGAAGCCCACCGCGTAGCAGATCGTGAGCAGAAATGCGATCAGCATCTGCCCACCCACCCAGTGCAGCAGATTGCCGCCGATCTGCCGCAGCAACTGCCACACGGACGGCCGCACCACCACGCGAATCGGTTTCTGGTTCTCCATCTTGCCCTTGTCTATTATCGCCGTCGGCCGAATTTTCCGGAACCAACCCGGTATCCTCGCTCGATAGTTCGCTGGCGCTCGCGCTTCGGATGCGCGTAGAATTCATAGCGAAAGGCGGAGGCGTGGAAAAGAACCAGGGAAGCCCGAAGGGGAAAACGGAACGTGTAACGTCGGTTGACGCGCTGCGCGGATTTGACATGTTCTGGATCAAGGGAGGAGAGGGCCTGGTGCACAGCCTATATGCCTTGGTTCCCCTGCCCGCGGTGGCCGCGCTCGACGGGCAATTCGAACACGTGGCCTGGGCGGGCTTTCGCTTTTACGACTTGATCTTCCCGTTGTTTCTCTTCCTCGTCGGAGTCGTGCTTCCGTTCTCGATGGGCCGGCACGCCGAGGAGGGCAGCGACAAGCTGCATCTCTACTGGCGCGCGCTCCGCCGGCTCGCGCTGCTTTTCTTTCTTGGTCTGGTTTACAACGGCCTATTCCGGGAAGGCTTGCATGAGCTGCGCATCCCCGGCGTGCTGCAGCGCATCGCGATCTGTTACTTCTTCGCGGCGATTGTCGTAATCAATTTCAAGGTGCGGGGGCAGGCGATCATCACCGCCGCCATCCTGTTGGGTTATTGGGCGATGATGACGCTCGTCCCGGTGCCCGGCGTGGGTGCGGGCGATCTTTCCCCAGCCGGAAACCTGAGCGGATACATTGACCGCCTGATCGTGCCGAAACCGTTCTGCTGCTACGAGTTTGGAGACAATGAAGGGCTGCTTTCCACGATTCCCGCGATCGCGACAACCCTGCTGGGGGCGCTTGCCGGATGGTGGCTGCGTTCGAGCCGCGCGCCGGAGAAGAAGGCCGCCGGCTTGGCTGCGGCGGGCGTCGTGAGCCTTGCGGTTGGCGCCGCCTGGGGAATCTGGTTCCCCATCATTAAGAACATCTGGAGCAGTTCCTTCGTCCTCTACGCTGGCGGGTGGAGCCTGCTGCTCATGGCGCTCTTCTACTGGATTATCGATGTGAAGGGCTACAAGCGATGGTCCTTTTTCTTCCTGGTCATCGGCGCGAACGCGATCCTGATATACGTCCTCCGGGGCCTGATCAATCTCAACATGGTATTGCGCTGGATAGGCTACGCGCCGAACTCGATCGACGCGGGCTGGATGCTCGTGCTGCGCCTCGTCGAACTCGCGTGTTTCTGGCTGCTGCTGTGGTTCCTCTATCGCAAACGCTGGTTCCTGCGGGTCTGAGGGCGCCGCGCAAGGAATGGAATCTCCGGGCCAACGCCCACATTCTCATCAAAGAAAGGAGCAGCGATGGCTCGCATTCAAGGAATCCCCGTCGCGCAGGCCGAAGACCGCGTGCGAAAAGATCTGGAGGCGCAGGAGAAGCGTTGGGGAGCACCCCTGTTTCCATACCCGATTTACGCGCGGAATCCCGCGCTCTATGTGGCCGTTCGCGGCATGTGGAAGGCGCTGGGCTCTTCCGGCAAGGTGAATGCCGCGCTCCTCGCCCTCACCAACCGAAGAGTGGCGTCCCACAACGGCTGCGTGTTTTGACAGGACATCAACGCTGCCGTGAGCAGCGAACTTGGTGTTTCGGACGAGAAGATTCTCGCGCTTCCGGAGTACGAGACCTCGCCCCACTACTCGCCGGCGGAACGGGTGGCGCTGCGCTACGCGGATGCGATCACACTGAGCGGTCAGGATGTCGATGACGCCCTGTTCGCCGATCTCAAAGCTCATTACGACGAAGAGCAGATCCTTGAGTTAACCGCATCGATTGCGTGGGAGAATGCTTCGAGCAAGTTCAACCGCGCCCTGCGCATCCCGTCTCAAGAGCTGTGGAAACGGAAGCAGGCGTCTGCCGGGGAGTGAGACCGCGGCAGAGCCGGTCTCCCTCCGGCGGGCACGCTCCCGAACGCCCGCCATGCTACCCTTTGAGTTCAGATATGGCGCGAAATGTTCCCGACGTCTTGCAGGAGATCGT
>JADLCF010000220.1 GCA_020847315.1 Bryobacterales bacterium | reverse complement strand
TTGCCGCCGGCCTGGCCTTGCTGCTCATTGCAAGCTTCCCCGGCCTGCTCTCCCCGCTCGCGCGCTGGCTGCATCTGGAGCAGGAGCCGCTCACGCTCATCCTCGTGGTCGGCTGCATTTTCCTGTTTGTGCTTTTCCGCCTCTCGATCGTCGTCTCCTCGCTCAAGGACAACAACATCGCCCTCGCCCAGAGGGTTGCTATCCTCGAATATCGAATCGCCGCGCGTCATGAAGAAGAACAAAACGGATAGATCCGTCTCCCCCGTCCCAAATGCTCCCACGCCGGAACGCGAATCCGCAGCGTATCGATCCGGGTGGCTCGTTTGGAGCGGCTTGTTCTGCCTTGCCGTGGTGCTCGCCTGGGTTGCCTACGCGCCCGCCATCAATGGCGGCTATGTCTTCGACGACATCACGCTCACCTTCCGTTCAGACCCCAACTTCGCGGCTCGCGGCGCAACGGACGTCTTGCGCGGCGTGCGGCCCCTCGTGGAACTCAGTCACTGGGTGGTCTACCAGCTCACCGGTGGGCGGCCTTTTCTTCACCACCTCATTTCCGTACTCATCCATGCGGCGAGTTCCGTCCTGCTCGGATACATCCTGCTGCGTCTGCTTACGCTCGCCGGAACCGTGTCCCGCTCCACGCCCTGGATCGCCGCTCTGGGCGCGGGTATCTTTCTGCTGCACCCCGCGAATTCGGAGGCCGTGGCCTACATCACCAGCCGTTCAGAGGTACTGAGCGTCTTCTTCTACCTCGCCGCGCTTGCCGTGTTCCTGGGTCGCGACGAGCTGCTGATTTCCTGGCGCCGCGCCATCGCCGTGCTGGGGCTCTTCGTATTGGCCCTGCTCAGCAAAGAGCATTCGCTCACCCTGCCCATCGCGCTCGTGATGCTCGATCTCTGGATCTATCGCCAGTCCCTCGCCGGCCTTCTGCGTAACGGCTGGCGGGTCTACGGGTTGATGGTGGCCGGCGCCGCCATGGGCGCGCTGCTCGTAGCGAAAGTGCTTCAGGGCGCCGTCACCGCGGGCTTCGGAATGAAAGACCTCACCTGGTGGGAGTATCTGCTCACCCAGGGCCGCGCCATCGTCCTCTATCTCCGTCTCTTCCTCCTGCCTGTGGGGCAGAACGGAGATTATCTCTTCCCCATCTCCCGATCGCCCCTTGAATACGGCGCGATCTTCTACTGGGCTGCCCTCATCGCCGCCGCCATCGCCGCCATTGTTTACCGCAAGCGTGCGCCGCTCGTCTCGCTGGGTTTCCTGCTCTTCCTGGTGCTGCTGATGCCCACCTCGTCGGTTCTGCCCATTCAGGATGCCGCCGTGGAACGCCGCGTCTATCTCTCCTCCATCGGGTTGTTGATCGCCACTGCGGGCCTTCTTCGCCGCATCGATCTTCCGCTGAGCACGCTGCGCTACGCGGGCCTCGCGCTGCTCCTTGTATTGACCATCGGCACGTTCCAACGCAGCGAAGTCTGGGCCTCCCACGATGCCTTCTGGAATGACGTGCTCGCGAAAAACCCGGATAGCTGGCGCGCCAACGTGCAGGTGGGCCTCACCGCGCTCGAAGGCGGAAGATGCCAGGAAGCGCTGGAGCGATTTGAAAAGGCCCTCCCCCGCGCCGCCGCCAACTTCGCCG
The DNA here is from genome assembly GCA_020847315.1 of Bryobacterales bacterium. GTDB lineage: Bacteria > Acidobacteriota > Terriglobia > Bryobacterales > Bryobacteraceae > JACTMJ01. Next base: position 37,364 of record JADLCF010000220.1, on the reverse strand, counting down.
CGGCGCTCCACATGAATTATGCGCGCGCGCTCGATTGCGCCGGGCGTCCCGCGGAAGCCGAGAAGGAGTTCCGCGCCTCCCTCGCAATCGAGAACCAGGCCGCCACATGGACGCAGCTAGGAGTCTTTTACGCCCGCGCCGAGCGCTCCCCGGAGGCGCTTGACGCCTTCAACCAGGCCGTGACGCTAAACCCCGGATTTCCGCTCGCGTATTCTAACCGCGGAAACCTCCACGCACGCCTCGGAGACTGCGCGCGGGCGGTTCCGGATTTCGAGAAGGCCCTCCAACTCATGCCCTCGAATACCACCGCCCAGCGGGGCCTTGCCTATTGCCGTGAGCGGGAGAGGCGCTAGCCGGTGCGCATTGGCATCAACGCGCTTTACCTGTTGCCCGGGGGTGTCGGCGGCACGGAGATCTATCTCCGCGAATTGCTCGAATGGATGCCGCGCATCGCGCCGGAGCATGAGTACTTCCTCTTCGTGAATCGCGAGAGCGAGAACGCCTCTTTCACGGTAAACTCTCAATTCCATGTGGTGCGCACCGGCGTTCGCGCTGCCTCGCGTCCGGCCCGTCTGCTCTATGAACAGGCGCGGCTGCCGTCACGCGCGCGCTCTCTAAAACTCGACGTCCTGTTCAACCCCGGCTTCACCGCTCCTGCGCTCTGCGGCTGCCCCTCGGTCACCACGTTTCACGACCTGCAGCACAAGCGTCACCCGGAGTATTTCCGCCCACTCGATTTGCCCGCCTGGAACTTCTTCCTGGGCCTCTCCGCCCGCCGCTCCCACCGCATCCTCACCGTATCGGAAGCGAGCGCCGAAGACTTCCGGCGCTTCTATCCCCATGCGAAACAGCCCATCGATGTCACCCCCCTCGGCGCGCGCGAGGGATTCTTCTCCCTACGCTCCTCCAGCCCGCCATCCGACGACTACCTGCTCTGTGTATCCACCCTGCACCCGCACAAGAACCACGCGCGCCTGGTGCGGGCGTTTGCGAAATGGCGGAGTGAAAATGGAGCCGCAACGAAGCTGGTCCTGGCGGGAATGCGAGGGTTCGCGGCGAAGGAGGTGGAGCGGACCATCGCCGATTGCGGCGCCGCTTCCTTCGTGACGGTCACGGGCTGGATCGACGGCCTGGAACTGCTCGATCTCTACCGCTCCGCGAGCGCCTTCATTTTTCCCTCGCTCTTTGAAGGCTTTGGCATCCCGGTGGTCGAGGCGCTCGCTTGTGGCCTTCCCAGCGCCGTCTCGGCGGTTGAGCCCATGCAGTCTCACGCCGCGGGCGCCGCGCTGCTCTTTGATCCGCTCGATGTGGATGCCATGGCCGCAGCCATCCACCGCATTCTCACCGATGGACCGCTGCGCGCGAGACTCGCCGAAGCGGGTCCACGGCAAGCCGCTCGCTTTCGCTGGCAGGAAACCGCGCGGCTCACTCTCCGAAGCCTCGAAGCCGCCGCCCAGCCGGCCCAGCGCGCAGGAAGTTAGCCTGCTCCTTTCTTAGCGAAGCAGGTCCTCGAGTTGCACCTTGCCTTCCGTCTTCGCATCGCGATACTTCACGATGATCGGCGCGGCCACGCTCAGCCCCCACTCCTTGCCCGGGCCTGCGGTAATCGCGCGGCTCCCGGGAACCACCACCGCATCCTCCGGGATCACCAGCGGCTGCCCATTCTCCGCGCGGATTATCCGTTCATTCACCAGGTCGAAAACCGGCGTCGATTGGTTCAGGAGGACGCCCGTGGCCAGCACCGCCCGCTTCTTGACGATGGCGCCCTCATAGACCCCGCAGTTGCCGCCTACCATCACCTCGTCCTCGATGATCACCGGCATCGCGCCCACTGGTTCCAGCACGCCTCCGATTTGCGCCGCGGCCGAGAGATGGCAGCGCTCGCCCACCTGCGCGCAACTCCCCACCAGCGCGTGCGAATCCACCATGGTGCCCGCGCCCACGTAGGCGCCCACATTGATGTACATGGGCGGCATGCACGTCACGGAGCGCGCGACAAAACTCCCATCGCGAATGCTGGATCCGCCCGGCACGATGCGCACGCCATCCGCCACGTCGAACTGCTTTACCGGGTACGTCGCTTTATCGAACCAGGGCTGCTTTCGGTGGTCCAACGACATATCCACAAGCGCGCCCAGCCGGAAGCCGAGTAGGATCCCCTTCTTCACCCAGGAGTTCACCCGCCATCCCGTGGGCGAATCTGCATCCGGTTCCGCGGCGCGCGCTTCGCCCGCGTTGAGCAGCGCCTTGAAGCTCCGGAATAACTCCATATCCGCCGGGCTATACGCAGCGGGCGGCGCGTCGAAGAGCGCCTGAATCCGATCGGCAATTTCCATCTTGGACATCTACAGCAACCCTACCGTTTCCAATACGCCGTGAATGCGGGCGGCTTTGTTCGAATCCGTGGCCACCAGAGGCAGCCGCCAAACCGGCTTCAAAAGGTTCATCAAGGCCATGGCCGTCTTCACCGGCACGGGATTCGAATCAATGAAATTTACTTCCATCAGGGGCAGATAACGGGCCAGCAGCGCCCGCGCTTCCTGGAAGTTCCCGTCGAGCGCGCACTGCGTGAGCCGCGCCATCTCCGCCGGAATCTCATTACTCGCGACGCTGATCACGCCCCGCCCACCCAAGGCAATCAATGGAATGGTCACCACGTCGTCGCCCCCGAAAACCGCGAAATCCTCCGGCAGCGTCATGCAGATCTTCGCAATCTGGGCGATGTTGCCGGACGCCTCCTTCACGCCCGCGATATTCGGGATCTCCGCCAGCCGCAGGAGTGTTTCCGCCTCCACGTTCACGCCCGTACGGCCCGCGACGCTATACACAATCACCGGCAGCGCCGTCGCGCCCGCGATGACTTTGTAGTGCGCGATCAGCCCCTGCTGCGAAGGCTTGTTGTAATACGGCGTCACGGAGAGAATCGCGTCCACGCCGATGGCTTCCACCTCACGCAGCCGCCGCGCGACTTCGGCGGTGTTGTTGCCACCCACGCCGGCCATCACGGGCACACGCCCCGCCGCCACATTCTTCGTGGAGCGGATCACCCGCAATTGCTCTTCGAACGATAGCGTGACGCTCTCACCCGTAGTGCCGCAGGGAACCAGGAAATGAATCCCTTGCTCCACCTGACGCGCCACCAGCGCCTCAAACGCATCGAAGTCCACGGAAGCGTCTTCCCGGAACGGGGTCACCAGAGCCGTCCCACATCCTTGAATTGCTGTTCTCATGCCGCGCTTCCCCCTCCTCCACTATTCGCGCCCGCGTTCCCGAACAACACCTCAGAAAACGGATGCACGCCCTCATGGCTCATCAGCCAGCGCGCCGCATGCAACGCACCGCGCGCGAAGCCCTCTCGATTGCGAGCCACATGCCGCAGCTCAATGGTATCCGCCGCGGAATCGAAGCCGATCACGTGCGTCCCCGGCACTTTGCCCGCTCGTGAGGAGCTCACATCCACCGGCAGTTGGTAGCCGGCCTCGCGCATCGCCTCCACCAGAGATTTCAACGTGCCCGATGGCGCATCTTTCTTCTGGTCGTGATGCATCTCCCAAGCCCATGCGCCGTACTCTTCCCGTTCCGCGAACAGAGCCGCCGCGTCCGCCACCAGCCGTTCGAACAAATTCACGCCGATCGAAAAATTCGGCGCATACACAAAACGTCCGCCGCTCGATTGAAAACGCTCCGTAACCGAGGAGAGTTCGTCATACCAGCCGGTGGTGCCGCACACCGTGGGTACGCCCAACTCAGCCAGCCGCCGCAGATTGCCCAGCACCGCGCCCGGCGCCGTGAACTCAATGGCCGCATCCACTTTCGCGAATGCTTCCGGCGTCATCGCCACGCCATCCACGTTGTTGAATTCATCGAGGCGAAGCGCCACTTCGGCGTCGTATTCCCCCGCGAGGGACTCAATCACGCGGCCCATCTTGCCATAGCCCACCAAGGCAAGGCGCATCATGCGAACACCTCTGGATCGAGGTCGCGGAAGAACTCGTCGTGCAGTTCCCGAATCGTGCGTTCGAGGTCCGGTTCCGGCACCACCACGCTCAGGTTGAGCAAGGAGGCCCCCTGCGAAATCATGCGCACATTCACATCCCGCAAGGCGGAGAGCGCTCGCGCCGCGATGCCCGGCGTGTAGCGGAGGTTATCTCCCACAATCGCCACAATCGCCTGCGCACCCTCGGAGGAAACGGTGGAGAACCGCTCCAGCTCCTCAAGAATTTGCGGGAAGCGATGCGTGTTGTCGATGGTGAGAGAAACGCTCACCTCCGACGTGCACACCACATCCACCGGCGTTTCATGCCGGTCGAAGACTTCGAAAATACGGCGCAGAAATCCATAGGCCATCAGCATGCGCGAAGAATGGATATTCATCACCGTAATGCCGCGCTTGCACGCGATCGCCTTCACTGGATTCCTGCAGGGCGCGGCTTCCTTAACGATCCGCGTCCCCGCCTCGCCCGGATTCCGCGAGTTCAGCACCCGCACCGGAATCGACTTTTGAATCGCGGGCAGCAGCGTCGCCGGGTGCAGCACCTTCGCCCCGAAGTAGGCCAGTTCCGCCGCCTCCGCATAGCTGATCGTCCGGATGAGCCGCACCCGGTCCAGCACCCGTGGATCGGTGGTGAGCACCCCATCCACATCCGTCCAGATCTGGATCTCGTCCGCGTCCAGCCCGGCGCCGAAGATCGAAGCGGAGTAATCCGATCCGCCCCGGCCCAAAGTCGTCGTGACCCCGTCTTCCGTTGCGCCGATGAAGCCGCCGAGCACGGGCACGATATCTTCGAGCACGATCGCCTTCACCTTCGCGAGGCGCTTGTAAGTGGCCGGCAGCAGCGGCTGCGCCTGCGTGTGGCGCTCATCGGTCACCAGCACCGCGCGCGAATCCACAGCCCGCGCGGGCACGCCCGTCTCTTCCATCGCCAACGCCATCATCCGGCTCGAAATCCGTTCTCCATAACTGGCGACGGTATCGGCGGTGCGTGTCGTCAGTTCGCCCAGCACGCTCACGCCACGAAGCACTTCGAGCAGTTCCGCGATGTGTTCCTCCACCTCGGCCAGAGCGCGTTCGTGCCGCTCGGCGCTCAGCACGCCATCGGCAAGGCCCCTGTGATAGGCGCGGAGTTCGCCCACCGCGGCCTCCATCTCCGCGCGCTTGCCGCTTCGAGCCAGTTGAGCCGCGTGCAGCAGCCGGTTCGTGGTGGAGCCGTGCGCGGAAACCACCAGCACCGGGTGCTCCTCCTGGCGGCTCGCCACGATACCGCACACACGGCGAATCGCATCGGGAGATTCGAGCGAACTCCCGCCGAACTTCATCACGATCATCTCTGCACGTACCCCTCTTCAAGCAACAATTCCGCATTAAGAATCGCCGCGCCCGCCGCGCCGCGGATGGTGTTGTGAACCAGCGCCGTGAACTTGTAATCGAACACCGTACACTCGCGCACGCGCCCCACCGTCACCGTCATGCCATTGCCCGCCAGCGCGTCGCGGCGTGTCTGCGGACGGTCCGGAGCGTCAGTCACCACCAGCGGCTGCTTCGGCGCGAACGGCAGTTTCAATTCCTGCGGCCTGCCGGAGAATTCCGCCATCGCTTTCTTCAGGCCCTCCACGCCCGGCTTCGTTTCGAGTTCCACGCTTGCTACCACCGTATGGCCATCGATCGCCGGCACGCGATTGCAATGCGCACTCACGTTCGCGGCCATCGGCGCGATCCGATCCGCGTCGAAGTTGCCGAGGATCTTCTGCGTCTCCGTCTGCATCTTCTCTTCCTCGCCGCCGATGTAGGGAACCACATTGCCGAGAATATCCATCGAGGGAACCCCAGGGTAACCCGCGCCGGAGACCGCCTGCATCGTGGCCACCACCACCTTGCGGATGCCGAACTGGCGCAGCGGCGCGAGCCCCATCACCAGTCCGATCGTCGAACAGTTCGGGTTCGTGACGATCCCGCCCGTCCACCCGCGCAACCGTTGCTGCGTAGGCAGCACGCGCAAGTGCTCCGCGTTGATCTCCGCCACCAGCAGCGGCACATCCAAATCCATCCGGTGGTTACGCGAATTCGAAATCACCCAGTGGCCCGCGTTGGCGAACGCCTGCTCGATCTCCGTGGCCACGGAGGCGTCCGTGGCGGAAAACACAATCGGAGGCGTTTCCGCATCCGGCTTGCATTCGCGGACCACCAGATCCGCCACGCCCGCCGGCATCTCTCCATCGAGCCGCCAGTTCGTCGCCTCTTTGTACCGCTTGCCGGCAGAGCGGTCGCTCGCGCCAAGCCACGTCAGCCGGAACCAGGGATGATTCTCGAGGAGACGGATAAACTGCTGGCCCACCATCCCCGTGGCCCCCAGCACTCCCACATCAATTCGCTTTTCCATGATTTCTTTCCATTGGGTTGAACTCGCCGGTTCGTCGCGGTAGAGCGTTCGCCCGGCGGCGCGAAGGCGCGTCAAGAAAGGGTCTTTCTCAGGCGCCGCTCTCTCCGGTCGTCAGCAACTGGCGCACAATTTTTGCGTAGATCTCCGGGGCCTCCAGAAGTTCCTTCTTCGGGATGCGCTCGTCCTCGGTGTGCGCCACCAGAATCGAGCCCGGGCCGATCAGATACGGCTTTCCCCACGCCCCGCCGAAGGCCGGGATGTCGGTGGTGTAGGAAACTACGGTGGTCTTGAAGCCGGGAAGCTTTTCGAGATGCACCGCGGGAATGCAGAGCACCTCTTCGATCTCCACCTGGTAGCGCATCGCTTCCTGAATCGCGCGCCGCGTGGCAGCGCCGTCGTCCACCAGCCTTACAAAGATCTCCGCCTCGGCTTCGTCCGGAATCACATTCGGCGCGCGGCCGCCACGAATCACCCCGATATTGGTTGTCGAAGTGCCCAGCACCGGGTCCACGGGATACTCCATCCCGCGCAACCGCTGCAAGGCATTCAGAAGCTTGATGATGGCGGACTCGCCATACTCCGGATACGCGGAGTGCGCCATCCGTCCCTTGGCCCGCAGCACAAAACGGTACGCGCCCTTCGAGCCCAGCGCCAGCTTATTCTCGGTCGGCTCACCGTTGATCAGGAACAGGCTGCCGCGCGGGTTCTCCGCCGCGTGCAGCGCGCCCGCGCTATTGCGCTCTTCGCCCACCACGAACAACAGCGCGAAATTCCGCACGTTGTCCTTGAGCAAAAGATCCGCCGCGGAAATCATCGCCGCGATCAGCCCCTTCACGTCGCACGCGCCACGCCCGTAAATATACTGCTCATCCTCGCTCGAAGGGATAAACGGCGGAACGGTATCGAGATGGGTGGAAAGCGTAACCGTGGGCTCCCCCCAGGTCACGAAAAGGTTGAAGCGCTCCGGTTCCGCGCTCACATCCATCCGTTCGACGCGGCCTCCCGTCCTCTGCGCAAACTCCTCGAGATAGCCGAGCAGAAAATGGCCGACCTCCCGTTCATTGGGAGTAATGGATTCGATATCCACAAGACGGCGTGTTAGTTCGAATAGATGCATGGCCTTCGAGCGGGAGGCGAAGGGCTTACGGGAGGGCGCGGAGGCTGGGGTTCTGCTACCCCGGTCACGACACTGCCCGATAGCGCTCCACCCCGAGTCCTTTCGGTTCCTCGACAAGGTGACAGTGCCCGGGATTTAGCCCGGCGCACCAACAGTTCGCTCCCCTCCGGGATCGAACCGCTTCGGCGGGGAGCACTCGCCCCGGCCCCTTTCGGGTGCTCCAGTCCCTTTTCGCCGCGCACCATGGAGGATGGCTGCCGAACTCCGTTCGGCCCGCGCCGGCGTACTCATGACTGCCGCGCCTCTACCAGCGTTCTCTTTCACCATAGCGAATGCGGGCGAGGAAGGTCAATTCGACGCGGCCGCCGCGAAAATTCCATCCCGCTCCCGCGTCTCCCATCCGCTGCGCCCCACGGCGGCTCCCTGAAAATCACGCAAAAATCTCCTTTCGTTTCTGCATGTTGCAAGATCGACCTTACTTTATTAAGAAGTATTGATTGAAAACAGGACAAAAAGATCGGAAACTGGAACGTGAGGTCCGATTTCAGCGCCCAAGGGGAGCGAACGACGATGCCGATGCAAGATAAGATCGCGGAATTGCTAGCGAAGCGGGAACAACTCCGGCTGGGCGGGGGGAAAGCTCGCATTGAGAAGCAGCACGAGGTGGGCAAGTTGAGCGCCCGTGAGCGAGTGGACCTTCTCGTGGATCCCGACACCTTTCAGGAGACCGGTCTCTTCGCGCAGCATCGCGCGGCGTTCTTTGGAATGGCGGGCAAGGAACTTCCCGCTGATGGCGTGGTCACCGGCTCCGCCTCCGTGGACGGGCGGTTAATTCACCTCGCGAGCCAGGATTTCACCGTAAGCGGCGGCTCGGCGGGCGAAGTCCATTCGGACAAGATCGTGCAGATGATGGAATCCTCCATGCACACCGGCACGCCGTTCGTGTTCATCAACGATTCCGGTGGGGCGCGCATCCAGGAGGGCATTGACAGTCTCTCCGGCTACGGCCGCGTCTTCTACAACAATGTGCGGCTCTCGGGCGTGGTCCCGCAAGTCTCGCTCATTTGCGGACCGTGCGCCGGCGGGGCCGCCTACAGCCCCGCGCTCACCGATTTCATCATTCAGGCCAAGTACGCCAACATGTTCATCACCGGCCCATCGGTGGTGAAGCAAGTCACCGGCGAAGTCGTGACAGCGGAGCAACTGGGCGGCCCCGGCGCGCAGATGGCGCAATCGGGCGTGGTGCATTTCATCGCGGAGGACGATGTCGATGCCACGCAAATCTGCCGGAAGTTGCTCAGCTTCCTCCCCTCGAACAACATGGAAGACCCGCCCCGGCTGCAGCATTCGGGCGAGGTGAGCGCGGACGAATCCCTGAACACGATCATCCCCGAGGAAGCCAAGGTTCCCTACGACATGCGTGAGATCATTCTCCGCGTCGTGGACGATCAGGACTTCCTCGAAGTGCAATCCGAATACGCGAAGAACATCGTGGTCGGCTTCGCGCGGGTGCTTGGGCGCTCGATCGGCGTGATCGGCAACCAACCCGCGGTGCTCGCCGGTTCCCTCGATATCAATGCCTCCGACAAGTCCGCCCGCTTCATTCGCTTTTGCAATGCGTTCAATATCCCGCTCGTGACCTTTGTGGACGTGCCCGGCTTTCTGCCCGGCGTGGCGCAGGAATACGGCGGCATCATCCGCCACGGCGCCAAGATGCTGTTCGCCTATTCCGCGGCCACGGTGCCCAAGATTACGATCATTCTGCGCAAAGCATACGGCGGTGCGTATCTGGCGATGTGTGGCAAGGATCTCGGGGCCGATCGTTCCTTCGCCTGGCCCACGGCGGAGATCGCCGTCATGGGCGCGGAAGGCGCGGCTGACGTGGTGTTCCGCAAGGAGATCGACGCCGCTCCGGATAAGGCGGCCAAGCGCAAGGAGTTGATCGAGGAATACCGCAACACCTTCGCGAACCCCTATGTGGCCGCGGGCCGCCGCCTGGTGGACGACGTGATTGAGCCCGCCGAAACACGCCGCTACCTGGCGATGAGCCTCGAAGCGTTGCACACCAAGCGCGAATTGCGCCCGCCCAAGAAACACGGGCTTATCCCGCTCTAGGGCGCGGGCCGTCGCTTGCGGCGCAGCGGAAGATTCGGAAGCGGCAACACATTATTCTTGGAGTGAAATGATGTCTCATAGCGATACTTCTTTCGATCAGGCACTGCTCGAAGTGCCGGGATTCTTGTTCGTGGATCACGTGGCGATCTCTGTGCCGCGCGGACAGCTCGATGCACAGGTGAACGCCTACAAGATGCTCGGCTTCCGGGAACTGCACCGCGAAGAGGTTTATGGGGGAGATCAGGTTCGCGAGTCCCTGCTGCAGATTGGCGATAGCCGGAACCTGATTCAGCTCCTTGAACCCCTGACGGAGGATTCCCCCGTCCAGAAAGCGATCGACAAGGCCGGCGGCCGCGGCGGCATGGCGCACGTCGCCTTCCGGGTGAGAAGCGCGCAATCGGCATTCGATTATCTGAAGGGGAACGGCTTCCGCATCATCGACGCCGCGCCGCGGCCGGGCTCCCGAGGGACCACCGTCTTCTTCCTGCATCCAAAATCGCGCGACGAAAACCCCTTCGGCGTTTTATTTGAATGCGTGGAAGATCCCGCGGACGCGGCAAGCTAAACGCCACCGCCCACGAATTGGAAGCCAAGGAAAGCGAGCGTACACGATGAGCGATCGAACGAGCACAGGCCTGAACTTGCGCGAAGAGTTCCCCCCCGTTTCCAGCGAGGCTTGGCGGGCCGCCGTCGAAGCGGATCTGAAAGGCGCCGATTTTGACCGGAAGCTGCTCTGGCGGACCTATGAAGACCTCGCCGTGCAGCCGTACTACCGCGAGAGCGCCCTCGAAGATCTCGCCTATCTCGAATCGGCCCCGGGCCAAGCGCCGTGGCATCGCGGGCATTCGGCGAGCGGCAACTCCTGGACGATCTTGCAGGAGATCCTGAACCCCGGCGCGGCGGAAGCGAACCGCGCGGCGCGACAAGCCCTCGACGGCGGGGCCGGCGGCGTGTGTTTCCGCACGGAAGCGGCCCCGGCGGGCGTGCGCGGCGTGAACCTGCAAACCCTGGAACACATGCGGACCCTCATCCGCGACCTGCCGCTCTACAACGCGGGGTTTCATTTCCGCGCTGGAGCCAACGCCCTCCCGGTTCTCGCGAACTTTCTTGCCGCGCTTGAGGCAGGCAAAGCCGACCCGGGCGATATTCAAGGCTCGGTGGATTACGATCCGCTGAGCGTTCTCGCCACCCAGGGCGAGATTGCCGGCTCACGCGAGCAGCTTTTCTTTGAGCTGGCGAATGTGCTCGGCACGGTGCAATCCACCATGCCCGGATTCCGCGCGTTCTCCATCCAGGCCGCGCCATTGCTTGAAGCCGGCGGCAGCGCGGTGCAGGAGATTGCGTTCACGCTCTCCGCGGTCGCCGAGTACCTCAGCGGTCTGGCAGACCATGGTCAGGCCCCCACCGCGGTTCTGCCCCACATGCAGATCGGCTTCGCCGTCGGCTCCACCTACTTCATGGAGATCGCGAAACTGCGCGCGGCGAGGTTGCTGATCAGCCGCGTCGTGGGTGCATACCTGAGCGAAGGCGAAACGGTTCCGGCCGTCTCCATTCTGGCCCGCACCGCCGATTTCAACAAGTCCCTCTACGACCCCCACACGAATCTCCTGCGGGCCACCACAGAGGCCATGGCGGCGGCCATCGGAGGCGCGGATTCCATCCTCGTCTCCCCCTTTGACGCCACCTTCCGAGCGCCGGACGACCAAAGCCTGCGCCTCTCCCGCAACATCCAACTCGTGCTGAAGCACGAAGCCTACCTCGACAAGGTGGCGGATCCCGCGGCGGGCTCGTACCTCTTTGAGACGCTCACCGATTCCCTCTCTGCCGCGGCTTGGGCGCTCTTTCAGCGCATCGAGGGTATGGGCGGGTTTCTTTCGGCCGCGGCCAACGGTTTCCTCAAGGGCGAACTGGGCCGCGTGGCGGAATCGAGAAAGCAAGCGGTGGCTAGCCGCAAGCAAGTGCTGCTCGGCGTGAACCAGTATCCGAACCTCACGGAGAAGGCTCTACAAAAAGTCGACGTGGATGCGCTCATTAGCGAATATCTGCCTCATGAGAAACCCTTCGAACTCGCGCAGGATTCGATCCTGGCCTCCCTCTCCTCCGCCTTCGCCGCTGGCAGCGTTTTGAACGATGCGCTCGAAGCGCTCTCCGAACGCGACCGCCTGATCGCTCAGCCCATCGCGATCGCAAGAGCGGCCGAACCCTATGAGCGGCTCCGCTTGCTCACGGAAACCTTTGAGCGGGATTCTGGCACAACCCCCACGGTCTTTCTCTTCAAGATGGGCAACGTGGCGATGCGGCAGGCCCGGGCCGCGTTTGTCGCAAACTTCTTCGGCTGCGCGGGCTTCGGGATCGGCGATAATCTGGGATTCGCTTCCGTGGAAGAAGCCGTTGCCGCGGCGGTGGCCGCCAAGAGCGCCATCGTCGTCCTCTGCAGTTCCGACGAAGAGTATGTCGAGTTGGCGCGAGAGGCTTGCCCCCTGCTGCGGGCGGCCATCCCACACGCGAAGATCGTCGTCGCCGGCTTCCCCAAGGAATCCATCGAAGCGCTCAAGCAACTCGGCGTGGATGACTTTGTCCACGTACGCACCGTGGCCCAGGACGCGCTCGCTCACTGGCAGGCGCAACTCGGCATGGGAGAGAACGCGAACCTGAGCGAACAGAAAGCTTGAATCGCCCAAACGGAGAATGGACATGAGACCCGATTTCACGAAGATCGACTACCACCCGCTACCGGCCTCCGCCACCCCCTCCGCGCCGCAAGCCGGCCGCGTTTGGGAGACGCCGGAACAGATTCCGGTAAAGCCGTACTACACTCGCGAGGATATCGAAGGCATGGAGCACCTCTCCTATGCCGCCGGGCTGCCCCCCTACCTGCGCGGCCCGTATTCCACGATGTATGCCATGCGCCCGTGGACGGTTCGCCAGTATGCCGGTTTCTCCACCGCGGAGGAATCGAATGCGTTCTACCGCCGCAATCTGGCCGCGGGGCAGAAGGGCCTCTCTGTCGCCTTCGATCTCGCCACCCACCGGGGTTACGACTCAGACCACCCGCGCGTCACCGGCGATGTCGGTAAGGCCGGCGTCGCCATCGATTCGGTGGAAGACATGAAGGTGCTCTTCGACCAGATCCCGCTCGGCGAAATGTCGGTCTCCATGACGATGAACGGCGCCGTCATCCCCGTGATGGCCTTCTACATTGTCGCCGCCGAAGAGCAGGGCGTCCCGCTCAACAAGCTTTCCGGCACCATCCAGAACGACATCCTCAAGGAATTCATGGTGCGGAACACCTACATCTATCCGCCCGCGCCTTCCATGAGGATCATCGCCGACATCTTCCGCTACACGGCGCAGAATATGCCGCGCTTCAACTCCATTTCCATCAGTGGCTATCACATCCAGGAAGCGGGCGCGACGGCGGATCTCGAGCTCGCCTACACCCTTGCCGACGGCCTCGAATACCTCCGGACGGGCGTCGCGGCGGGCCTCGCCGTCGATGAGTTCGCTCCCCGGATTTCCTTCTTCTGGGATATCGGCATGAACCACTTCATGGAGATTGCCAAGCTGCGCGCCGGGCGCCTGTTGTGGTCGAAGATCGTGAAAAGTTTCTCGCCGAAGAACGAGAAATCCATGGCCTTGCGCACCCACTCGCAGACCAGCGGCTGGAGCCTCACGGAACAGGATCCCTTCAACAATGTTGCCCGCACCTGCATTGAAGCGATGGCGGCGGCGCTCGGCCACACCCAGTCGCTCCACACGAACGCGCTCGACGAAGCGATTGCCCTGCCCACCGATTTCTCCGCCCGCATTGCTCGTAACACGCAGCTTTACTTGCAGGAGGAAACCGGCATCACCCACGTCGTTGATCCCTGGGGCGGCTCCTACTATGTGGAAAGCCTCACCCATGAACTCGCCACGCGTGCGTGGAAGTTGATTCAGGAAGTGGAAGAGTTGGGGGGAATGGCGAAGGCCATCGAAACCGGCCTGCCCAAGATGCGCATTGAGGAAGCCGCCGCGCGCAAGCAGGCCCGCATCGACGCCGGCACGGACGTCATCGTGGGCGTGAACCGTTACCGCCTCGCGAAGGAAGCGCCTCTCGACGTGCTTGAGGTCGATAACACCGCGGTACGCTTATCCCAGATCGACCGCCTCAATCAACTGAAGGCAGGGCGCGATACCTCCGCCGTCAAAGCGGCGCTCGAAGCCATCACCGCTTGCGCCCGGTCGGGCGAAGGCAATCTGTTGGCCCTCTCCGTGGACGCCGCGCGCAAGCGGGCCACCCTCGGGGAGATTTCCGATGCCATGGAAACCGTCTTTGGGAGGTACAAAGCCGTGGTTCGATCGATTGCCGGTGTGTATGCCGCGGAATCCCAGCATGACGCCGCGTTCGCGAAAGCGCGCGCGCTCGCCTCCGAATTCGCCGCCGTAGAAGGCCGCAGGCCCCGCATCATGGTGGCCAAGATGGGGCAGGATGGCCATGATCGCGGCGCGAAAGTGATCTCCACCGCCTTCGCCGATCTCGGCTTCGATGTCGATATCGGCGCCCTCTTCCAGACGCCCGCCGAGGTGGCCCGGCACGCTGTCGAGAACGACATCCACGTGCTCGGTGTTTCCACGCTTGCAGCAGGCCACAAGACGCTCGTGCCGGAAGTGATCGGCGAACTCGCAAAGTTGGGCCGGGATGACATCATGGTGGTGGTCGGCGGCGTCATCCCTCACCAGGATTACGATTTTCTCTATCAGGCCGGGGCGGTAGCCATCTTCGGGCCGGGCACGGTCATTTCCTTGGCCGCGCGGCAGATCCTAGAGATTCTGCTCGCCAGCCGTCAGCCTCCGCTATCGGAAGTGGCGGGCTAACGGGCGGCGCGGCCTCACTCGCTTGAGCAATGAGGAAAGCCCCGCAGGCGGGGGATCGAAAAGAAAGGGGGAAGCAGCATCTTGGATCCGGAACACAGCGCGCTCTCCGTGCAGCCGGGCATCGAAGCGCCCCCCTCCGTCTCGCCCTCGCAGGCTCGGCGCTTCCGCGAAATGCGGCGGCGGGATCCCGCTCCCGAGGTGTTCGTCGAGCGCATCCTCGCGGGCGATCGCATCATGTTGAGCCGCGCGATCACGCTCATCGAAAGCGGCTTGCCCCTGCACCAGGAGATCGCTCAACGTATCCTTGAAGGCTGCCTCCCCCACAGCGGAGATTCCCTGCGCATCGGCATCACCGGCGTCCCCGGCGTGGGCAAGAGCACCTTCATTGAAGCGCTCGGCATGCACCTCATTGAGGATCGCGCGCAACGCGTGGCCGTGCTCGCGGTGGACCCCAGCAGCCGGATCACGGGCGGCAGCATCCTGGGCGACAAAACCCGCATGGAGCGCCTCTCCGCGAATGACCGCGCCTTCATCCGGCCCTCTCCGTCAAGCGGCAGCCTCGGGGGCGTCACGCGCCGCACCCGGGAGACCGTGATCCTCTGTGAAGCGGCCGGCTTCCGTAACGTGCTGATTGAAACCGTGGGCGTCGGCCAATCGGAAATTGCCGTCGCTTCGATGGTCGACTTCTTCCTGCTGTTGATGCTGGCCGGAGCGGGCGACGAACTGCAGGGCATAAAGCGCGGCATCATCGAGATGGCCGACATGATGGCCATCAATAAAGCAGACGGAAACAATCTGGATCGCGCCCGCGCCGCGCAGGCGGAATACCGGGCGGCGCTTCGCCTTTTCCCGCCCAGCGCCTCCGGTTGGCAGCCGCGCGTGCTCACTTGTTCCGCGCAGGAGAACACGGGCATCGCCGAAATTTGGGACGGCGTCGTCGAGTACCACCGCCTCACCTCCCGCAACGGCTACTTCGCCGAACGTCGCCGCGCGCAGCTCATCGATTGGCTCGAAGCCGCCGTCGAGACCGGCATCGCGGAAGCATACGAGCGCGATAGCGGCGTCGCCGCGCGGCGTCTCGCGTTGCTCGAAGAAGTTCTGGAAGGGAAGATCTCCCCATCGAAAGCCGCCAGCAGGCTCGTTGATTTATTCCTCGGCAAGCTCCCCCGCTCCACGCCGCAACCCGGCACGGGCGAGGGTCACGCGCCGTAATCTTTTTATTCCAATATCGAGGACGCAATGGGTGACCAATACGCACGCATGACCGCAAACGAAGCGGCCGCTCTCATCAAGAATGGAGACAACCTGGGATGCAGTGGCTTCACTCCCTCCGGCTCTCCGAAAGCGATACCGATGGCGCTCGCCGAGCGCGCGGTGATTGACCATCTTCATGACCGCCCGTTTCAGGTGGGTCTGCTCACGGGCGCATCCACCGGCGCCTGGCTCGACGGCGCTCTCGCCAAGGCCGACGCCATCAGCTTCCGCACCCCCTATCAGACGAACGACGAACTACGCCGGCGCATCAACGACGGCACCTGCCGCTTCGTCGATATGCACCTCTCCCTGCTCCCGCAGTTTGTGCGCTACGGATTCCTGGGCAATATCGATTTCGCCATCATTGAAGCCGCCGATGTCACGGCCGATGGCCAAATCGTGCTCACCTCGGCCGTGGGCGCGGCGCCCACCTTCTGCGCCAAGGCGGACAAGATTCTGATTGAACTCAATCGCTTCCATCCCGTCGCACTCCGCGGCATGCACGACATTTTCGAACCGAAGAGCCCGCCGCACCGGCGCGAATTGCCCATTTACAAGGCTTCGGACCGCATCGGCTCGCCCGTCATTCAGGTGGACCCCAGGAAGATCGTGGGCATCGTCGAAACGAACATCGAGGACGACGCGCGTCCGCTCGCTCCCGCTGGCGAACTTCACCGTAAGATCGGCCAGAATGTGGCGGAGTTTCTTGCCGACGAAATCAAGGTGGGCCGCATCCCTCCCGGCTTCCTGCCAATCCAATCCGGCGTCGGCGAAACGGCGAACGGCATCCTCGGCGCCGTCGGAACCCACCCGGAAATCCCGCCCTTCGAAATGTATACGGAAGTGTTGCAGGATAGCGTCATCGAATTGATGCGCGCAGGAAACGTGAAGTTCGCCAGCACCTGCTCCCTCTCAGTAAGTTCGTCGTTGCTCAAGGAAATCTACGAGAATCTCGATTGGTACAAGGAGCGCATCGTTCTTCGTCCGCAGGAGATCTCGAATAACCCGGAAGCCATCCGCCGCCTCGGCACCATCTCCATGAACTCCGCCATCGAGGTCGACATCTTCGGTAACGTGAATAGCACCCACGTGATGGGGTCGAAGATGATGAACGGCATTGGCGGGTCGGGGGACTTCACGCGTGCTGCCTACATCTCCATCTTCACCTGCCCCTCCACCGCGAAGGGCGGCAAGATCAGCACCATCGTCCCGCAGGTGAGCCACGCCGATCACAGTGAGCACTCCGTCCAGGTCGTCGCCACGGAGTGGGGCGTGGCCGATCTTCGCGGCCGCACCCCCGCCGAACGCGCCGATCTCATCGTGAACAACTGTGCGCATCCGGAGTATCGCGAAGAGCTGAAACAATATCTCCAGCTCATCAAAGGCGGGCACACGCCCTCGACGATGGCCGCCGCCTACGCCTTCCACGTGCAGTTCCTCAAGACGGGAGATATGCGCAAGGTGGAGTGGAAGAAGTTCCTCGCCTGATGCCCGTATCCAGAGTTACCGCCACCGGGGCCGCGATCTCCTCGCGGCCCCCTTCTCCCCGCCAAACGGCCGCTGCCTCCCGCCGCCCCGGAAACACTCCTGCCACCGCGCTCCTCCGAGAGTTAACGGCATGCGCCCCAGCCGGGCGCAGCCGCTCACAGAAATCGAATGCGTGTGGATCCCAACCAACTCTACCCGTCGCCCGTTGACCAGCCCGACGATACCGAAGCGCAATCGCGGATGCGCTCCCGCCCGGTCCGCGAGGAGTTGACCACCGGAGTGGATTTCGTGGATTCCACGCGCTGGCTTCCGCCCCGAACCGGCATCATCCCCCGTGTCCGCATCTTCTCCACTTGGGTCAACATCCTCTGGGCAATCCCCATCGCCGCCGTCCTATTGCTCATCGCCATCGCCGCCGCCCAGGAACTCCGCGCGCTTCCATCGGTGCAGGCGTTCCTCCAGGCATATCCCGGCGATGTCGATACGGGCGTCGATTCCGGCTTCCCCCTCTGGCTGCGGTTGCTCCATTTCTTCAACCTCTTCCTGATCTTCTTCATCATCCGTTCCGGCATTCAGATCCTCGCGGATCACCCCCGCATCTACTGGAATCGAAGTTGCGTTCCCGGTACGGAATGGTTCCGCTTCCAGCGCGAAGTTCCGAGGAACCGCATCTGGACCTCCAAGGACGATTCCGTCTCCCTCCCCGGCTGGCTGGGCATCCCCGGCATCCGCCACACTATCGGCCTGGCCCGTAAATGGCACTTCGTTTTTGATCTGCTCTGGCTCGCGAACGGGCTCGTCTTCTACGTGCTGCTCTTCCGCACAGGCCAGTGGAAGCGGCTGGTTCCCCTCTCCTGGGACGTCTTCCCGCAAGCCCTCTCCGCAGCTATCCAGTATGCATCTCTGAACTTTCCCGCCAATCACGGATGGACGCATTTCAACGGTCTCCAGCAACTCGCCTACTTCGTCACCGTGTTCCTCGCGCCCGCTCTGGCATTGGTCTCCGGGCTTCTCCAATCGCCCGCTATTTCGAACAAGCTGGGCCTCGCGGGAAGGCTCTTCCATCGGCAGGTGGGCCGTACCCTTCATTTCCTCGTCCTGTGCTGGTTTCTGTTCTTCATCGCTACCCACATCACGATGGTTTTTATTACCGGCCTCTTCGGGAACCTGAACCACATGTTCTGGGGCGCGAACACCACCGGCCCCGCGGGCTTCCTCGTGTTCTGTGCCGCGATGCTCCTGCTGGCCGTTGCCTGGATGCTCGCCTCCCCGTTTACGCTCAAGCACGCACGCTCCATCCAGCGCTCGGGAGAGGAGATCGGCGGCTGGCTCAAGGGTCTCGGGGAACTTTGGAATCCTACCAATCAGTTCTCTGAGGAAGACATCGCGAGCTTCTTCTGGCCGAATGGCGTCATGCCGAAATCCGCGATCTACGACACCCTGTCGAATGACGGATTCGCCGGTTACGTCCTCCCCGTCCGCGGCCTCGTTGAATCCCCGCGCGCCTTTACCTACGCGGAACTAAAGGCGCTTCCCAAGCAGGAGCAGATCACGGAGCACTTCTGCATCCAGGGTTGGTCCGGCATCGCGAAATGGGGCGGCATCCCGATGCGCCATATTCTCGACATCGTGAAGCCCCTGCCCCAGGCCCGGTTCGTTGTCTTCTATTCCTTCTCGGATGGCTCCGAAGGCGGCCGCTATTACGACGTCCACCGGCTCGAAAACATGCGGCACAGCCTCACCATCCTCGCCTATGAGATGAACGGCAGCCCTCTCAGCGTGCTCCACGGCGCCCCTCTCCGCCTGC
The DNA here is from genome assembly GCA_020847315.1 of Bryobacterales bacterium. Classification (GTDB taxonomy): domain Bacteria; phylum Acidobacteriota; class Terriglobia; order Bryobacterales; family Bryobacteraceae; genus JACTMJ01. The sequence goes on along the minus strand of JADLCF010000220.1, from coordinate 18,349 downwards.
GGGTGGAGAACGAACTCGGTTTCAAAATGGTGAAGTGGATCGAATCGATTGAGTTCGTCGAGGATTTCCGTCGTCTCGGTAGCGGCTGCGGCGGCTACAACGAAGATCACGAATTTTACGGCTATCGCGAACCAATCTGAACCCGCCAGGCGGTGGCCCGAGTCATACCCGCGCCATCGATTCAGCGAATGCGCAGATAGAGCGCCGTGCGTCCTCCGAATATCCCCGCCCGCCGCCATTCCCACGCCACTCCGCGCAGATATTCGTCAAGCTGCCGGTTGTGCAAATCGACTGATCGAACATCCACCGCCACGGCTTCCACGCCCTGTTTTCGGAGGATCTCGCCCGCCTCCGCCGCGCCTTTGAAGAGAGGTATGAACGATTGGCTGCGCGGGTTCCAACTCGCAAGGGACTTGCTCCCGCGCAGCACCACCCGCCCGGGCCGCCGCGTATCGCGGATCGCCAGTTCCGAGATCACCGCTCCTTCGAACGGAGTCGTCCCGGAAACCAGCACGGTCCCGCCCGCGGGAATCGCCTCCGCAATCTCCACCGCGACGGAGAGCGTCTTTCGCGGCGGTTGCAGGAACGCGAGTGACACGGCCACCGCCACTGCCATCCCGAGCACCGCCCCGCGCCGCACCCGCCCCACGGGTGCGCGCTGCGCCAGTTCGTGAAAACCGAGCGCCGCGAAACAAACAAGCCCCGGCGTCATCATCACCAGATGGCGGGTCTCCCACACCGCCACGGCGATCCGCGGCAGGAGACTCGCGGGAATCATCGCGGCAAATGCCAGCCAGAGCGCGTCTTCCCGGAACCTCCGCCAGTACGCCACCAGGCCGAAAATCGCCAGCGCGCACACCACCGGCCCCATCGACCACCAGAACCATTCCGGCAGCGTCAGCAGGCGCTGCAACGGTCTCGGCGCATAACCGCCGTAGACTCTCACCTTCTGGTGCAGCGCATCCGGAGCCAGGGCATACCACGGGCCCGCCATCGCCACCACCATCGCCGCCGATAGCCATAGCCACCGTTCGCGCATCGCCCCCCATCGCCGCGAGAGAAGAATCGCGCCCGGCGGCAGCAGCGCCAACGCGAGCGCGCTTCCCTTCGTCAGCAACGCCAACCCGCTCCAGAAGCCGAATTGCAAACTGCGCCGGGAAAAGGCAATCACGGCGAACACGGTCATCAGCGTGAGCAGCATCTCCGCCATGAAGGTTTCCGTGTCCCGGCGCACAACCGGCAGCAGGAGCCACGCCACGCCGCTCCCGAAGGCGATGGGGAACGGCAGCCGGCGCGCGCACACCCAGGCAATCGCCGTGGCGACACCGCTCGCGAGCAAGGCCAGAAGCACCAGCGCCGAAGCGTAGGAAACCGGCGCCGCGAGAAACCATGCTCCTTCGAACGCCGCGAACAAAGGCGGAAAGTGTCCCAGCGCGATCCGCGGATAGTGCGCATAGTAGCGCTCCGCGTAGCGAAGCGGGTGCTCGCCCATTCCAGAGACGAGGTAGTCGTGCGCCATCAACCCATTCAGAAAATGCGAAGCCTCATCCGGCTCGGTAGTCCACGGCCGCTCAAACGCGCCGCCGGCCCACTGTAACGCGATCGCCAGCCCCAAATACAGGCACAGACACAGGAATAATCGCGGCAAACTCATCGTCGCCTTCACTCACCGTCACGCCCCGCTCCACCGGGCACTTCGCGAGTATACACGCTCCCGCTCCCATCCCGCCGCATCTCGTTCATCCGGGAACGGCAAGAAGAATCCGCGATGCATCCAGCGCGCGTTTTCCGGCAGCCGATTCGATATACTCCCGGTCATGGAACACGATGACAGCGCGGCCTTCCCGTACACCCCCGGAACCAACGGAATGGTGGAGCTCGAGCACGCGGACGACACCGTGCTCGCCCGGAGAGACCTCTTGAAGGGCGGCGGCACCGTTGCAGGTTTCCTCGCCGCGGCCAACCATGCCGCTGCTCAACAAGCGCCCCCTCCCGGATTGATGCCGGAAGCCAAAGCGGGTCCACAGCTTCCCTTGGCCCGCTTCGGGAAGCACAGCATCACGCGGCTGATCGCCGGCGCGAATCCCATCTACGGCTATTCGCATTTCAACTACGTCTTCTCCGCCACGATGGGGGAATACCACACCACGGAGCGCGTGCTGGCGTTCCTGAAGCAATTGGAGCGGGCTGGCTTGAACACCTGGCAGGCCAGTTGGAGCGAGCGCCTGGAGACCGACTGGACAAGATACAAGGAGCAGGGCGGCAAGATGCAATTGCTCGTGCTCTCGCGGCCGGATTTCAACGAGCATCCGGAGATGGCGGCACGCGCCGCAAAGCTCAGCCCCATGGGCATCGCGCAACATGGCGGAGCCACCAACCGGCTGTGGGATGCGGGACAGTTCGATAAGTCGAAGGACTACCTGAAGCGCATCCGCGATACGGGCGCGATGGTCGGTCTTTCCTGTCATAATCCGGCGGAAATTGAGTACGCCGAAGAAAAGGGTTGGGACGTGGATTATTACATGGCCTCCCTCTACTACCTGATTCGCCCCCGGGCGGTCTTCGAGAAAATGCTCGGAGAACTCCCGCTCGGCGAAATCTACCTGCCGTCGGATGTTCCGAAGATGCTGGCCACCGTGCGGCAAACGAAGAAGCCGTGCCTGGTTTACAAGGTGCTGGCCGCGGGAAGAACCGTGAACTCTCCGAAACAGGTGAAAGAGCGCATGGCCGCGGCCCTCGACGGCATCAAGCCCGGCGACGCGATGATCATCGGGATGTACCAGCGCTACAACGATCAAATCGGGCAAACGGCGCAGTTCGTGCGGGAGATTCTGCAGGCCTGAGCGCTGTGCATCCGTCCAGCGCTTGCAAAGCCGCCTCCAAGCGAGGCCGTGGGTGGATGATGCCTCCGCGCGAGTTTCCCTGCCGTGGAGACTGCCGGCCGGTGGGCACCATCCGGAGGTTCACCCCGCTATCCTCTCTTCTCCCCGGTCGAACCACCGGTAAATCGCCGGCAGCACCAGCAGCGTCAGAAGCGTCGAGGTCACCAGCCCCCCGATCACCACGGTGGCCAGCGGCTTCTGCACTTCCGCCCCCGCGCCCGTCGACAGCGCCATCGGCAGAAAGCCAAAGCTCGCGACCATTGCCGTCATCAGCACGGGCCGCAATCTCACCTCACCAGCGTGAAACGCGGCTTCCTCCGCACCCATTCCCTCCTCCCGTAGCTGGCGCATGTAGGTTACGAGCACCAGCCCATTGAGCACCGCCACACCGAACAGTGCAATGAAGCCCACCGCCGCCGAGATGCTGAACGGCATTCCCCGCAGCGCCAATGCCAGAATTCCCCCGGTCGCGGCCACCGGCACGTTGAGAAAGATCAGCAGCGCCGGTCGCGCCGAACTGAACGTCATGTAGAGAAGCAGGAAGATCACGAAGAAGGCGAGTGGAACCGCAACCTCAAGCCGCGCGGAAGCTTCCTCCAGGTTCCGGAACTGCCCTCCCCATACTATCCAGTAGCCCGGCGGGAGCTTGACGTCCCGCGCGATCGCCCTTTCCGCATCGGCCACGAAGCCGGCAATATCCCGCCCACGCACATTCGTTTCCACGGAGATCATCCGGTGGATGTTCTCACGGCTGATCTGCGCCGGGCCCTGCTCCACCCAGATCTCCGCCAACTGGCTCAACGGCAGCAGCCGCCCCTGCGGATCCGCTACCTTGATATTCCGGATTCGCTCGATGTTTGCCCGGTCGCTCTCCTGGAAGCGCACCTGCAGCGCGAAGCGCCGCTGCCCTTCCATCACCTGTCCCACCGTCTTGCCGCCCATGGCCTCCACGGCGTCGAGCACTTGCGAAGCGTTCACGCCGTAGCGGGCGATCGCCGGCCGGTCGATCCGGATCCGCAGATAGGGGAGCCCCGCCACTTGCTCCGCCTTCGTATCGGCCGCGCCCTCAACCCTGGAAATGGCGCGGACAATCTCATCGGATTTCTGCTTGAGCAGGTCCAGATCCTCGCCATAGAGTTGAATCGCTATATCGCTGCGCACGCCTGCGATCAACTCCTGCATCCTCAGTTCGATCGGTTGCGAATAGCTGAACAGGTTGCCGGGCACAGAGGCTTCGAGCGCTTCATTCATCTTCCCGATCAGTTCCTCGAGCGTCTTCGCGGAGACCCACTCCTCATGCGGCCGAAGCATCACGTAGATGTCGCTGATCTCCACCCCCATCGGGTCCGTGGGGATCTCCGCCTGGCCCGTTCTCGAAACCACGGTGGTCACTTCCGGGAACTTCTTCAGTGTCTTCTCAATCAGCGTCGTGCTTGCGACGGATTCGCTCAATGCCACGCTCGGCAGCCGCCACGCCTGAATGGCCAGACTTCCTTCGTCAAGCCGCGGAATAAACTCCCTCCCCATCCCGATGGCCGCCAACCCGCCAAGAACCAGGCCCATCGCCGCCGCCGTCGCCACCAGGCCGGGGTGGTTGAGCGCGCTGCGAAGCGCCGGCAGGTAGAAGCGCTTGGCAGCCCTCACCAACCATGTCTCCTGCTCCTCCCTAACGTTGCGCAGAAAGAAGGAGGCCAATACCGGAACCACAGTCATCGAGAGAACCAGCGCCCCCAGCAGCGCGAAGATCACTGTCAGCGCCATCGGGCGGAACATCTTGCCCTCCACGCCGGCCAGCGTCAGGATCGGCAGGTAGGCCGCCACAATAATCAATCCGCCGAAGAGCGCCGCTCGCAGCACCTCCACCGATGCCGTGGACACCACCTCGGTGCTTTCGGCGCTCGTTAGCGTCCTCTTCACCTCGCGCGCCTTCTCGCTCAAACGGCGCACCGCGTTCTCAACGATGATCACGGCCCCATCCACAATCAGCCCAAAGTCGATTGCTCCCAGGCTCATCAGGTTTCCCGAAATGTCCGCGTACGACATGCTGGTGAAGGCGATCAGCATCGATAGCGGGATTGCCGACGCAACGATCAACCCTGCCCGCGCGTTCCCCAGCATCAGGAAGAGCACCACTACCACCAGCACGCCCCCTTCCGTCAAGTTCCGGACCACCGTCCCGAGGGTTCTGTGCACCAGATCCGTCCGGTCGTAATACGTGTCCAGCGTCACGCCCGGCGGAAGCGTGGTCTTGATCTCATCGAGCTTTGCTCGCACCTGCTCGGCGACGGTGCGGGAGTTTCCTCCGATCAGCATCATCACCACGCCGGTGACGATCTCCCCTCTGCCGTCCCGCGTCACCGCGCCCTGGCGCACCATGGGCGCGAATGCCACCTTCGCGACATTCTTCACGTAAACCGGCGTTCCTCCCTTCGCCGAAATCACGATGTTCTCGATATCATCCAGGCTTGTGACAAGCCCTTCTCCCCGGATGACCTGCTGCTCCTGGTTGTGCTCGATATAGGCTCCGCCCGTTGAGAAGTTGTTCTTCTCAATTGCCTGCATGACGTCCTGCAGCGACAATCCATATCCGACGAGTTTGTCTGAATCAAGCTGCGCCTCGTATGTCTTCACCTCGCCGCCGTAAGTATTTACCTCCACCACGCCGGGCACGCTTCGCAACTTCAAGGCGATATCCCAATCAAGGATGGAGCGCAGTTCCATCGCGGAGCGCCCCTCGCCCTTCACTTCAAACTGGTAAATCTCGCCGAGCCCTGTGGAAATCGGCCCCATCTCCGGCGTTCCGAATCCCGGCGGTATGGATTCCGCCGCCTGCGGGAGCCTCTCCATCACCAGGCGTCGGGCGAAGTAAATATCGAGGTCCTCATCGAAGAAGACATAAACCACCGACAGCCCGAACCGGGAGACGGACCGGATCTCCTTGATCCCCGGCAGGCCGCTCATCGAAGCTTCCACCGGAAACGTGATGAACTGCTCCACCTCGAGCGGGCCCAGCCCCGGCGCTCGCGTGATCAGCAGCACCTGGTTCGGCGTAATGTCGGGCACCGCGTCGATCGGCAAATCCCGCAGGCTGTAAAGCCCCGCGCCCGCTGCCAGCACGGCCAACATCAGGATCAGCAGGCGGTTGCGCAGAGAGAACTCAATGATCCTCCGCATCGTCTATTCCTCGCCGCCGATCTGGTCCCGCAGCAGGATCGCCTTCAGATAGAAGCTGCCGTGCGCCACCACGGTCTCCCCCTCTTTCAACCCGGAAAGCACTTCCACCCAGTCACCCTCCTGCAGGCCCAGCCTCACCTTCACGCGGCGGTACAGGTCCCCGCCCGCGGGCACGAAAACCACCGGTTCGTTCCCGATGTTCTGAATCGCCTCGGCGGGAACCGTCACCGCGGAGCGCGTCATTGGCGTCGGCAGTTGAATGGAGGCGAACATGTCGAGCTTCAGCCGACCGTCCGGGTTTGCGGCCTCGCATCGTGCGCGAGAAGTGCGGGTCTTGGGGTCCAGAAAATCGCTGATGTAGGTGATCTTGCCCATGAACGTTTCCCCAGGGAACGAATCCACGCTGATCCGCGCCTGCTGGCCCACCCGCACCTGCGCGATGTCCTTCTCGTAGACGTCCGCCTGGATCCACACCGTCGAGAGATCCGCGATCGTCATCAGGTCGCTCGTTGAATCCACCACCTCGCCCGGCGAAGCGTTGTACTGGATCACCACGCCGGCGAAGGGCGCGCGGATCACCGAATGCGAAGCCTCGCGATGATACCCCGAACCCGCATCTTCGAGCTTGTCAATGTCCGCGTCGCTGAGCCCGAAGCGGTGCAGTTTCTCGTCAATGATCGCCGCTTCCGCCTGCCGCGTGGAGATGGCCGCGAGGCTATTGTTGAATTCGGCCGCCCGGCGATCGAGTTCCGCCTGGGCCAGCGCGCCGGCGTTCACCAGGCTCTGCGCCCGCTCGAGCGCCCGTTTTGCCACCTGCGAATCGGCTCGCGCCTTCTCGAGTGCCGCGACGCTCACCACATACTGCCCGACAAGTTCGCCAAGCGCGATATTGTCGTATTCGAGCAGCGGCTGACCGGCTGCAACATGCGCGCCGAGGCTCACCAGAGCCCTTTCGATGCGCCCGTTCGCAAGCGGCCGGATGTGCGCCACCCGCGTCTCGTTCGGGCCCACCGTCCCCGTGGCCTGAATCGTCGCAACCACGGGCCGGAGCTTCGCCTGCGCCGTCTCGAACTTCACGTTATCGAGCGCCGTCCTGGGAGCCTCCACGATGTCCGCCGGATGCGTTTCCCGCGCGGCAGCAGGCGCTTCGGGCGTGGCCCGCTGGGTGCGGTCTTTCTGAAAGAAAATGCCGGCCAGGAACGCCGCGGCCGCCACTGCCGCGATCGGGAGAAGCAGGCTCCGCGGGAGTTTCCCGGAACCCGGGTTCGATTGCATCCTCTGTTCTTCCATTTCCTCTTCTCCTAAAACACCGGCGCTCCGACGGCCCGCTCGAGATCCGCCAGCGAGAGATAGGCTTCCCGCAGCACCTCGGTGTAAGCCCGCTGCGTCTCGATCAGCCGCCCCTGTTCGTTGATCACGTCGAGCAGGCGCAATTCGCCGGCATCGTACGCCGCCCGAACGATCGCCACGTTCTCCTGCGCCTGCTTCAGCACATCCTCATCGAAGATTCGAACCGCCCGCATCGCCGCGTCGTAGCGGCTGTATGCGTTCGTCACATCCCGGCGAACCGCTTGCTCCAGATAACTCCTTCGCAGCCCCGCCGCATGCCGCCGCGCGATAGCTGCCTGGATATTGCCCTGGTTCCGGTTTCGCACCGGCAATTGGATACTCAAACCCACGCTCAGCGTGTTGTCCGTGGCGCGAATTGCTTCGAGCGCGCTGCCCGTTCCGGAGAGGCCGAACTGGTCGAAGCGCGACGCGCTCTGTGTGTAGCGGCCCGTTACGGTCAGGTCCGGCGCCGCATCCGCCTTCGCCATCCGGATTTCGTTGTCGCCAAGCTCCTCCTCGCGCGCGGCGGCCGCAAGGTCCGGGCGATTCTCGAGCGCCGCCGCGATCGCTTCCGCCTCCGTGGTCTCGATCGCCGCGGCCGCGAGGGCTCCTTTCAAGCGCAAGGGCGCGCCCGCATCCATCCCCGCAAGCAATTTCAAATCCGCCACCGCCTGGCGCGCCTCGCTCTCGAAGCGAAGACGATCCGCCTGCATTCGCCCCACCTCCACCTTCAGCATCCCCGGCTCCAGCCGCGCGGCCTCGCCCTGCCGGTAACGCGCCTCGGCGATCTCAAGGCTGTGCCTGTTCAGCTTGAGGAGCGAATCCGCGATTTCGAAGTTCCGGCCCGCCGCAAGCGCCTCCGCGAAGCGCTGCTCAATCTCCGCGCGGATCTGCCGCTCCCGCTCCCGCACTTCAAGCTCCGCGAGCCGCTCCCCGATGTCCGCCGTCTCGAGCCTTCGCGTTCGCTTTCCCCCCATCTCGAAATGGTGCGAGTAGCCTGCGCTGAATTCCCGCTCGCCGGGGCTGCCGAGCACCGCCCCGTTCGCCGCATTCACCTCCAATGTGGGGTTCGGCTTCAACCCGGCTTGCACGCCAAGGCCCCGCGCTTCGTCGAGCCTCTGCCTCGCGGCAAGATACCCGGCATTCCGCTCGAGAGCCATCGCGGCCAGCTCCCGCGCGCTCATCCCGTTTACCGGGTCCAGGTAGAGCCCGGCGCCCGTTTGCTCCCCACTGGCTGCGCTCTGGCCGCGCGCCGCTGTGGTAGGCGCGCCCAGTAAAATCGGGGCGATCGGCGGGCCCAGAAAAATCACGGCCGCCGCGATGCCCACAAGGCTTCGTATCATCTGCTTCTCACTCCGGATTCGAGGGGTTCACCGGCGCGCGCCGGTGGTCTTCAGGCCGCGAGAGGACGAACGGCCCGGCACGCTGAACACAGTGCCGGCACGGTCTCGTCTGGCAAGGAAAGGGCCGCCGGAATCAGCAGCGTAGCGGGGAGAGGACGAGCGGCGTCAGAGAGAGCGCGGCCGGGAGGCGGCGCATATTCCCGGCCGGAGCCGCCGTCTGGCATGGCGCGGCTGCCGCCAGTGGAAGCACCGCATCGGGTGAGGCGCCGTGATGCGGGTTCGCGCTCCGCGTGCCGCCGCGCTCGAACGTGGCGTCACTCGAAATCGGGATATCGATGCATGGGCCGCAATCGCCGGCCTCCAGTTGAGCGCTGCCCTGCCCCGCCGCCGGCAGGCAGCACGCCGCGACAGGCGCTTCGATCGCCGTGTGGCCATCGGCCATGCACACCACTCCGGCCCAGGCGGCCGGGGAAGCCACCAGCATCAGCACGCTGATAAAAATACGCAAGAACATCGGCGGGTGCTAACTCAGTTCTAAGCGTATCATGCGCGAAAACAACAGCGCGAAGTGCCGTTCCCATGTGTCGGAGCAACGTAAGAAGTTCCTATGGATGGTGGCCGCGCGGCGCGAGGAGTTGCTCCGCTTGCAGAAGAACACGCTGCCCAAGAGCGCGCTCGAGCAAGCAGTGAACTACACGTTCACCTTGTGGAAGAAGCTCACGGTGTTTCTCGAACACCCCGTAGTGGGGCTATCGAACAACCTGGGCGATAAACAAGCCGGCCCCCGCGTGGCCGCCATCCTCAGCATCGCCGAAACCTGCAAGCGGCAAGGCTTGCCTCTGCGCGACTACCTGCTCGCCGCACTACATGGCATGGCCAACCGTAAGCACCACGACACGAAAACATCACCCCCGCCCGCTGGAAACAGCGTCACGCCTGACCGTGTCCGTCAAGGCTGGGGTTGCTCTGATGCTTACGTTGGATTCGCTTGGCGGAGTTCTGCATTGTGTGTACGCCCAGCGGCGCAGGGGCGCAGTATTTGCAATTTCGGGCCTTGAGCCGACTTTCGCCCTGGGGCGAAGAAATGGGTTCGTTCCCCAGATTTTCGCTGCATGTTGTTGATTCTGTGTCTGTCGTTGCGGGGTAGGCTCCCGTTCCGGTGGTTAGGCAGTGGGTGCGGAATGCGAGTGTGCCGGATCCGCGTATCCTCATCCGCATGGCTTCGCTCCAGGGCCTCCCGTTTGCGCACATGGAAAAAATCACCTCCTCCGCGCGATCCGCACGGCTGCTCCAACCTATTGATCCCTCAATGGTTATGCCTGGATGGGCCGTTGCCGTTTTGTCCGGGTTTGTCCGGATAAATCCGGACAGACCTGGCAATTCCCGCACTTGCTGCGCTCTCGATGGAATGGATCGATTCACTTTTCAAAGAGCACGCTCGCAAGCGAGCCTGCCTGAGCGAATGCAAGGTCCACCGGTACACGGAGCTCTCCCGCACGATTGATTCTACGTTTCGGGTTCGCCGAAACGAACCATCGCACTGCGGCTGGGTGGATGGGTAGGTGGATTGGGCCTGCAATGCTAGTGAGTTGAAGGGATTTGCCTTTGTTGCGATTCGCGGTGACCGGCGAATCGTTCGGGTCCGGTTTGGGCCGGAAGTAGCGATCTGCGCGGTGTTCTCACAGGGCAAGGGCGCGGTTTTGCGAAACGAAGCAAAGGGCGAACGGGCAATCGGCGCTAGCCGAGAATGCAGCGGGCGTGGCCGCGACGGAGTCGCACCTGCAAACATGCAGGTGCTCCATGGACTCGCTGCGCGAGGCCGCTTCTTTCTTGGCAGCAAGGCCTGTTTGGGCCTATTTGTGCATCCGGTTGATGGTAGCGGCGGTGGGGGCGGATTTGACCATTGTGGGGGCAGTGGATCGGCGCGGGTGGGCTTCCCCGGTGGTGGAAGTGATGGCCGGCCTTGCGGTTACGTGATTCCGGGGTGGAAGCGAATTTTTCTTCGCTGGCTGTGATCGCGATTCAGACGGCTGCGCGAGGCAGGGTCGATCGGAGTGGTCTGGCTCGCATTGGAGGTTAGGGAATCCACTTCGGTGGGCAAGGGATCGGCGGCTTCGGGACCCTCCAGACGCTGCTCGGAAAGAGGCCTAACGCGGCTGGAATTTCTGCTTGAAGTTGTGTAACCTTCGTGGAATCAGTGTGTTAGCATAGAGTGAAAGTGGTGACTGTCCCTCTTTTCTGTCCCTCTTTTCTGACGGATACGGTGAACCCACGGTTCATGGGCCAGTGCTGTCCCTGACGTCCTGACATCGCTGACAGCCTACTCCGCTTGTCCCCCACCTGTTATACGCTTAACCTACTTCCATGTTCCTCGATACGAAAAGTCGCGGCAGCCTCCCGGATTTCGAACCACTTCAGCATTACAGTTCCATACTGTGTCAGAAGCGTCCGACACAATTTACGACCTTCTTCATCCTTCCGATTAATCTCATCAGGCACGTCTTCACTCTTTACTAAAAGTACTCCTTGTCTGGCACTCATATACTCATCTACCGCTTCTGTAATACACTCCGCATGGGATCTGCGCTCACAAATGAACTTATTCCACGCCATGAGTTCCCTTGATATATGCTCTCTTAGACAACTCCTTATAAAACTACGATAGCTCCTATCTGTAAGCTTGCCAATTGATATCAAATACTCTCCAAAACGTCTCCAATTGCCGCCATCATCCTCGCCTAGCACCTGTGCACCGTACTTAGCAGTAATAGCGATAAGATAGTCACTCCACCTTACTCTCCTTCCGGCATCTAGCGGCGTTAGCAGACCGGATCGATGCCCTTCAGGAAGATGAAGGTAGGCCCAAGGCAGGTGTATACAAAGAAATCCATGCATTAGCTGTGCACACATTGTTCCGAAGATCCCATCACTATTTCGAAACATAGGAAAGAATGGAGGAATGATCTTCCTATTATCTAGCCCAAACATTCCCGTCATGAAGGTTCCACCATGCACAATCGTCGTAGTCCTACAAACACGTAAGATATTTCGACTCCCTTGTAAGGTACGAACTCGAGCCTCTTCCGCAACAACTCTATCATTAACCTGCGCATATCCCAAGGCATAGAGTGGCATTGGTGACTCACCGCCGCAATCCCCGAGCACCCCCGGAAATGCAGCACCAACGTATCCATGGCCATTAATTATCGAGCTCAGAAAATGATTGCAAATACCCATGTTGATGACACTTTCGATCTCGGAGAGTTCTGTCAGCGGAAAATCATCAAGCATTCTGCTTACTTCATTAACGACTGAACGTGCACCATCGATCTGGCACTCAGATCGCATGAGATCATGGCTTTCAAAAGCCCAGATATCACTATAATCAGCATGAGCCCCTATAGAAATAGCGTCAGGCTTTGGGTCAGGGTGCCTGACGCCGAGACAAACAGAATCGTCGTCCATAGATAATATTTTATTTCCACATGTTAACAAAGTAATCATGTTTCGATTCCCACCACAACACTGTTCTGTGAGGCCTGATCCGAGAAGCGCAAACCGCATGATATCAGGGGAAATATTAATATTCCGACTAATATGGCTAAGCAAAGCCTTGCATACTTCTTCGCCCGCTATATCCATTTGGATCGGCAAACGCCCGTCGCGAGGGATATTTCGACAGAGCCTTGCTACTTTTTCACTCTTCACATTTGGGGCCGACACAAGTAGGCGCACTGAATAGTTAGATTTTACGATGTCATGAGTGGCCGATTCGATTGATTGTGACAAAGTAGTATTCTGTGCTAACGTAGGTATGCACACAAACCCCAGTTTAGAGTCCTGACTGCAATGCTGGTTTCCACCTTTTCTCACCAACCATTCTAGAAGCTCGGTTGCAGATACAATACATTTAAAACAATATTCACCTTCGATCGCCTGGGAATGCTTTATATTAATACCAGACTGTGGTCCACGATTTTCGCGCAAAGATGACGTTTGCAGTCCGAAGACCTGTCGGGCTATTCCCAGCATTCCCGTCGAGCTTGCTGGTCCAACTCCACCTACGGCTGCGTTCGCAAGGAAGGCACTAAGAGACTCTATCTCCGACAGTGTCATCACGCTGCACTGATCGGTAATATAGTTATAGAACAACTGATCCTTGGATGATAGTGCGTGAAACTCTCCAGGAACAACCCATTTTTTGTCTCCCTTATTGCCCATGAGCTCCATACTCCTTTACCCTTTGCTTTTCGAGGTTGCTTGGTACCCTCCTGAGTTCTGCAAGTTAAGTGAGCGAGCCAGTGGAGACGCGAGTTGATACCCAGTACTTCGATTCCACTGAACAAACGAGGCTGCTGGCTCTGTGGATGCGATGTCCAGAGCCAATCGGCATTCAACCGCCACGATTTCGACAGTCAACTCCCGTCTCACAATCGCAGTTCATCGCAGTTCCTGAGGAGAGCGCTCAAGAACTCAGCCGATCGCAAAGCAACTCGTCGCGCACCAGACCGCAGAGCCCATCGAAGCCCTTGCGCACGTCCTAGTGGCGCAGGCCGACATCAAACAAAGACGCAGCTAGGGTCCATTCTGCACCGCAACTGACGCTTCCCGCAGAATTGAGCCCGACTTCCCCGAAAGCCCCCGTTTCCCCGCCATCGTCAGCAGAAAGTGAGTACTCCGGAGTTTCTCGTGTCGGCAGGCGGCCAGTCGCTTGGCAGATCGGAGAATCTGTCGCGACTGCCGATCAAGTTGGAGTGCATCCGCGGCGGTTCGGAACGTACACCAACCCCCGGACTTATACACACCACGCCTGGCAACAACGCAGAGCGCCGCTACCACTTCGTCTGTGCACCACGCAGTGTTCCGCCGGTCTGCTCTAAGCACGCCTAGGAGCAAATCCGAGGCCACAATTCTCTCATGATCCTGTGCCGCAGCCTCATAGGCTGAAAACAGAAGGACGCTCTCTTCTGCGTCACCCAGGTTTGGAATTGCTTGGCCGTGAGTGACGGCTGAGAAGAAACGAATTCCGTAAGCAAAAAAGACCCTTAATGTTGAACTCATGGATATGTTTCCCCACTCTGTGTCGTCGCACCGATTCGCTGTAGCTGCACTTCGGCGTATTCAGCCGCTGTTAGGTCAACCATGGTAGCTCGTGATGCTAGTTTATGAACTGCTTCATCCGGCCACGACGAAATATCATCCGTCTCAAGTGCAAAGATTCGGTAGCGCCCAGCCATCATATGGTCAAACTTAAATCGCCCGTTCTCGTCTGTAATTACCGTTATATGCTTTCTTTGTTCTATGTCAATATCCGTCGGTACGGCGACCACTAGAGCTTCAGCAGCAGGGTGCGTTGATTCAACGAATACTATACCCGATATTGTCCTGTTTGCACGAGTGAGATTTAGTATTAGCTCATACACTCCTCCACTTCGGCAGTCTACCTGCATTCCCGATACCCGGCCTCCATCGTGAAACCGAACTTCTTTTATAGCAATATCTTCGGGAAGAGTTGATATTTCTATCAAGAACTTCTCACGACTGAGATTAGAAAATTGAAAGCTTAAGTTGTCATTTACTCGCGCATGCACACTAGCAGTTGGCAATTCTGGCTTCATGGTGATGGAAGCATTCGCTATTTCTTGGAATGATCCTTGATCGATCTTTATCAGACCTTTAATATCACATGGAGGCAACAGATCTATTTCAATATCAACCACATCCTCCTGCACTATTATCATTGATGCTCTACCCAGTAGTTTCTGACCAATACCAACAAGTAGCAGATATTCCCCTGATGGTAAGGATGCGAGATGGAATGTTCGTTCCTCCTTGGCCACAGCCGCCATCCCACTAATAGATTGAAATACCTCAGGATCTGGCGTACCTGCAGGGATCGCCATCACAAATGTCGAGTCCGGAACTGATTCCCCCCGGATGCGACCGGACGCGGAAAAAGTTCTATGTTTTAGCAGCTCTATATGCAGGTGAAGATCATCCCCGCCGTCAACCCGCGTAGGCATGGCGTAGTCCGTGGTGATGTAGCTTTCTCTCTCGGTTTTCATTTCTGCCCCCTTCGGTGTGGCTCCCGGGCGAATTAGCTCCATGGGCGCTGCTCTCAGGCTGTATGTGCCGGGTGGCACGTCACTAAATCGATACTCACCGTCAGAAGTGGTTACTCCAATACCCTGAATGGTTGAACGTTTCGCACCTCTCGCAATTTCCGTCCGGAGCAGATATACTCTTACGCCAGACTTGGGATCGCCTAGTTCATCCATAACACGTACCGTGACGCGTGCGAGTGGTGTAAGCTGGAAGTCGAGCGATAGCAGGTGCTGGCTCGATTTCGCCACAGATACGACCTTGCCCTTCCCCATGGGACTGCGAGCACCATATTCTGCCCTTAGGTATGCTGGATGAGTCGCATAAAGCCGGTAAAGACCTGGATCCACGCCAGCAAAACGATAAGTTCCGTTTAGATCGGCCTTTACAGTCTGAAGGACACGACCCCCGGTACTTGCGGAAATTAGTACTACCTCGGCGTTCCTGAGTGCTTCTCGAGCGATCGATTGCACCTGCCCTCCGAGCTCCAGACCCTCGTCTCTTGATGTAGGTTGGCTGAGTAACGAAAAGGTAGATAGGGCAAGTGCGACACTGATTAGTAGTAGCGAACCCATGATAGTGATTTACCTCCAGTTAATGGTTCCTTGCACCTTTTGCTCTGACAACGGTGAACTCATTACTGAGAATGTAGCGCTGAACAGTCGCATTTAGTTCAGTCACGCTCAGCTTGCGAATCTCTGCATCAATCCGCTCATCAGAAGACTCACGCCGATCAAAGCGTCTATTGTCAACCAACATAAGCAGTCGCTGGACAAGGAGTTTTCGACGAGATCCGCGGTCGGTGAGTAGAGCGGATCTCCCGATTGCCACCTCGCTCTCTGCGAATCCTTCCTTGCGCAGTCGGGCCAGATCTGGCTAAGGAACGGCGGGCGGTTTGAAGTTAGCTGAAGCAGGCTATGCCTGGATGGGTGAAACAGTCGTTGTTGGTCAACGAAACGCAAAGCAACGCATGCGCACCCTCGATGCAATAGCAATACGTACAGAAGTGGAATCCAGCACTCGGCTGTGGATCGGGGGTTTTTGGATAGACCGTCGGCGATGTTGCCGCAAGTAGTGTGGCCAGTACCACACCTGAAAGGTCAGAGGTGTTCATGTAATCCTCCAAATGGCCACCAGACTCTGACCAGTCTGATTGAGATGGTCAAGTTTAAAGTGGATTTGTAGACCTGTCAAGCGAATTGTTTCGAATTTAGCGGTTTCAGAAAGCGAGGGACAGGAATCTGTAAAAAAATCCTCCGAATAATCCCGATAATCTTGATCGATATTATCGTTATGGCGGCATGATGTATCCATGAATCCGATTTCGAGGGACGAAGTGCTCTTCGAGGCCACGCAGCCTGTTCCGGGGCTTCCGTCCGCGGGTGCGCCGGCAGAGCCGGCATCGGCCATACTGTCCCGTGAAGCCCCGCCGCGTTTCCGCCACATTGAGCGCAATCAACACGCCTGGATGGTCGTCGATCTCGAGCGCATGCTCGACGAGCCGCATCCGGCTCCGAGGGACAGGCGTAAGCGTCCGGCCCAGCTTTCAATTACCCACAAGTCTGTGGATTCAGTTGGAGATAGATCGTAGAATGTAAAGCCAGAATGCCGAGACAAAAAGATGCTCCATTGTTTCGGAAAGATTGCTCCAACGATTCTCCGTCGCAGCAAACCGGCATGGCCACCGCACTGGACCGGGAACTCGCAGGCTGCCGGTTTGAAGAGGCCCGGCTTGGCCGTCGTTTCCGCAAGCTCGTAGGGCAGTTGGCGGGAAGTGTCGGGCAATCGATTCCGCTGGCTTGCCAGGATTGGTCGAACACAAAGGCGGCGTATCGCTTCCTGTCGAACCGGAAAGTCCAGGAAGGGCGGATTCTGGCAGGACATTTTCAGGCAACCAAGGAACGCGCCGCATCGGTTGACGGTCCTCTTTTGATCCTGCACGACACCACCGAGTTCAGCTTCTACGGGGAATCGGCGCAAGCACTCGGAGCACTGTGCAAGGGCTTCCGAAAGGGAGGCAAGGAACAGTATGTGGTGCGGGGGATCCTGATGCACTCCAGCCTTGCGGTTACCATCGAAGGCCTGCCCCTCGGCCTCTGCGCAATCAAGTTCTGGACACGGGACCACTTCAAGGGAACCAATGCTCTTAAGCGAAGCATCAATCCCACACGAGTACCGATTGAAGAGAAGGAGAGCGTTCGCTGGCTTGATAACTTGAGGCTCTCCACGAAGCTGCTCGGCAAAGCCAGCCGCTGCGTGCATATCGGGGACCGGGAGAGTGACATCTACGAGATGTTCTGCACTGCCCAGGATGAGGGCACGAACTTTCTCATTCGCACTTGCGTGGACCGTCTTGCGGTCGATGGCAAGCAAACGATCTCGGCAGCAATGAAGGACGCGAAAATAAAGGCCGTTCACCAGGTCGAAGTCCGGGATGGCAAGGGACGCGTGTCGTGGGCCACTCTCGAAGTCAGATACCAGCGCTTGGAAGTCTTCCCTCCCGTCGGCAAGCAGAAGAAGTATCCTTCCCTCACCCTGACCGTGATCCACGCGCGCGAACGAAACGCTCCATCCGGAAGGCCCCCAATCGATTGGAGATTGATCACCAACCTGCCGGTACGCTCGCGCGCGGAGGCCCTGGAGAAGCTCTCCAGGTATGCGATGCGGTGGAAGATTGAGACCTTCCACAAGATTCTGAAATCCGGTTGCCGGGCGGAGGAGACGAAGTTGCGGGCTTCCGAGCGGATCGTGAACCTGATCGCGGTGTTCTGTATTCTCCGCTGGCGGATCTTCTGGATGACGATGATGAACCGTGTTGCTCCGGCCGCCCCGCCGCAAATCGCACTCACGGAGATAGAGACCCGCCTACTGGACCGATTGATACCGGATCGCACGGTCGAACAGGGCAACAAGCAGAGCCAACCCGGATCCCTCGCGAGCTATCTGACCAAGATCGCCCGCCTCGGAGGCTACGTGGCCAGAGCAAAGGATCCTCCACCAGGGAATATGGTGATGTGGCGTGGCATGTCGCGGCTCAATGACATCGAACTCGGCGCCCTCATCGGTGCCGGACTTGTGGGTAATTGAAAGCCGAGATGAACGCTTACACGACAAGCGTGAACGCTTCCCGAACACTCGGAATGGGGAACTTGAATTACGCCGTCGGATCGCAAACCTATCAAATCTGGAAAGGTGGGACGGCCGCCGTGGACAGGCCCGTCCTCCAGCAATACCTACGCGCCTCGCCGCTCTACGCGCCGAAGCTGAACAACTTCATGTTTCGAGGTAAGGATCTATGAAGAGAATCGTGATGCTTGGGTTGATTGTGGCTTCCCTTGTGCGGGCTGCGCCTGACTGTCAGCCCAGGTACGTTGCTGCACCACGTTACCCGGTGCTCGCTTTTCAAGCGAGGGTCAGCGGACAGGTAAGCGTTGAACTATCGGTCCGTCCGGACGGGGTGGTCGATTCCTTGCGCTACGAGGGGGATAAGATCTTTCGGTCTGCATCGGAGACTGCGGG
>JADLCF010000219.1 GCA_020847315.1 Bryobacterales bacterium | reverse complement strand
GACCGATATGCGCAAGGGCTTCGAGGGGCTCTACGGCCTGGTGCGCGATGAACTGCGGTGCGATCCGTTGAGCGGGCATCTGTTTCTGTTCGCGAACGCCTCGCGCACGCGCTTGAAGCTGTTGTTCTGGGATGGGAGCGGATTGTGGGTCTGCGCGAAGCGCCTGGAGAAGGGGCGGTTTCATTGGCCCGAAGCGCGCCCGTTGGAACAGGCGCGCTTCGGGAGACGGTCTCAAGGTTACGCTAGAACACGAACTTCAAGCCGAGCTGCATTTCGCGCGGCGTGAGGATGGTTCCGGTGATTCTTCCGAAATTGCCGGAAGACCGGTTGGTGACCGGGTTGTTGAATACCGGCATGTTGAATGCATTGAAGAATTCCGCCCGGAATTCAAAGTACTTGTTTTCCGTCACGTTCATTCTCTTGAAAGCCGAGAGATCGAAGTTCTTCATGCCCGGTCCGCGGACGGATCCGGTCTTGGCATTCCCGAACGTGTAGGCTTCCGTGGGATCGGCAAAACAGGAGGTGTCGAACCAACTCTCCACGGTGCGGTTGTAGGAGAGGTCGTTGCACGTCATGTTGGCCCAGTTGCTGGTGCCGGTATTCAGGCGGTTGTTCGCCGCGGTGACCGCGAGAGGAGCGCCGGTGCGGAGGCTGGCAATCCCGTTAATGCTCCACCCGCCCAGAATCAGATCTGTGACGCGGCTGGAATTCGAGAGGAACTGTCTCCCCTTCCCGAACGGCAATTCATAGGATCCGCTGATGGCAGCCACGTGGCGATAATCCACCCCGGAAGAGGGCAGCCAGTTCATCGAATCGTCCCACACCCAGAAAATGGAACGGTTGTCCTTGCTTTCCGCCAGGGTATAGGACACAAGCGCCTGCAATCCGGCGGCAAAGCGCCGGTTCACTTTCACTTGCAGCGAATTGTAGCGGGATGCGCCGCCCGAGCCGCGTTCATTGATGCTCGGCGTGAGCGGAGATACCGTGTAATACGGCCGGCGGTCATTCAGGGAACCCGCCCCCGGCGCGATGGGCGTGTTGATGTTGCGGCTGCGGAAGAGATGCGTGCCGCGCGTGCCCACATAGGCAACATCAACGCCCATATCCTTCGTCAACTGCCGCTGGACACCCACGTTATACATGATGTTCACCGCCGGCTGGACGTCCTGCGGAACATAGAACGCCGAGACGCCCGGCGCGGGGTTGAACTCCGGCTGAAGCGGCGTGGGCGCGAAATTCGGCAGACCGTCGTTCGCGATACTCAGGAAGGGCCGGTATTCATTCGGCGTCTCCAAAGAGAAGTTCTGAAAGAGGGGGAAATTGCGTTCAAGAGTTCCGCCATTCGCCCCGTAGTTATACGAGAAGTAGCTGACGCCACCCGCGGCGCGGATGGCCGTTCTCCCATTGTCCGGTGAATAGGCGAGGCCCAGGCGCGGCGACCAGTTGCCCTTGTAGGTATCCACGTTCGGGGAGCGATTGTCATCGGTAGCGGCGTTGAACTTGCCGGTGGTGGGGTTGAAGTTAACCTGCCGGTTGTACTTGTCGACGGGCGCGGTATAGACATCCCAACGCAGGCCCATGTTCAGCGTCAGATTCTGGCTCACGCGGTAATCGTCCTGGAAGTAAAAGCCCGCCTGCGTGATGCGAACGGCCGGACGCGTGTTCACGAGGCTGCGGAAGACGGTGCTGGGATAGCCGAGCAGGAAAGAGCCGAATTCGGAGCCGCCCACTCCCTGGCTGCTCGTCATGCCGCGCTGGAATGTGAACGTGCCCCGGGCGCTACCCTCGGGATTGGTGAGAGTGGACTCAATGCGGCGAATATCCACGCCAAACTTGAAGGTGTGCGAACCGCGCATCCAACTGGTTCCGTTGGTGAGCTGATAGGTGTTGGAGAGGCGCTGGGCATTCGTCCAGCCCGGTGCTCCAGTGCCGTAAAGGGGATTCACGCTGAATCCTGCGATTCCGCTCGATTCCGGAAAGGCCGCGAGGTTCCCGTTCTTGATGCCAAGTTCGTTGTTCTTGTCCACGCCGAAATCCTGGCCAAAGTGCAAGGTGTCAAAGCGATTGAAGCCGAGACGGAGTTCGTTGAGGATCGTTGGCGAAAGCGCGACCGAGTATCCGATCACGGCATTGTGATTCCGCGACTTGGAATCCGGGTTGGCGGACATAAAGCGATTTCCCGGTGGAACGGTGTCGAGATTGCGGTGCGCGTACGATTCCCGCACGAAAATCTGGCCGAATTTCGCAAAATGATAGTCGCCTTTGACGTCAAATGCGTTCACGTCCTGTTTGTCGCTGACGTTCTGGAAATAATTCTGGAAGGGCCCCGGGTTGGAAGGCGTGCGGTTGGCGCTCGGATACAAACTCATCACCGCTCCGGTGACGCGATCCCAGCGGGCCGTTGGGATGTAGTTATTCGCAAAAGGAGTGACGCCGGAGGAACCCGACGCGGAGTTCGGGTCGTAGACCGTCGAGAAACCCTCTTCCGCCTTCAAATATCCGCCCCGCATCGCTTCCGTTGGAACATTGATGAGGTAGGAATTTCCCGTGCGAAGCCGCAAGCCTTGATAGTCACCAAAAATGAACGCTTTGTTCTTGATGATCGGCCCACCGAACGTGCCTCCAAACTGATTGGTCTTAAAGGGTGCTTTCGAGGTGGCGAAAAAGCTCCGCGCATTCAGCGACTGGTTTCTCAAATACTCGAACAGCGACCCGTGAAACTCGTTCGTGCCGGAGCGGAGCGTGACGTTCACGACGGCGCCGCCGAACACGCCAAACTCCGCGCTCGGGTTCGAAGTTTGCACCCGGAACTCTTCAATCGCTTCAAGAGGCGGCGCGATATTGATGAAGGCGTTGAGCGGTTCAGAGTTGTTCACGCCATCGAGCGTGTAGGTGGTTCCCGACCAGTTCACGCCGTTGACCGTGGAATTGATTGAAGAGCGCGCCCCCGCGCCGGAAGCCGATTCCGGAGCATCGGAATGCCCCGAGGGGATTGCCCCGGGAACGAGGTTGACGAGTTGCGAGAAAATGCGGCCATTCAGGGGCAGGCTTTGCACGCGCTCTCTATCGACAACCTGGCCAAGGTCTGACGTTGTGCTCTCCACCAGCGGCGCCTCCGAGGTTACCGTCACGGTTTCCTCAAGAGCGCCTACCTCCAGCACGAAATTGACGCGCGTGGCTTGCGCAACCATCACTTCCACGCCGGAGGAGATGGCGGTCCGAAAGCCGGGCTGTTCCACCCGGACGGTGTAGTTCCCGCTCGGCAGCGACGGGAACACGAATGCACCATCGGTAGCGGTCTTTGTTTCGTTAACAATACCCGTGTTTGCATTGGTTGCGACGACCGTGGCCTGAGGCATGGCGGCCCCGGCGGAATCGAGAACGTTTCCCACCAAACGTCCCGTGATCGTTTGCGCGGCGGATAAACCGCTCGCAACCAGCAGAGCGCACGCCAGCAATGCGAAATTGCGCGGTGCGAGAAATAGCGAGATTTGGAACTCTTTCCATGGATTCAGCATGAAAATGAACCTTTCAAGACCTGATTCTCTCGTGAGCTTAGCAGTCGCACCCACCCAACTCAAGAGATGTTCCATGGAGTCAACATTAATTTACATACGGGGAACCCCAGCGGGGGGCGGAAAGAAAGCGCATCTCGGGGAGGAGGCTTGCCGGAGACCACGCCTCCGCGCGGAAGACGCGCGAAGGGGTTGCGAAGAGGCCGCGAATTCCCTTCTGATAGGCTGATAGGAAGGGATGTTGCGATCTTCGCCTGTGGCGAATTTTACTTCGAAAGATTCTGGAGGATAGATGATCCGTATAACCTATCTGCTCGTTGTGCTCTTTACGGCCGGTGCATGGTGGAATTCCGTATCCGCCCAAACGGTGGGTTCCGAGGAGAAGCCCCTGGCGCTTTACCAGATCACGGTTACCTCACGAAGCACGAAGGCAATCAATTACCGCGTGAATACCTCGACAAAGGTGGATTTCCGCGGAACGCCGTTGATGCCGGGCGCGGAAGGCGAAGCCAGTGTTCGCAGCCGCGACGGCTATGTAGAAGTGAAAGCGGATTTGAAGAACCTCGAACCCGCCACGCGGTACGGCACGGAATATCTCACGTATGTCCTCTGGGCCGTGACGCCGGAAGGGCGGGCGATCAGCCTGGGAGAAGTACGCCCGGATAAAGGCCGAGCGAAGTTGCAGGTGACTTCCAAGCTGCAAACCTTTGGGATGATCGTAACGGCGGAACCGTATTTCGCGGTGACAATGCCAAGCAACGTCGTGGTGCTTGAGAACATTCCGCGGCGCGACACCAAGGGCATGCAGACGGAGATCGATGCGAAGTTCGAACTGATCGAACGCGGCCAGTATGTCCTCAACGCGAACCCGGAAGACCTGAAGCCTCTGCCGCAGGATCCGAACACCCCGTTCGACGTGATCCAGGCGCGCAACGCGATCCGCCTCGCGCGCATCGCCAAGGCCGATAAGTATGCCGCTTCCTCCTTCCAGCGCGCCACCAGCCTGATGGAGCGCACGGAAGACTACGTAAACCGGGAGCAATGGAAGCCCTCCGAGACCACCGCCCGGCAGGTGACGCAGGCGGCCGAGGATGCCCGCACGATCGCGCTCAAGCGGCGCGAGGAAGAGCGCATCGCCTTGCAGCAGGAAGCCGAACGCCAACGGACCGAGGAAGCGCAGCGGATCGCCGCCGAACAGGAAAAGATGCGCAAGGACGCCGAAGAAAAGCAACGGCAGGCGGAGCAGCAGAAGCTGATGGCGCAACTCGAAGCGGAACGTTCCGCGCGGCAGCGCGCGGAAGCGGAAACCGCGCAAGCGGCCTCTCGCGCCAAGGCGGAGGCGGCCCAACGAGAGGCCCAGTTAGCCGGCCAGCAAGCCGAGGCGGCGGCGCAACGGGAAGCGCTCGCCCGACAGGAAGCCGAGAAGGCTCGCGCCGAAGCCCAGGCTCTCCGCAACCGGCTCGTCGAGCAACTCAACCGTGTGCTGATGACGCAGGATACGCCGCGGGGGCTGGTGGTTACAATGTCGGACATTCTCTTCGACACCGGCAGCTACCAGTTGAAACCGGCCACTCGCGAGGCGCTCGCCAAGATTGCCGGCATTCTGAGCTGGACGCCGGGCTTGACGCTCGAAGTGGAAGGCCACACGGATAGCACCGGTTCGGAAGCGACCAACCAGCGTCTGAGCGAGCAGCGCGCGGCCTCCGTGCTGAACTATCTGGTTGAGGAGGGGATTCCTGCCGGCAATATCACGGGCCGGGGCTATGCCAGCGCGCGGCCGGTGGCGGACAATAACACGCGCGAAGGGCGGCAGCGCAACCGGCGCGTGGAACTCGTGATCTCCGGGGACATGATTGGCGTACCGCTGGGCGGCGCAACGGCAACGGCGGTTCCGTAGACACGCTCACAACTCGGGCACGGCCGGCGGGCGGCCTCTCCTTGGGCCGCCCGCTTTTTGCTGGACGTTCCGTGGCGATGGCCGGCGAACCACTACGGCAGGCCGGTGAGCCCCTCCGCTTCAAGGAAAAGTTCCGGTGCGAAAAGAGCGGAAATCGTCACGGGCTGCAAGCCTTGCGTGGCGCGGTGCAGAAGGAGTGCGCGAACGGCGGTGATGGTGGGGCGGATGTCGGGATCAATGGCGAGTTCGCGCCCGTCGTGCAGGCAAAGGATCGCCCCCGGCGCCACGCCCGCGGTGAGGCGCTGCGCGATCTCACCGGCGCTCAAGCGCCAGTCCCTCCCCATCACGCTCCACTGCACGCCGACGAGTCCGCAAGCCCGCTGCGCCTCTCGCATCCCGGCCCAGCGCAAGCCGAACGGAGGGCGGAAGAGCCAGGGCGAGAACCCCAGAGCATCCTCAATCGCTCTCTGCCCGGCAACGATATCCCGATAGACGAACGCGGGGGATTGGAAGCAGTAATAGGGGTGGCGGTCTCCGTGATTGCCTACCTCGTGTCCCCGCCGGAAGACTTCGCGAGCGATGGTGGGCAGACGGCGGACGTTTGCGCCCACTAGAAAGAACGTGGCCTTCACCGAGTAGGCATCGAGCAGATCCAGCAACCGTGGCGTGCTCTCGCTGGGGCCGTCGTCAAAGGTGAGGGCATACGAAGGCCGGTCCCGGGGGCCGCGCCACACGGAAGGGGCAAGCAGCGTGGAAGAGCGCCCGTTCACCGCATAGGCCCCAAGCCCGGCAAGAGCGCCTGCGGAACCCAATGCGAGCGAAATCCACGATGCGGTCTTCACGGCCTCTCGATTCTATCAGCGCCACTGACCGCGCCGGGATGCTTCACTGCAGATTGCTTCACTTCGGATTGCGCCCACTCGCCAAGTCCGCGCGGGAACGGGCGGTAGAGCGGGTCTCCGATATGGATGATGCGCCACTTGACGGACATTGTATTGCGCAGAAACGCATCGCCCACGTTGGCGCCCTGCATGAGGTTGCGGAGAACGCCGTCCGGATGCGGCAGCGCGTTGAGGTAAGGTTCGTCAATGGCGCCGCTGGTAACGGTGATGCCGTGCGCGAGGGCGTTGGCGGCCCAGTTCTTGCCGGAGCGGGGATGCAGCGCGGAGAGGCTATCCAGGTGAATCCCGATCGCGCCGTTCGCCCACGTGAAGGCATCATTATAGTTGTTCAAGCTATACCAACCGGCATAAAAGAGCGCATCTTCGCAGCGGGCCGGCGCCGGGGGCGTCCCGAACTCCTCCTTATTCTCGTCGAGCGTCACTTCCCAGCCCGCCTCGCGCGCGAACCCTGCGGCCCGTTCGATATCCCATTCCCCCGCCGGATAGCCTCGGTCTTCGGCATCGCCGAGAGGGCCGGAATTGCGGTCAAAGCAGCCCCGGCCTTTCGGCCCTCCGGCGCGTTCCGCCGTCAGCGCCTTCCGGACGAGCCCCGCCGCCAGCACCTCCGTGGGCGCATCCAGGCGCCAGACGGAATAGAGCCGGGGGGCATTCGCGCGGGCGCGAAACTCGCTCAAAGGCAGAAACGGTTCGTATCGATTCGCCTTGCTGTGGTCGAGCGCAAAATAGGGCTGCACGGAGAGATTCCGTTCCGGGAACGGCTGTGGGACGACTTCGTCCCAGATGTCGGAGAGCAACGAATCGAGCGCGAGATTCACCTTGCCATCCGGCTCAATCACCCGGAACGGCGTGCGGTAGCTGAGCACGATGTAAAGGATCTCGCGCGCGCCCGCTTTCATGAGACAGGCGCGGATGGGCTCCTTGACGGTCTTTTCAAACTGGGCGATATCGAGGGCGGTATCGCTGGGAGGGGAGACCGGGCAGAGATTACCCTCCGGCACGGCGCGGAGCTTCGCATAGTCTTTGGCAACACTCGGAGAATCGCGCAGCCCGGCGTTGTATACGACGAGAACACGCGCGGCCAGCGGACCGGTGCTCGGCGTCAATACCGTGCTGCCCGGCTGCGCTTGCGGGCCGCTTTGGCAGGAGGCGAGGCACGCCGCCACCACGAAGATTCCGGCGCACTGCACCCAGCGCCGGAGCACGGCTCGCGTGTTCCCAGTCACTTGCCTATCATGTCACAGGCACTTTGCCGTGTACCGAAGCGGCTAGCCGAACTCGCCGGCGGCGGGCGGGGGCAGCCGGTCTTCGCCTTCCTTGCCGAGCAGGCCCCGCAT
>JADLCF010000218.1 GCA_020847315.1 Bryobacterales bacterium | reverse complement strand
GATCATGCTCGGCCCGCGCGGCGGGCGCAAGGGAGAGAAACATGCGGCTTTTGGTTTTAATTGCACTGTGCGCGTTCATGACGTTCGCGGAGTTTCGCGTGGGTTTCGCGCAGGTGGATATCACGCCACCCGAAGGCGCGCCGATGGCGGGCTACTACTACAACCGGGCGGCCGAGGGCACGCATGATCCGCTGTTTGCCACGGCCATGGTCATTGAGCGGGAGGGGGTGCGCTTCGCCATCGTGACCTGCGATTTGCTCTCCATGCCGGCGGAAGTTGCGAAGGAAGCGCGGGAACGCATCGCGCGGGACCCGGGCATTCCCGCTTCTCACGTGGTGGTGAGCGCCACGCACACGCACACCGGGCCCGCGCTGGTGGCCGGGCAAATCCGCTACAACCTCTCGGGCGACATGCTGCGGATCGGGACGGAATACTCCGGAGGGTTGGCGGCGCGCATTCACCGGGCGGTGGCCGCGGCGGCGGCCTCGCTCCAATCCGCGCGGCTCTATACGGCGAAGGGCAGGGAAGACTCGCTAACGTTCAATCGCCGTTTCTGGATGAAGGATGGAACCGTGGGCTGGAACCCAGGGAAGCGCAATCCGAATATCGTTCGGAGCGCGGGGCCGATCGACCCCGATGTCCCCGTGCTCTACGCTGAATCGCCCGATGGCAAACCGATCGGCGTGTTCGTGAACTACGCGCTGCACCTCGATACGGTGGGGGGAATGCGCTATTCCCGGGATTATCCTTTTACACTCGCCCGCGTGCTCGGGGCCGCGCGGGGAGACGGGCTGGTGACGCTCTTCACTCTCGGGTGCGCGGGAAATCTGAACCACATCGACGTCTCCACGGCGCGGCGCCAGAGCGGGAACGCGGAATCGGCGCGGATTGGGACGGTGCTCGCGGCGGCGGTGCTCAAGGCGATGGGGCATTTGCGGCCGGTTGCGGATATGCCGATTCGCGTGAGCACCCGGCAGGCGCCGCTAGCCCTGGCCCCTTTCAGCGAAGCGGAATTGGCGGAGGCGCGCCCCGTGGCGGCCACGTTTGGAACGGAGGAGCCCGCCCCGTTCATGGAACTCGTGAAGGCAACGCGCATCGTGGACGTGGCGGCGCGCCAAGGGCAACCGATCCAGGCCGAGGTTCAAGTGTTCAGCATCGGCCGGGACGTGGCGTTTGTGGCGCTGCCGGGAGAAATTTTCACGGAGTTGGGCCTGGCGATCAAGCTGGCCTCGCCCTTTGCCTGGACGTCGGTCATTACATTGGCGAACGACAGCCCGGGCTACATCGCGGACCGCAAGGGGTACGCTCAGGGCGCTTATGAGCCGGTGAGTTCGCGCGTGGCGCCCGGCTCCGGGGAGCGGCTGGTGGAGGCGGCTACTCTGGCCTTGATCGAATATTCCCAGGGTCTGGCCGCGGACCCGGAGCCGCCTTCGGGGCGTTAGGGAGCGCCGCGGGTGGCTTCAATCCAGATCGAAGTCGCGCACCGGCTTCGTATCCGGAGAAGACTTGGCCTGCTTCAGAAGCTCGTCGAATTTCCTGGAAAGGACGTCCGCCTGCTTGCGCTCCGCGGCGGCGGACTTCTGGAATGCGGCTTCCCGCCGGGCGGCTTCGTTCTTGAGGTCGGCAACCGCCTGGTTAAAATCTCCGATCGGCGAGGCTTTCACCGCTTCCTTGTGGCTGATCACCGCCTCCGTCTGAGGGTCGATTTTCAGTTCCGCTTTGCAGCAGGGACACGTGACTTCAATCAACTGGCTGGCCATTCCCTCCACTCTACATCAGCGGGCAAAGGGCGGGGCCGTGTGTGAGGCTCAAGTTTCCGGGTTTCGCTTCCGATTAGAAGATCAGGCAAGCACAAAGCCTGCCGGGATGATGCCGCGAGCCGTCTGATGCCGGTCCCTGCCGCCTTGGGAAACCACGGGAGCGCTGCCTTCCGGGAAGGCCCGGCGGCAAAGCGCGAGGTTGCGCGAGAGGGTGTTCCCGCTGGAAACAAGACGATGCGGCCCCTCGCCGGAATCCCTTTTCGGCGCAAAAGGAATCTTCGAAGTCCCCGCCTCCCGCGCCCCATCCCTGGAGCGCAACAGACGGTGAGACGAAAAGAGGCTTGCGGCATCCTGCCAGATTCTTCCGGTGCGGGCATGCGGGTTCGCAGCCGCTTGCCCGCCAGGGGAACGTTATGCCGTTTTGTCCGTGAAGAACGCCTTCAGCAGCGGAGGCGTGACGACGGTCGTGACCATCACCATCACCACCAGCGCGGATACCAACTGTGTGCTGAGCACCGGTTCGCCGTTCACCATCAGGGTTGCCCCGATGCCCGTGAAAATGAGGCCCACCTCGCCGCGCGGAATCATGCCGATGCCGATCACCAGCCGGTTCAACCCTTTCTCAATTACCCCGAGAGAACACATTTGCTTGCCCACGATCGCGACCACAGTGATCCCGGCGGCTTCGAGCAGCACGACGGGGTCGGCGAACACGCTGAGATCCACCCTCAGGCCCATCATGACGAAGAAGATGGGCACGAGCACGCTCGAAATAGGGTGAATTAGCCGCTCGATCGTGTCGCCGCCGCGCGAGACGAACTCCCCGTAGTCGCTCTCTTCGAGCACGAGGCCGGCCGCGAACGCGCCGACGATCGGGGCGAGCCCGATCACGCCGGCCAAGCCGGCCCAGAAAAAGCAATGGCTCATGGCAAGCGCCAGAGGAACGCCTGCCGCCTTGAAGCGCTTCCCGAACGAGAGCAGACGGATATGGATGAATCGCCCCGCAATCAGCGCCGCGGCAAGGAAGATGACCGCTTTCCCGACGATCGCTCCCACTTCGGCATAATTCACTTCCGCCGAACCCGTGGCGGCGACAGATGCGATCACTCCGGTGACCACCGCCAGAATGATCAGCCCGAGCACATCGTCCACGACGGCCGCGCCCAGAATGATGCGGCTTTCCTTAGCCTCCATCTTGCGAAGGTCCTTGAGCACACGGGCGGTGATGCCTACGCTTGTGGCGGCCAGCGTCGCCCCGACGAACAGGTGTACGTACCAATCGTGGGTGGGATCGAGGAAACTCGAGACGCCATAGCCGAGGATCACCGGCCCGATCACGCCCAGAATGGCCACGAGCATTGCCGAGAGCCCCACCGCCATCAGATCCCGGAGGTGGCTTTCAAGACCCACCTCAAACAACAGAACGATGACACCCACTTCCGCGGCGATGGCCAGCGCTTCGGATGTTTTCAACGGCTCCAGCCACGGGACCCCGATCAGGACCAGATTCCCGAGCAGGATGCCCACCACGAGCTCGCCCAGCACCGCGGGCTGGCCGATGCGCTCAAAGATCTCCCCCCCGGCCTTGGCGGCAAGGATCACCACGACAAGACCCATTAGAAAATCGTTCAGCACCTGACCGTGGCCTTGTTCACCACCTGCCGCCCAATTCGCGCAAACACAACTAAAGAGAAAGAAGACAAGCAGAGCAAATCGTTTGAAGGACAAAACGGAACATTCCCTTTCTTGGAAACAGGCCTTTTCTGGGATGCGGACAGGGAACCATCCGCGAGAAAGGCGCCACCTCCGGCAGCGCGGATTCACCATGTTGGGAATGCGCTCTCCGGACCACGCAATGCGTGGAGAAGCCTTTCTAAAAGGTACCGCACTCCAGCCGCCCGCCGTTCGCTCCAGGAAGAAGACAGGGCGAAGATCCGGCTTCCGGATGGGCGCCGTCCGTGATCTATCCTATAGGGGTGAAAAGACAAACCGATTGGATGTGGAGAACGGCTGGTCGCGTTCGATTTACGGTTGCGCTCGCCGTCCTGGCGATTGCGGGAAGCGCCATCGCGCAGAACCCGGCGGCGCGGGGCCAGGCATTCGCTCCCGGCGCCAGGGTGGTGCTCGATGCGCACAACTGCTATCCCTACGATGGCAAGTACAAGGACCGCATCGACCGGGCCCTCGCTACCGGGTTGCCGGTCTCCATTGAGATCGATCTCGCCTGGCGCGTGGAACCGGGAAGGTCCCGTTCCGTCGTGAGCCACGAAACGAAGACGACGGGCGAGGAGCCGGGGCTCGAGGAGTATTTCTTTGAGCGTGTGCGCCCGATCGTGGAGCAAGCGCTCTCCGAGGGGGACCGGCGGCAGTGGCCGATTCTCTATCTGCACTTCGACTTCAAATCGAACGAACGGGAACACCTGGCATACGTGTCGGGGATCCTCGCGAAATATAGCGCTTGGCTTAGCAGCAGCACGCGCGTGGCGGATGAATCGCAAGTGCAGCCGATCCTCGTTAAGCCGATTCTCGCGATGACGGAAACGGATGAGATGCAAAAGCGGATATTTCATGACGAAGTCCCGCTGGGGCAGCCGTTCTATGTCTTCGGCTCCGCCCCTGGCGAGAACTATGTGTCGAAGGACGCCCCCCGGGAGCGTCAGTTGGCGCGAGTGGTGAGCGCACCCCCCGCGGAGATGCTGGTGACGCCCGCCGGCAACTATCGCCGCTGGTGGAACAATTCCTGGGCGGTGGTGGAGGAAGGGGGAGCGGCAAACGCCGGGGAGTGGACGAAGCCCGACCGGGCAAGGCTGAAAGCGCTCGTGGACCGCGCGCACGCGCTCGGGTATCTGATCCGCTTCTACACGCTCAACGGGCACGCGGCAAAGGACGGCGAGGGGTGGAGCGCCAGCTACAATTTCGGTTCGCTGGAGGCGGTGCGCGCTCGCTGGCAGGCGGCGTATGAGGCGGGCGTGGATTTCATCGCCACCGATCAATATGAGGATTTGGCGCGAGCGCTCAAATAGTACTCGGGGCTGTCTAACAGTACTGTAACCCACTAGTTAAGTAGCGATCATTCAGTAGCTTAGGCTGCAACTGTTCCAGCGTTGCGATTTCCTTTGAGCCCGAAGCATTTCTGGGGTATTCTGAGACTCTACAAGAACGTGTACTGATGGTTCTATGCGTACACCGTGCAAGCGGTGTGCGTAGGCGAGAATGCGTATGCCTTCGGCAGTGAAGGACATGGCGCGGGAGGCTGTGTGAGCAACTCAGTGGAGAGATGGTTCGCGAGCGTAGTGATCTGCTGCGTTTGCGCGATTTTCCTGGCCAACATCGTCGGGAAAGACGAATTCCAGCCGGCGCCGCCCAGCGTAACCGTTACCGGCCCACAACAGCTTGCCGAGGGAGGCGCCGCCGGCGACGGCGCCGAAGCGCAGATTCACTACCAACCGCCGCCTTCCTCCTCCTTTTATCGCAGTTCCACGTTTTTCGCCGCATTCACATTGGGAACGGTCCTGCTGATCATCATCTTCGACATCTTCTTCTATAAGCAGCGCGTCGAGCGGGAAAAGGAACTCACGCATCGCGTCGCCGAGAAGACGCAGGAGATGCAAACCGCCCAGGAACAGGCCGCCGCGGCGAATCTTGCCAAGAGCCGATTTCTGGCGACGATGAGCCACGAAATCCGCACCCCGATGAACGCGATCGTCGGCATGTCGGAGTTGCTGCTCGATAGCAAATTGAATCCGCGCCAGCGGGAACTGGTGGCAAGCATCGCGACGTCGGGCGACTCGCTGCTCGAAATCATCAACTCCATTCTCGATTTTTCCAAGATGGAGGCGGGAAATATCGAGCTGGAAAATCAGCCCTTCAACCTGCAGGAATGCCTCGAACAGGTGCTTTTCCTGTTTTCCGAGCGCGCGGAACGCAAGAAGGTGGAACTCGTCTGCATTCCGGATCCGGCGGTTCCGGTGGTGGTTCGCGGTGACCGCGCGCGGCTGCGCCAGGTGCTGATCAATCTGATGGGCAACGCCGTCAAGTTCACACAGAACGGCGAAGTGACGCTCGAAGTCAAAGTGATTGAGGAGGATGAAAAGCAATATCTCCGCTTCGACGTCGTGGATACCGGGCCGGGCATTGCCCCGGAGAGCATGAGCAAGCTCTTCCTTCCGTTCAGCCAGGTATCGGAAACGTCGCGGCGCCAGAACGAAGGCACCGGGCTCGGCCTCGCGATCTCCAAGCAGATCGTGCTGATGATGGGCGGCAAACTGAAGGTGGAAAGCGAAGTGGGCAAAGGGAGCACCTTCTGGTTCACCGCGCTCCTCGATTCCATCCCGGAAGATCATCCGGATTTTGTGCCGATCCCCGATCGAAGAGCGTTGGGTGGCAGGCGCGTGGCCGCGCTCAGCCTCTCGGAGTCGATGCCCCGCTTGCTCGAACGCGCGTTCTCCTCCTGGGGAATGAAGTATGACGTGCTGCGCGACCACAGCGCCTTCTTCTACAAGCTTTATGAAACGGCCAAGGAGAGTAATCCGCTGGACCTGGTGGTGGTGGAAGTGGACGACGCTGTCGAGGCCACGCGGGAATTCCTCCTGAATTTGCGGGCCAGCATGCCATACCCGGAAACGGCGGTCATGATTGTGACCAACGGCCGCACCCGCGTCGTGCTGCAGGAACTTCCTGGGGCGAGCGCCGTGTGCATTGTCTCAAAGCCGCTGTGGCTGCCCACCCTTTACGAAACCACGCGGGCGCTTCTGCTCGAAGGCAAGAAAGCCGCCGCGATGCTTCATGCCGGAAGCAGCCCGATCCTCAAGGAGACCATGCCGTCGGTGGAGTCGCTCTCCATCCTTCTTGTCGAAGACAATGTCACCAACCAGCGCGTGGCTTCGCTCATGCTCGAGCGCCTTGGCTTCTCGGCCGACACAGTCGTGAATGGCCAGGAGGCCGTGGACGCCACGAAGAAGCAGTTCTACGACGTCATTTTGATGGATTGCCAAATGCCAGTGATGGATGGCTTCAAAGCGACCGAAGAGATTCGTAAAGCCCAGCGAGGGTCAAGACCATCCACGATCATCGCCATGACCGCCAATGCCAGCCGCGAAGACCGCCAAAAGTGCATCGACATCGGCATGGACGACTACATCGCCAAGCCCGTGAAGACCGAGACCCTGCAGCGCGTCCTGAATAAGTACATGGTGCGCCGTTAGCGCCCCGCGCGCCCCCCATTGGAGGCGTCACCGGGCGGGCCGGAGCGCGCCGTTCGGAGGAGGATGCCGGCGATGGCCCGCCCGGTGAGGTCGCAGGACGCAAGCGCGCCCAAACCGGAGACGATGGCCGCGGGGTGGTAGCGTTTGATGCTAACGTTGCCCCGTGGCCTCAGTTGAAATACGCCTTGTTCTTCGCGATCGCGCTCTGATACTCTTCCGGAACGTCGTCGGCCAAGTAAATCGCATCGCTCGGGCAGACTATCACGCAGGCGCTGCAATCCGTGCAACCGTCGGGGTTGATATAGAGCGACTCGGTGGATGCGTAATTGGCGTCATCCTCGGCGGGGCTGATGCAGGCCTCCGGACAGGCTTCGAAGCAAAGGTTATCCTTCGTGCAGAGTTCCGGAACAATAATGTATGCCATGGGTTCTGTTTCCTTGATGAAATTCCGCGTTTCCGATGCCGGGTTTGGAAATGAGCGCCAAGCCTTACGACATTCAGATTCTATTGTCCCTTTTATATCGCCCGAATGCAATACTTGATGGAAGCGTGGAGTTTGCAATACCCCGCGCGGGACGGGGCGCCGCGCGCCGCCGGTGCTTTCCGGGCCGCGCGTGCCGGCGGCAACGCGGCGGCTCCGCTCACCCCTTCAGGTTCAGCTTTAGAATGCTCAGGGAGTGGGCGGGGAACACCTGCGTGAACCCATTGCCTTCAAGCCTGGCATTCAGCGGGGTAACCACCGGGCGCACCGTCTTGTCCCGCCCGAATGTGTGTATAGCCTTGAAGTCCTGGTGGTTGAGGAACCATTGCTCTCCATCGCCGCGGAGACGCCCGTCCACTTCGTGAATGCGCGTGGCAATGTCCTTCGATTCGCTGCGATTGAGCACATTCACGTAGAGCGCGCTTTCGCGCCGGTTGTGCGTGACGGAGACGTCGAGATAACCCAGCGGTTCGCGATCGCCCACCTTATAGACGGGGGAATCGACCAGCGCGTGGAGTGCGAAGTTGCTCTTCTGCTTGGCGTATTCGGCCAGGGGGAAGTAGATGGTTTGCAGATACAGCCCCTGCTTGTTCGTGAAGATGGGCGCGATCACGTTGACGATCTGCGCAAGGTTCGCCATCTTCACGACATGCGCATGGCGGATGAAGGAGTTGAGGAACATCCCCATTGCCAGGGCATCCTCAAAGTTGTAGATTTCCTCAAGCCGCGTGCGCCCGGTGTCGAACTCCGTATTGCCTCCCCGCGCCCGGTACCAGACATTCCATTCATCAAAGGCGATATGGATCGGCCGCTGGCCGCGGCGGCCGCTGCGCGCAG
>JADLCF010000217.1 GCA_020847315.1 Bryobacterales bacterium | reverse complement strand
GTCGGCGAAGCCCTCCGCCGCGTTCCTCCTGGTTGCATCGATGCTTTTCCTGCTGGGCGGTTGCAATCTCGACCCGGAAACCGCGAAAGTGCGTTTCGTCGAGCGAGGCAATGAGTATTTCAAGAATACGAAGTACAAAGAAGCCTCCATCATGTACCGCAATGCCCTGAAAAAGGACATGAAATACGGGGAGGCGTATTACCGTCTTGGGCTCGTCCACAAGCGGATGGGCTTCCAAGTGCCGGTGAAGGCCGGCGATATCATCCAGGCCGTGAACTCGTTTCGCCGCGCCCTTGAAGATAAGCGCCTCTCGAACGAAAGCCGCAGAGACACGATGGTGCAGTTGGCCGAGATCTTCGTCTGGTACTACACCACGAATCCGGAAGAGCAGGATAGAGAATTTCTCAATAAAGAAGTCGCATCCCTCCGGGACAAGTTCTACGAGATGGATCCGAACAGCTTCGACGGAAAGC
This sequence comes from Bryobacterales bacterium, assembly GCA_020847315.1. Classification (GTDB taxonomy): domain Bacteria; phylum Acidobacteriota; class Terriglobia; order Bryobacterales; family Bryobacteraceae; genus JACTMJ01. The sequence continues at coordinate 12,200 of JADLCF010000217.1, read as the reverse complement.
GCCTGGACGGGTTCCTGGCCCTCACCGCGGGCAAGCTCGACGAGGCCATCACTCTATTTGAAGCCGCGATGAAAATCCATGGCGACAATGACCCCGGCCTTCGTCTCGCCATCATGGGCATCAAGATGCGGCAGGGCAAGAACGAGGAAGCCGAGGCGATCGCCAACGGGATCATCAAGGACGATCCCAAATACGGCCCCGCCTATGATGCGCTCTACTTGCACTATATGGTCACCCGGCGGCCCGAGATGGCGGCCAAGATCCTCGAGCAGCGCGACGCGGCCATGCCCGGAAATCTCGCCGCTGTGATGAAACTGGCGCAGCACTATCGTGTGTTTGGCCAACCGGAAAAGCGAGAAGCTCTTCTGCGGCGCATTGTCGACAACCCCAAACAGTTCGAAGGCGGCCGCGAATCGGTCATCCGGCACCTGTTCCAGTTTGGAGAGTGGGATAAGGCGATCCAGTTCGCTCGGGAGGGGCTTGAGAAAGATCCCGGCCACAAGCAGACGTATAACAATTTCATCGCCGAAGCGTTGCTGAAGACAGGCGATAAGGCGGGCGCGGAGAAAGTCGTGGATTCCACGCTGGCCAGCGATTCCGAAGACGCCGTTGCGCTCGCGCTGAAGGGCCAGATCCTTCTCGATTCGAAGGATTCGGACAAGACGAAACAGGCGCTCGGCGATCTCGCGAAGGCCGTAGCGGCTCAGCCGGATAACGTCGTGATCCGTTACGACCTCGGCAGAGCATACCTGGCGTCCGGCAACATGGATAAGGCGATCAATGAGTTCCGTCAGGCGGTGGAGCGCCGTCCGAATTACGCGCCGGCTCAGTTGGCTCTCGCCAAGCTTTACTACCTCAAGCGCGAGTACGCCAACTCGATCGCTTCCGCGGACCGCGTGATCGCAATCACCCAGGCCCGGCCAAGCCCCGACGCAATTCTCGTCAAGGCGTTGGCGCAAGTGGGCGTCGGCGACGTCGACAAAGCCCAGACGCTGCTCGCGCAATCGGTCGCAATGTACCCGAACATTTCCGACCTGCATTTCGAGCTAGGCAGGATCTATTTGGCCAAGCGGCAGCTCCCCCAGGCCGAAGCCTCCTTCCACAAAGCGGTGGATGCAAAGCCGACCGATTTCAAAGGCATTACCGGCCTCGCCGAAATCTATGCTCAGCAAGGAAAGATCGATTACGCCATTCAGTTCCTCAAGGATCATCTGAAGACGGTTGAAACTCCCGTCCTGCTGCAGAATGCCATTGGCAGTCTCTACGTGCGAAAGGGAGATCTGGACGCAGCCCTCAAGAACTATCTGGAGCTTTCAAAGGCCGTGCCGGATTCCTCTGACCTCAACATGAGAATCGGGGAAGTCTACCGCCGGAAAGGCGATCTCCAGTCCGCCGTCACCTACATGCAGCGCTCGAGCGAACTCGACCCGAACAATCTGGTGCCCTTGATGCAAACCGCGACGATCCTCGACGAGATGGGCCGCACCAGGGAAGCGACAGCGGCCTATCAGAAGGCATTGCAGATCGACACGGAGAACATCGTCGCACTCAACAACCTCGCCTATATGCAGGCCGAAAGCGGCGGCGACCTCGATCTCGCTTTGCGCTACGCGGAGACCGCCAAGCGCAAAGCGCCATCGAACCTCCAGATCGACGACACGCTCGGCTGGATTTACGTCAAGAAAAACCTGAACGACAACGCGCTGGTGATCTTCCGCGATCTGGTAAAGAAGCAGCCGGAGAACGCCACTTTCCGCTACCACCTCGGCGTAGCCTACGCACAGCGCGGAGATACGGCCAAGGCGAAGGAAGAGTTGAATGCCGCACTCCGTTCGAACCCCACTTCGAAAGAAGCGGAACAGATTCGAAAGGTGCTCGCGAAGCTCTAGTTGACGGGCCGGATATGGCGCTGCCGTCGAGGCTCCGCAGTTCCGGCCCATCCGCTCTTCTTGTTGGCAAGCGCATCCCGTACCGGAATTTTCGATGAATCCATCGCCCAACGCACCGGGGATTCTCCCCGCCCCCTCCTGGTGTACGCTGCATCCATGGCTACCCTGGGCCGCGCCCTTCCTGGTGTACGTGGGCATTCTCGCCGGGCAGGATTTTCTGCCCATCAGTCCCGCGGCCAACCACATCCTGCGCCTTGTGCTGTGTGGCGGGATCATCCTGTTCTGTTCAAGGAGGCTGTTCTCCCTGCGCCTCGTGAACCCGGTTGGCACGCTTCTCATCGGCATCGCCGTGTTCGCGGTCTGGATTGCGCCGGACGCTCTCTTTCCGGGCTACCGGGCGCATTGGCTCTTCTCCAACAGTCTTCTCGGGCACTTCGATCCGAATGCCAACGCGGAGATGGCTGCCGCGCCGCTTTCGTTCTTTGTATTACGGGTCGCAGTTTCCGCGCTCCTCGTACCAATTCTCGAAGAACTTTTCTGGCGCGGCTTCATCATGCGGATTCTCATCCGGCACGATTTTGAGAATGTCCCGCTGGGCGAGTGGCAGCGCAATGCCTTTTTGATCACCGCCGTTCTCTTTGCCCTTGAGCACGGCGTCTACTGGGATGTCGGTTTGGCCGCCGGTTTGATCTACAATGCCTGGATGGTTCGCACCAAGTCCCTCGGCGACGTCATCTGGGCCCATGCGATTACGAACGGCCTGCTGGCGGCGTACGTGATCGCTCTGGGAAAATGGGAGTTCTGGCCCTGAGCCAGGCGGCCCGCCCGAATGGGATGCGCAACCGGATAAGAGTTGCTGCGCCCGCATTCGCCATCGTGGGTCGGCGCGGCTAGTTAGCTTTCATCATGCGAATTCGCGAATTGCTTGCAACGGGAAATCCGTCCTTCTCCTTCGAGTTTTTCCCACCGAAGACCGAAGAAGGCGGCCATCACCTCCTCGAAATCATTGAGTCTTTGCGGGACCTGCGCCCAACCTATGTCTCGGTAACCTACGGGGCGGGCGGCAGTACGCGCGATCTTACCATTGACCTCGTGCGGCGCATCAAGTCCCGCTTCGGCATCGAAACAATGGCCCACCTAACCTGCGTGGGTTCTCACCGCGATGAACTTGCAGCCACGCTCAGCCGTTTGCGCGAGAGCGGAATTGATAATGTTCTGGCCTTGCGCGGCGATCCCCCCAAGAATCAGACACGCTTCGAGCGCGTCGATGGTGGCTTCGGGTATGCAAATGAACTCACGGGATTCATTCGGGAAGGCAAATGGGAGTTTTGCATCGCGGGCGCATGCTATCCCGAGAAACACACGGAGGCCACCTCGCTCGACACGGATATCGAGAATCTCAAACGAAAGGTGGAGGCTGGGGCTGAGTTCCTCATTACCCAGCTTTTCTTCGACAATCAGCGCTATTACGATTTCGTGCAGCGGGTTAGAGCGGCCGGTATCGGCGTGCCCATCATTCCCGGCATCATGCCCATTACGAATGTGGATCAGGTTGAGCGATTCACGAAGATGTGCGGCGCGTCTATTCCGAATCCGCTGCTCGAGGAACTGCACCGCCTGCGATCCAATCCGGAAGCGGTTCTCTCCCTCGGCGTGGCGCACGCCACTGCCCAATGCCTGGACCTGCTCCAACGAGGAGCGCTCGGCATCCACTTCTACACGCTGAACAAGTCGGCGGCTACCCGCACGATTCTCACCGCCATCCGCACCGTGCTGCCGGCACTGCGCTAAGCTTTCTTCCTCGCGCCTGCCCCTGGCTCTCCCGGCCTACCAGATCCCAAAGCCGTCCGAGCTCCCGCATCCAATGGGCTGCCCCGGCGGCGCAGGCTCCGGCTTCGGCATGGGAATTTCTTTCGAATTCGCCTCGAAACGGCCGATCCGGGAGGCAAGCCACGCCGCGTGTGCCTTCCACGGCACATCGGAGCCGCCGGACTTCTCGAGATATTCCTTGATCTCGCTGAGCTTCAGGGAAACGATCGCTTTCGTTTCGTCCGTCGAAGCAGGCGATTGCGCGAGCGCCATCAGCCGATAGAGCACGACCCCATTCACGGTTCGCTGCAGCGCTCCCTCCATCCCCTCACGGCGAGCCGCTCGAATCGTCGCATCGAGCAACCGGTCAAGCACCTCCTCCAGGCGCAATTGGCCGCGATCCCGCGCGGCGTATTGCAGCAGCCGGGCCGCCCGTTCCGGGTTCAGCAGGAGAGAGGTGGTTTGGTCCGCGGCCACTTCCGCCGCGGCCAATGGGTCAAAGGTACGGCCTGTGTGTGAAGGGAAGCTCTCCGCCGTTCGCTCGAAGCCCGGCGGATGGGGCGGAATCGTTTCGAGGATCCGTTCGGGAATGCGCAAGAACTCGGGGGACAGCGTGGCAAGCAGCGCCGTAAGCGCTGCCTGCTGCCGCTCCCGCGGAACCAGTTTGGCCGGTGGAACCAAATCCCCGTTCTCCCCACCGCGAACCGGGTATCCATACTCCAATCCGCCCACCACTTTAGCCGTTGCTTCCGCCTGGTAGCGGTGCAACAGATAGATCGGCGTCAGCGTCTCTCCCATCGCCGCCAACGGCTCTCCGGGGCGCAGGACATTCTCCGAAAATCGCGCCAGCACCGCCTGTCGCACGCGCGTCAAACGAACCAGTTCCGTCGCCGCGTCCGTGCCGTTGTCCCACAGGTGGGCAACCGGTGAAGCACTTCCGGCGGGGCGCGCATCGGGATCGCTAAGGTAATGTAGTCCCTTCCTATAAGCCTCGTCGAGAATACCATTGAGCGCCGCCACCTCGTTGATTCCTGGCGGGAAATCCTGGTAGCCATAGGCAATAGCCATCTTGTCCCATTCGCCGATTCCCGAGCTGTACGCCTTCGAGAGATCCACGCCCCCGTTCGCATCGAGCGTGATGTACGGGTGCGGATAATCCATCACCGAGGCATTCCCGTTCGTACTGGCCGCGAAGTTATGCGCGAGGCCCAGCGTGTGCCCCACCTCATGCGCGGCGAGCTGCCGCAAACGGGCAAGCGCCATCTCCCTCATTCGCGGAGAGACCGGCGTCCTGCCCTCATAGGGAGCGAGCAACCCGGTCGCGATCAGGTAATCCTGCCGCACGCGGAGCGAACCCAGCGTGACGTGCCCCTTCAGAATTTCGCCCGTGCGCGGGTCCATCACGCTGCTGCCGTAGCTCCAACCCCGCGTCGCGCGGTGTACCCACTGAATCACGTTGTAGCGCAGATCCATCGGGTCAGCCCCTTCCGGCATCAGTTCCACCCGGAAGGCGTTGCGGTAACCGGCTGCTTCAAACGCTTGGCTCCACCATCGTGCGCCTTCCAGAAGCGCGCTGCGGACCGGTTCTGGCGCTCCCCGGTCCAGGTAGTACACGATCGGCGCAACCGGATCGCTGAGCTTCGCCGTGGGGTCCTTCTTTCGCAATCGGTGGCGCGGCAACACGCGTTTCTCGATGCGGTCTTCGATCGGCGCGGAATAATCGGCGTACTTCACATCGAAATAGCCGGAACGCGGATCGAAACGTCTCGGTTGATACCCCGCATCCGGGAGTTCCACAAAGGAATGGTGCTGCCGGACCGTAAACTCCGAGGCCGAGGGAGTCACGGTTCTCAAGTACTTCCCCATATCGCCGTCCGCGACGTAGGTCACCGTGGATTCCATCTCTGTGTTCTTCGGGAAGTTCTTCGTCCGGTCGAGAAAGATCGTGCTACGAGGGACGTCCACCTTGAACGCGCCCTCATTCATCCCCTTCAGCTTCGGAATAATTCTGTGCGCATCCCGCAAGGCAAAATCCGTGACATCGATCAACACCCGGCTACCGGCGGACGCTTCCGCCTTAAAGCCCCAGACCACCGCCTGCGCGAACGATTGTTCCACCGCGTCGCGCTCCGCCGCATCCGCCGAGCTGGCCCGGTAATCCGTATTGCGCTGAACCAGTAACACTTTCGGGCCCACCCGTCGGAAGAAAACAATCCGCTGCGCCCCAAGTTGCCCGCGGTCCAGGCCAAGATCGTTGGAGCCCACTCCAGCCGGGAGCGAACTCACATAGAGAAAATCCTTGTCCCAACGATCCACCACCAGCAGGAGCCGCCCCGCCGCGTCGTCCCAATACATGGGGAAGTAGCCTGGCATCGCCGTCTTCCCGACGGTGGCCGCCACGATGGCGTCCCCCGTCTGGGCGCTGAGGGCTCCGCAACACACAGCAAGCATCAGCAAAAGCGTTCGAGAACAGGAGGCAATGCGATTCATGGCTGCCTCCTAGAATATCGTTACCTGCCTGCCGGTACTTTAGAGAGGTGCGTCAAATGACGCCACAGGCAGCTCGGCAATCCGCCATAGCCCCAGCGATTTGTCCGCGAAGGCGCCTTCATGCTCCGTGCAGCCCTCATTCAACAACGCCACGGGTGGGGGGAAATGGAAGGGCGCCCGCTCGAGATTCAGCAACCGCCAGTCGCCATCTTCAATCTCGCGGTTCTCCGCGTGCTCCGGGAAGGTGGTGGTCAGCAGCCATCGTGAACCGCTCGCCTTGAGATTCGCGACCGCATCCCGGATATGTTTCGAGGAGAGATGCACGAGGCAATCCCGGATGAAGACGAGATCCACCTCCGGCAGCGGATCTCGCGTCAGATCCAGCACCGAGAAGCGCCGCCCCGTTCCTCCAAACTCCTTCTGATGCTGCATGATCAGCTCGGAGACAATGTCCCCACCCCAATACTTCACGCCGGAGAGATCCACCGCCCGCATCCAGCTAAAATCGCCACAAGGGAGATCGAGCATGGAGGCCACGTTCAACTCCCGCAACAGCACGGGCAATTGAGCGCGAATCGCGGCAGTCTGTTCCAAGGCCGAACCCGACCCCGAAATCGATTCGTCGCTCCCCCAGAGGTTGGTCCGAAAAATGTGGTCGAACCGTTCCTTCAGGCCAAGGCCTTTCAGTTCCGCTGCCCGTTCGAGATACCGCAGGTGCGCGGGAACGGCATCCGCCCGGTCTTGCGCTGGCTTCATCCCAATCAGTGTATCCCGGCACACTGCTTCCGCCCCACCGGCCCATCCGGAAGCGATCTGGTGCATTGTGAGAGCACTGGGACCGAGGGATGCCATTTCAACCACCGGAAGAACAAGAGGCCCTGCCCGAGAGCCCTCCTCTAACACACCGGGACCTCATCGGACGGGTGATGGCCAGTTCCGGGCTCAGCCGCTCTCCCCGTCTACGGCAATTGCTCGACTACCTGCTTGCACAATCGCTGGAGGAATCGACGCCGCCACCCACGGAGGAGCAGATCGGGGTCGCTGTTTTTGGCCGCGCCCATGGCTACGATACGTCCGTAGACACCATCGTTCGCGTCGAGATCTCCAAGCTGCGTAAGAAGCTGGAGCACTATTTCCTCGATGAAGGACGGGACGAAGCCATAGTCCTCGAACTACCCCGGCGATCCTATGGCCTCGTCTTCCATCCGCGCGAGACCGCTCCCTCGGGAGATGCCGGACAGGCTGAGGCCCGTTCCTGGTGGAGATCGTATCCGCTATGGATCGCCGCGTCCGCCCTGTTCGCCCTCATTCCAGCCCTGATTGCGGCAGCCGCATGGTGGTGGCCGCAATCCTGGTCGGGTGCGCCGGGCATGCATGAAGCGCCCGCAACGCGCTATCGCGATCATTTCTGGTCCAATGTGTTCGAGGAGAACAAGCAAACCCAACTGGTCACATCCGATGGAATGGCCATGATGCTCGGCGATCTGCTGCATCGCCCCGTAACCCTTGCCGAGTACATTGGTAGCGGTTATCCAGCGAACCTGATCGACGCCAATATCGCGGACCCGGCGGTCCGGGCCGTCTTCACGGCGGAAATGAGCAATCACCTCACCAGCATGCCGGATCTGCGGGCGGCAACCCGAATTTCGCAGATAGCCGCATCACGTGGCGTCCAGCTCAACATTATGTTCGCCCGGGATTTCCGTTACCAGCCTCAGAACGACGGCAGCTTGATTCTCTTGAGCCATCGGAAGGCGAATCCCTGGGTCTCCCTCTTTGACGGAAGGCTCAATTTTCGTTACGAGTTCCACGCACCGTCCGATATCCTGCAGAACGCTGCGATTCTCAATCTTTCCCCGCTTCCGGGAGAAGATTCGCGCTACCCGGTTAGCTGGGGTTCGGAAACCTACGCCGTAATCGCCTACCAGAGAAAACCGGTTGGCCGCGGCGCCGTCCTTATGATTACAGGCGCCGATGTCGGCTCGGTGGAGGCGGGGTGCGACCTCCTTTCCGATGAAACCCGGCTGCGCTCCATCTATGACCAACTGGGAATTCAGCCCAAAGGGGAACTGCCCGGCTTTGAAATCCTGCTGCGGGCCAAACTCCTTCGTTCCTCCGTTCTCGAGTACACGTTGGTGGCGCATCGCTTGATGGCCGAGGAGAGTCCGTCTGCGAATCGTGTCCGTTCGATTCGATAGTCTTTACAATCAATCCGTTACTGCAGCGAAGTCTCGTTATCGCAACGAGATTCGCGTACTATTCACTGGCGCGGACCTCCCCAACGATCGTATCTTTGGGCCATCAGCTATGTCTCGGGGAGGATCATCACGGCATTCAACGAGTCATCCAGCCTAGTGCGCGCCACCTGAACGGGCGAGCACTCGAAGGCTTGCGGACGAACAGCACAAGAGCTCAACGCCACGAAACGCGCCGGGATGTTGAGCGGTCACATTCTCGCTCAGGCAGCGCCCGGACGCTTCGTCGGCGAAGGGACTTTTCACGTAGTTGCTTTCCCGTCTGTGCGATGAAGCGCCTGTCGCCGACCGGTCGTGCGATCCATCAGCTTGGCATGAGCCACAGGAAGGATTTCAAATTCCATGAGATACATACTCATTGCGATCACAATTTGGTTGACGGCCGCCGCAGGTCTCTTCGCGGCCGATTCCACCGGCTCCATTGCCGGACGCATCTCGGATCCGTCGGGCGCGCGGGTAGCCGGCGCGACAGTGATCGTCACCTCCGCCGCCACCGGCTTGGTCCGGGAGGCCACCAGCGGAACCGATGGGGGCTTCGTCATTCCTTTGCTGCCGCCCGGCGGCTATTCACTTTCGGCGCAGGCGAGCGGATTCTCCAGCTACGAACGGACGGGCATCACGGTGCTGGTGAATGCGACAGCCAGCGTAACGGTGACACTCGCGCTAGGCGCCGTGACCGAGCATGTAACAGTGGAAGCCAACAGCGATCTCGTGGACACCACTTCCGGCACGCTCCGCCAGACCATCGATGAAGCCAAGATCATGCAGTTGCCTCTGCCCGCCCGCAACGCGGCGCGGCTGATCCTACTGACGCCGGGAACCGCGGATCTGAGCGCCGGCAATGCGCGCGGCGCGGGAGACACCACCCTGACTTTCCGCTACCCCGGCGCACAGTCCGTTACTTCAAGCGGTTCCCGCGCCGATGGCATCAATTATCAGTTGGATGGCGGGAGCAATCGAGACCCCTTCCTGAACGTCAACAATCCCTTCCCCAACCCGGATGCCCTTCAGGAATTCAGCGTGCAAACCAACAACTTCAGCGCTCAATACGGTAGCGCCACGGGCGCCGTGGTGAGTATTGTCACCAAGTCCGGCACGAACGACTACCATGGCTCCGCTTTCAACTATCTCCGCAACGGGAGCATGAATGCGCGAAACTTCTTCGCGAGCAATCATGACATGCTCAAGCGAAATCAATTCGGCGGCACTCTCGGAGGACCGATCGCGCGGAACAAGCTCTTCTTCTTCGGTAGCTATCAGGGTACGGTTCTTCGCAATATCAGCGCCACCAGCAGCGCCATTGTACCGACGGATGCCCAGCGCCGCGGAGACTTTTCCAGCTTCACGAAGTCGATCCTCGACCCCGTGAGCGGCAGCCCTTTCGCCGGGAACCAGATCCCTCTCTCCCGCTTTCACCCCGTGAGCGCGGAGTTGTTACCGATGGTTCCCTCGACCACTGCCTCGGATGCGCGCATCTACTATCAGAAGCCTGCCAATCAGGGAGAACAGCAGGTGCTCGGCCGGGTGGACTATCAAACGGACCGGTCGAAAATCTATGGGCGCTATTTCTACTCGCGCTACATGATTGATCCGGTGATGGGCACAAATACGGATCTCCTCAAGGCGACGATCGGCTATCGCTACCTCAACCAAGGCTTCGCAGCAAACCACAGCTACACCTTCAGCCCCACCGTCCTGAATAGCTTCCAGGTTGCTTACAACCGGAACGACACCTACCTGCTGAGCGGCGCACCCTTCACGCTCTCAGACCTGGGGGTGAACGTCGCGGCGCCCAAGGATGTCAAGGAAATCCGCATGTCTGTTTCGGGCTACTTCGGCTTCAACACCTCCCGGCCGGCGCCGGTGGAGCGCCGCAGCACCCAATTCAGTGACACCCTCTACATCCAGCGGGACCGCCATCAGATCTCCATCGGCGGAGAGATGATGCGCATGCGGGCCTACAACGGCAATCCCTACCGCACGGTGGGCTTCTTCACCTTCCGCAGCAAGGGGTCTCTCGGCACGACGAACGCCCTGGCGGATTTCATGCTGGGCAGCCTCGACCAGTTCGTCCAGGGCGGCGGAGAGTTCGGCACCCGGGCGTATTGGTCCCGGAGCTTGTTCGTACAGGATAACTACCGCCTGCTCCCGAATCTCACGCTGAATCTCGGCCTGCGCTGGGATCCCTACACGCCTCCCACGGAAATCGATAACAAGACATCCTGCTGGGCGCCGGGCGAGCAATCGAAACGCTACCCGAACGCGCCCCTCGGTTACATCTACGGCGGCGACACCGGATGCCCTGACGGCGGAAGCACCTCCCACTGGGGGCAAATCGCTCCACGCTTCGGCTTCGCCTACAATGTGGGCGGTGCCGGGCGCACCACCGTTCGAGGCGGCATCGGCCTCTCCTATCAGCCGCCCTTCCTCGAAGCCTTCAACCAAATGAACGCCACCGCCCCTTACAGCCCGCAGATCAATCTGGTTCGCTCTCAGCACAAGACGATGAACTTCGGCGACCCCTACGGCAGCACGGGAACCCCCAATCCCTTCCCGGCCGGTTTCGGACCCAAGATTCCGGGCGCGGACGCCACCTTCACGCTGCCGGTTGTGGCCGTATCTTACTCCCACGATTGGCGGCCCTCCCAGGTTTGGACGTGGAACCTGACGGTGGAGCGCCAGCTCGCCCGCGATCTGATGGCGCGCGTCGGCTATGCGGGTTCGAAAGGCGCCCATCTGAGCTTCAACACGGACATGAATCCAGGCATCAACGGGGATCGCCTGAATCCCGATTTCGACATGGTGACGCAGGATAACTCGGGCGCGACGTCCAACTACAACGCCCTCCAGATGGTGCTGGAGAAGCGTTTCTCGAAAGGATTCTCCCTGGGGGCGAATTACACCTGGGCGAAGAGCATGGATTGGGTCTCCACTCTGACGGACCTCGACACACTTCAGACCATCAATCCGTTCAATTATCGCGCGTACACCGCGGTTTCCGACTTCGATATTCCGCATCGCTTCACGCTCAATTACGTTTGGCAACTGCCCTCGCCCACATCGAGGAAGCTGGGCCTGCTGCTGGGCGGCTGGCAGACGACGGGCATCTGGATCTGGCAATCCGGTTTCCCCCTGACGATCACATCGGACCAGGACAATTCCGGTAGCCTTACCGGCAACGATACCGCGGATCTCGTATCGAAACCGGCTCTCACGAACGGTTCGCTCGGCAGCCGCATTGATCAATGGTTCACAACCTCGGCCTTCGTCTATAACGCGCCAGGCACCTTTGGTGAAGCGGGAAGAAACATCCTTCGCGGGCCGGGCTCTTTCAACATCGATTTCTCGGCAATGAAGTATTTCAATCTCACGGAGCACCTGAAGCTGCAATACCGCCTCGACATGCTCAATGCGCTTAATCACACGCATTTCGACAATCCGGACACCAGTCTGGCCTCGGACGAGTTCGGGCGCATTACCGGAGCGCACGATCCTCGCGTGCTCCAGATGGCATTGCGATTGGAATTCTGATCGCCGCATGAAGCCGAATGCGAGTTCACCGCGCCTTCGGTTCTGCTTGTCTTGAATGTCCTTGAAAAGGATGGCCCAGGAGGGGCTCGAGGGCGGAGAGAGGTTGGTTGCGGGGGTAGGATTTGAACCTACGACCTTTGGGTTATGAGCCCAACGAGCTACCTGACTGCTCCACCCCGCAGTCCGATTGTAGCGCAGCGCTGGAGCAAGAATCAAAAAAAGAATG
>JADLCF010000216.1 GCA_020847315.1 Bryobacterales bacterium | reverse complement strand
ATTCACTCTCGCAGGAGGTCGGCCTCGGCCTGGGCGCGCAAGCGGGCGAAGCCCGATTGCGGAAGGTGTTCACCGAAGCCGCGTTCACCCGCTTCCGGCGAGCCACAGAGACGCCCTTCAACCTCATTCTGGAAGCACGGATGTAACATCGGCCCAGCCGCCTAGCTCGGCGCATCGAACTGAACGGAGAAGCGATGCGCCGCACGCGTGCCGCCAAGACGGCCAGGAAGATGCCCTGAGCGGCAGCGGAATCGCCATGCGAGCAGTGAAACTCGCAGGAAACAACGATGCAAAAAGGCGAGCCGGAAGTCATTACTGGGATGGGGCAAGGAGGCTCAATCTGGCTCCAACCCGAATCCCCATTCCCCCTTCCGTGCAATCCCTTCATAGTGCGAATCCGAGCTATCCGATCCGTCCCTCAGCCCGCCCGCTCCAGCCGGTACGAGCCCCGCCGCGGTTGCGTCCGCTTGAGGTCGATGCCGCCCACGAGCATCGCCAACTCCTCGCTCCGCAGCTTCACGCTCATCGCGCACCAGGCCGTCGAGCCCCTCGAAGCCCTTGCGCATATCGGTCGCGCCCGTCGCCACATAGACCTTCGTCGCCGGCCCCAGCCCCAGCATCTACGCGCGCTCCCCCTGCGTGTTCCCTCCGAGCGCGGCCAGCACCTCGAAAAGCAACCCGGCATCGAAGCCGCGCTCGACTTCCAGCGCACGGCCGCTGGCCAAGCAAATGCGAATCCCGGCGGAGGCGGCAGGCTCACTCGCCTGGCGAGTTGCCCCTTCGGGCGCCGCGAACTCAACCGGAAGAAGACGGCCCGGCGCGAAAGCGTCTGGCAGGGAGGCTTTGCGTTCCCGGCGTACGTAGTAATTGAGTGTGGAAACGGAGACGCCGGAACGGGCGGCGAGGTCCTTCCGCGTCATCCCGCTCGTCCGATAACGCATCACCAGTTGCTCGCCATAATCCAGGGAAAAGTTCGAATCCTTCATTCCCCCAGAGCAACACGCCTCCCCGGCGGCTTCAAGAATGCAGTTGCTCTGACGGATACGGTTGAATGACATCGAACGTGGAGAACTCACCGGCGCCGGACTTGCAGGCAATTGAAAGGTTAGCCGCACGTTTCCGTTTGAGGAGGTGGGCTGCTGGGGAATGGGGTTATCCTTAGGTAGACAGACGCCTTATGGATGAACGCGATTTCTTTATTGAGGCCCGCGCGGAAAGGCCGGCTACGCTCAATTGCCCGTTCTGCAGGAGCGTGAACGATTACGGCTTGGCGTGGATGGTCCGGAAGAAGCGAACCAATATCAATTTGTCGCAGTTGGATGAACGGGACCGCGCGAAGTTCGAGAAGGCCCAAAGCTACATGGTTCTGCTTGATGACCATGCCACTTGCATGGAGCCCGGATGCCGTCGCCGCTTCGAGGTTTCGGGCATCAAGACGATGGCTTTTGTTACACCGGAACAACTGGAAGAGATCGATTTCGGCAGTCATGGCCGGCGTGATGGTGGCAACCGCCATGCGGCGCGTGGTGGCGCTCGCCGTGAAGATGCGGGTAACCGTGCGCAAGGCGGGGGGCAAGGTAGACGGGACAACTTCGGCAATCGGAGCAACTACGGAAACTCCGATCCGCAAGGCGGCCGCGGGCAACGGCAACACGGCCAGGGAAGCGGGCAACAGACCGGCAAGTCCGGGGGCGGCCGCGGCAATCAGCAGAATCGGCGCGGCCACCAGCCGCCCGCTCCTTCGCCTTCACAGTGGAACGACCAGCAAGGTTCGCGCAGTCCACGTGGGAAACGCTCCGACCCCACGGGGCCCGGCGGCGGTTGGCGTTAGGCCGCTCCGTTTTCTTCCGGGGTTTTCCAACTCTGGGCCACAACCAGCGCTTCTCCGTCTCGAATAAGCTGAGGCGCCCGCTTTGCCAGTTCCGCGAGGAAAGCCGCCTTCTCACGCGGACTGATGAGCACGCGCTGCTTGCGGCCATAACGAATTTCGAGCCGGTCGAAGCTCCATGCGGGCGCGCTGACTAGGCTGCGCGACGGTTTCACGGTCGAAATGGACAGCAGCGGAATCCGGATGCGGAGCAAGCCGCTGCGGACCACGAGATCGCTCGCTTCGAACAAGTATTCGCACGGGTAAGCAATCGCCCACATCGCCGCCAAGACTCCCAGCGGAAGCGCCACAAGGCCAGGATCCACGGGCTGCGAAGAGCCCACTGCGGATCCAATGTGCCAGGCCGGCAAACCGATCGCAACAAGGATGTATCCGGCGGCGATGGCGCCAAGCCAGTGATCCACCCGGGTGGGGTAAGGCCCGGCTGGGTCGCGCATCGATTGCGGTTCCATCACAAAAAATCCCGATTGGAGGTCCTCATCATCCAGTAAACTATACCCACGCACTTTATGGGGCGTAGCTCTCGGCCTATGACGGCGGCATCGCCGCGCACGGTGCATCGCCCGGTGCATCGCCCGGTGCATCGCAGGGGCATCGCAGGGGCATCGCGCCCCACGTGGAAGATCCGGTGAGGAGGCGGCTTTCGAATGAATAGGCGCATGTTTCTCCAGGCGTCGTCCGCGACCGCCGCGATGGCGCCGACGCTATCGGCCGCGAGCGAAATGCCTACCCGCACTCTTGGGAAGACAGGCGTGGAAGTGAGCCGGTTCACCCTGGGCGGTTACCACATGCGCGTGGGCGGCGCGCAATCGGGGATCGGCATCATTCACCGCGCGATCGATCTGGGAGTAACGCATTTCGATAGCGCCCGAGGGTATCACGGAGGGGATAGCGACGCCACTTACGGAAGAGCGCTTGCGGGAGGTCTTCGCCAGCGGGTCATCCTGATGTCGAAGAGCAACAAACGCGATGAGGCCAGCGCGATGGCGGAACTTGAAGAGACGCTTCGCGATATGAAAACCGATTACCTTGATTTGTGGGCATGCCATGAAGTCGGCAGCATGGAGGAGGTAGACGCGATCTTCGCTTCCGGCGGCGCCGCGCGGGCATTCCGAAGAGCCAAGCAGCAAGGGAAGGTGCGCCATATCGGCTTCACGGGGCATCGCGATCCCGCTGTACACCTTCGCATGATGCGGGAGACGGACCAGTGGGAAACTGTGCAAATGCCCATCAATCTGGTGGATCCGCATTACTTGAGCTTCCTGGAGAGCGTTCTCCCGGAGGCACGCCGCCGGGAGATGGGCGTGATTGCAATGAAATCGAACGCGATGGGAACGATCCGTCAGAAGGGGATTGCAACAATCGAAGAGTGCGTCAGGTTCACGCTTTCACAAGAGCCGGACACGTTGGTTTCCGGCGTGGAGACGATCGCCCAGCTTGAGCAGAATGCCGGTATCGTCAAGGACTTCCGCCCCATGACCAAGGAAGAACAGGACGCCTTGCTTTCCCGTACTCGGCGGAGCGAAACCGGCGTGGGAGTCGAGCGCTATAAGAAGCCGGCGGTAGGTGCGCGGCACACGCCCGTTCCGCTCGGCGACGAGTATCGCGATGGCGCGGATCGCCACATAGCGACAGTCTGAGAGCGCGCAGATGATGCAATCCCGGCCGGGTTCGGCGAAGGACGGCAATCCCCGCCCGCAGCGTGGTCAGGCGGCTCTAGGAGCAGCGAAAACGGAGACTTTCTCCAGGATCTCCTGCTTTAGGGCGCTCTGGTTCGGTTCAATGCGGCGGCGGGCGGGCTGTGGAAGCATGTCCACAAGATCTTCGAACGAGTAGATGTCGGGCTCCGGCATCACGGAGAAACCGATGAGATTCGTGAGCCGGTTGGTGATCCGTAGGAGATTTCCCAGTTCCCGGTCTCCCGTCTCAGGCGGTTCATGATGCGTCTGGGCGACGAAGCGAACTTCCGGAGGCAGGTTCCATTCCGCGGCCAGCCATGCTCCAGCCATGCAGTGATCGATATCGAAGACATCGAGCTCGGCCTGAATGAGCGGCAAACCTTCTTCCGTGGCGACATCGAGCAGACGCGCGTACTCCTGCGGGTATGCCGTCATCATGCCGAGCCGGCCCACATCGTGCAGCAACCCCGCCATGTAGGCCCGCTCCGCGGGAATGCCGCAGCCGTGCGCCACCGATTCGGTAAGCACCGCGCAAGCGAGGCAATGGATCCAGCAGTCGAGGAGCCTCTGGTAGCGGAGCGCGGACTTGATCTGCGCGTTCAGCGCCACCATCATCACCAGCGCCTTCACCCGCTCAAGACCCACAATCGAGATCGCGTGGCCAATGTCGCTCACCTGCTGCGCGAAACCGAACAGCGAGGAATTGGCCAGGCGCAACAGCTCAAAGGAGAACGTGGGATCGATGCGGATGACTTCGGAAAGCTGCGCATTGGAGACATTCTGGTCTTGCAGCAGACCGAGGAGACGGTTGGCTACCGGCGGAAACGGTGGCAGTTGCCGCAGCGCCCACGGGTACTTGGGAATCGAGTTCAACTTCTCCATGCGTTCATTCATGCCTGTTTCTTGCCGGTTTGTCATGGGTTCATGCGGCGAGTGCCTCAGCCTTGCCCTCTCCTCATTCGCTTTATCGGCCTCTCAGGCAAAAGGTTTATGGGAATTCCGTAGATTCCTCGGGAGATTTGGAACGGCATGCGTTGCGTCCGGGAGTGGCGCCATCCAGTGGCAAGCCGAGCTCACGCGGGTGGTCTCTCACTCGTGAGAACATAGAGATTTGAGGAAGGGCGTGTGCGGTTTAGGGCCACCACGGCGCTTTTCCGGTGGACCTTCGAATGCGAAGGACGCCGGCGTCGCGCTTTCGATTCTTTGCCCTCATCCCACGGATACTGCCTTTGATCGCAGCGCCGTTTCAAAATTCCCCGATAGACAGGAGCAGAACTTCCATGAGCGGCCAGAACCCTGCCAGTGAACAAGAGTTTCGCATCGAAAAGGATTCGATGGGAGAAGTGCGCGTGCCCGTAGGGGCGCTGTATGCGGCTCAAACCCAGCGCGCGGTGGAGAATTTCCCTATTAGCGGCATCCCGTTCCCGCGCCCCTTCATCCGCGCCCTGGGGCTGGTGAAGGGAACCGCCGCGGAGGTGAACCAGGCGCTGGGGTTGTTGGATGCCGCCGTGGCGGGCGCCATCGTCTCCGCCGCCGCCGAGGTGGAGGAGGGCGCGCACGATGCCCAGTTTCCGCTGGACATCTTCCAGACCGGTTCCGGCACTTCCACGAACATGAACACCAATGAGGTGATCGCCACACTGGCCAGCCGGAAGCTGGGCGGCAAGGTCCACCCGAACGATCACGTGAATTGCAGCCAAAGCTCGAACGACGTGATCCCCACCGCCATCCACGTCAGCGCGCTCATTGAGACGGCGGGCGCGCTCATCCCCGCAATGGAGCACATTGTGGGCGTGATCGACCGGAAGGCGGCGGAAGTGGACCACGTCGTCACCACCGGGCGTACTCACTTAATGGACGCCATGCCGATTCGCCTTAGCCAGGAACTCAGCGGTTGGAGCGGGCAGATCAAGGATTGCGCGGCGCGGCTGAAGGCGACGTATCCGCGGATCGGAGCGCTTGCGCTCGGCGGCACCGCCATCGGTACGGGCATCAACGCCCACCCCGATTTCGGCAGGAAGGTCGCCGAAGCTCTGGCCGCCAAGACCGGATTGCCGTTCGTAACGAGCGCAAACTACTTCGTGAGCCTTTCGAGCCTCGACGCGGTGGCGGAGCTAAGCGGCCAGTTGAAGACCTACGCCGTTGCGTTGATGAAGATCGCGAACGACCTCCGGTGGATGAACAGCGGTCCGGTACACGGCATTGCGGAGATCGCGCTGCCCTCCCTGCAACCGGGCTCCAGCATCATGCCGGCGAAGGTGAATCCTGTGGCGCCCGAATCCGCCGCGATGGTCTGCGCGCAGGTGATCGGCAACGACGCGACGATCACGATCGCGGCTCAGAGCGGCAACTTCCAGCTCAACGTGATGTTGCCCGTGGCGGCCTACAACCTGCTGCAAAGCATCCACATTTTGGCTACGGCAAGCCGCATGCTGGCGGACAAAGCCATTGCCGGCTTCACGGTGAATGAGGCGAAGATCGCTTCGCTCGTCGAGATGAACCCCATTCTTGTCACGGCGCTCAACCCGATCATCGGCTATGAGAAGGGCGCGGCCGTGGCGAAGATTGCAGCCAAGGAAGGACGGCGGGTGAAAGATGTGGCCGCTGAGCAGACCGATCTCACGGAAGAGCATCTGGCTGAGATTCTCGACCCTCGCAAGCTGACGGAGGGCGGCGTAGCGGACGCCTGAGCGTCGCGACCGAGCAGTATCGTATTCGATACGGCGGACCAGGAGCGGGAGCGGTCTCGGCGGGCCGCTCCCGCCGCATGGGGGTTGGGCCTGGAAACCGGGACCACCGAAATTCCTGTGACAATTAACCTTCGCGCACGGTTTCCTGCATCGAACGGTATTTATCCGCCTCACGATAAAGCGGGTCGTCATCGTCCGCGGGAGGCGTGTTGTACTCGTCGAGCGACGCCAAGGCTTGCAGCGCGCTGCGCATGCTCACCTGATCTTCTTCATCCCGAAGATCTTCCCGTTCTTCGAGCGCGCGGGCCTGCTCCGGATCGATGATCCCCAGAATCTCATCGGCATACTTGCGGGAATAGTACATCACCATCCCAATGCTGCAGCCCTCGTGCGCCACCGCGGCGAGCACCGCTCGATTGCCCACGGCGACCACGCTTACCCAGCCTTCGAAGCCTTTGAAGCAGACCTCCTGGAGCGCGCCGCAACCGCCCACCTCCGCCACCCTCCGACCGATGCCTAGGGAGGACGCACTAAGCGCGGCCAGCGCCTCGGCCTGGTCGTTCAGATTGCGATGCATCACGGCAACGCCGTCCGCCGTGGCCAGCAAACAGCCACGAATGCCACGCGTGGAGGCTGCGAGTTCCTCCAAAGGGATTTCGATTTGTCTCAAGGTTTGCTGGTCCATGGCAGAATTGTACTCCTAAACGAGGCTAAGTGATCCTTCCGTTCTCAATGAACTCGACTTTGGAGCCACGTACTCGAAGAGCACTCGCAATGTCTCCATCGCGCTCTCACGGCTCCTAGCATCCACATTTACAATGCAATCCGAAGGAACTCCGAGATAACTTCCGACCTCTTCGGGCGGCCAATCTTCACCTAGGTCTGTCCGTGTCAGTCCCACGACGGTTGGTACTTCGATAAATTTCTGTAGAAACTTTAATGTCTTCTTGGCTTCGATGAAGCAAGCGGGGCGGTCCGCCGCTACGAGAAGAACCAGAGCATGCGCGCCGTTGCAGGTGACCTCCCATAGGAAGTCAAATCGCTCCTGACCGGGAACGCCGAAAAGCAAGATCCGCACATCGTCCACATCCATCGTGCCGAAATCGATACCGACGGTGGTACCCATCTTGCCGATATCCTCACTGGCGAGGACATCCGTATCGACATACGGCGTATCGGATAACGTGCGGACGAAGGTCGACTTTCCGGAACCAACCGGACCGGCGACGAGAATTTTCGCGATGTAATCTTGCATTCCGACCCCACTCGTTTGTTGTTGGCCGCATCCGGTTTGGAAAGACTTCCGACGGAGGCGGCGCCGTGATCGCGATCTGGCTGGCGACAATTCCACTTTGCCTATGTAGGCCGGGGAAAGGTAGGCGAAGATAAAAGAAAGCCATGCCACTTTCCAGGAAAACCGATAGGCCTTTGGTTTACTGTTACGTCCGAAGTGATTGTGACACAATCACTTCCGTTCCGTAGTACTATGCGGTGCAAATTGGAAGATTTCCTCGCCTCGAGGGGGACGGAAGCCCTTCGCGCCGAGGTCGTACCGGCTACCGTTGCGCTTCGCATCGCCGCGCGGACCCTCCCGGTAGCATCGCGCCAGACTTGAACGGCTATCACAGGCAGACTGTGTGGGGAAGCACGCCGGAGGCGCGCCGATCGAGGGCCTCCCGCTCCGCATCCACCATGATCCGAACGAGATCCCGGAAGGACGTGCGTGGTTCCCACCCGAGAATACGGTGCGCTTTCGAGGCGTCTGCCTGCAGCGCATCTACCTCGGAAGGCCGGAAATAGCGCGGATCGATGACGACATGATCCCGCCAATCCCGATTCACCAGGGCGAAACACTCCTCCACGAACTCCCGGACGGAGTGCGTTTCCCCCGTGCCAATGACAAAGTCACCGGGTTCCTCCCGCTGCATCATCAGCCACATCGCCTCAACGTACTCAGGCGCGTAGCCCCAATCGCGTTTGGCATCGAGGTTGCCGAGAAAGAGCTTATCCTGTAGGCCGCGCGCAATCTGCGCCGCGGCGCGGGCAATCTTGCGGGTGACGAAGGTTTCCCCGCGCCGGGGAGATTCGTGGTTGAAAAGGATGCCGCTCGAAGCATGCATCCCATAGCCCTCGCGGTAGTTCACCGTAATGGAGTGCGCAAAGAGCTTCGCGCAGGCGTACGGGCTGCGGGGGTGAAAGACGGCGGATTCGTTCTGGGGAGGAGCGGTTGCGCCGAACATCTCGCTCGAACTGGCCTGATAGAAGCGGGCCTTCACTCCCGTACTGCGCATGGCTTCGAGCAGCCGGAGAGCCCCCGTTGCCGTGATGTCGGCCGTGTACTCGGGGATATCGAAACTCACCCGCACGTGGCTCTGCGCGGCAAGGTTGTACACTTCATCCGGATGAATATCGTAGAGCAGTTTCCAGAGGCTGCTGGCATCGCTCAGGTCCGCGAAGTGCAGATAGAAGTTCGGCTGCTCGTGAGGATCTTCATAAATCGGGTCCACGCGCTCTGTGTTGAAGGTGGAAGAGCGCCGCTTGATGCCATGCACCTCATAGCCCTTCGCGAGCAGGAGCTCGGCCAGATAGCTGCCGTCTTGTCCGGTGACTCCCGTAATCAGCGCACGCCGCATTGATCGCACTCCCTCCCGGAGCGGGCGCCTCCGGGTGGGGTATAGACACCGGATCCACGGCTGTCCGCGCTCTTTTTCGGGTATATCGGCGCTCAGACACAAACCATTAGCCGGTTTGCGAGGGAAATTGGTTAAGGTGTGGAAGGTGGATGCGCGTTCCGGCGGCGGAAGTCCGGCCAGAACTCGTTGAACGCGTTCCCGCCCATGCGGCCGAGGAACCCGTAGAGCGTCCGGAGGAGGGCATCGTTCACGGAGGATTGGCTTCCCACTCGCCAGGCGTTTTGCATGAAATTGCTGGAAGGAATGGCGATAAAGCGCGAGTAGGCCGGCATGCGTTCTCCTTGGCGGTTGGTGGCGGTGACGCTCGAAAGCAGCACGTGCCCCACACGCGCTTTGAGGTTGCCGCGAAGCGGGCCGCCGACGCGGTGATAACGTGGATCCTCGCCCCACATCGCGCCCAAACCCACCTCGATGCCGTTGCCCATGGCGACGCCCGAGATCGCCAAGCCGTAGCGCTTCCCGAACCCGCCCCAGGTCTCCGGATACTCGCACGGAGAGCGCCAGGCGGTGGACCACGCCGCACTCAGGATCGAACTACTCACGGCCGCGGAACCCGTACTGCGCAAATACCATTGGAGGCGCTCATTTCCAGTGATGGGAACGTAGTCTCGAATGGATCTGGCGGGCGAGTGGGCAGCCGGAAGAGGAGCGCTCGCATTCCCCGCGGTTTGGCCCGATTCCGCCAGGGCAAATGAGGGCGCAATCGCAAGCAGGCAAACAAGAGCCCATCGTGGCTGCATTCGATTTCCCATTGATCCTCCTCCCGATGCCATCGGAGCGCTTGCCACGCGGGTTTGCTTCAACGGCCGGCCTCGGACAATCCCCTTACGGTGAGATCCCGGTCACGAAACCTTGTCCTCCAAGGATAGCCTTCCCTCCGGCCGGTTCACCGCTTTCCAGCCGGATTCCCCCTAATGCCCCGGTAACGCGATGAAATACTATAGAAACGTATGGGTATTTTTTCAGGACGCAAGACACCTCAGTTCCGGCTGGAACAGGTCATGGATCTGGAGAAGGCCTACGTCTTGCAAAACTATGGCCGCTACCCGCTGCTGCTGCTGCGCGGGGAAGGCGCGTATGTGTGGGACGACCGGGGGCGGCAATATCTCGATTTCATTGCGGGAATCGGCGTGAACGGCTTCGGCCACGCGCATCCCCGGATCGTGAAGGTGATTCAGGAGCAGGCGGCGTTGATGATTCACTGCTCTAACCTGTACTACAACCCGTACCAGGGAATTCTCGCCAAACGCCTGGCGAGTATCAGCGGTTTGCAGCGCACCTTCTTTGCCAATACCGGCACGGAGGCCATGGAAGGCGCGATCAAGATGATGCGTTCGCACGGCCGCGCGATTTCTCCGGCCAAGCACGAGATTGTCTCGCTCGAGAACTCGTTTCATGGCAGATCCACCGGCGCGCTGACGCTTACAGGCCAGCCCAAGTACCGGAAGGATTTTGAGCCGCTCCTGCCGGGTGTGAAGTATGTGCCAAAGCAGGACATCGCCGCACTGGAAGCGGCCGTGAATGAGAACACGGCGGGCATCGTCCTCGAAGTGGTGCAGGGCGAGGGAGGCATCTACCTGATCGACGAGGCGTTTCTCCGCAAGGCGCGTTCCCTTGCGGACAAATTCAACGCGCTGCTGGTTTTCGACGAGATCCAGTGCGGCGTGGGGCGCGTGGGCAAGTACTTCGCCTACCAGATGTATGACCCGGCGGTGATGCCGGACGTCATGGTGACCGCGAAGCCGATTGGCTCCGGATTGCCGCTCGGCGTCATTTGCTCGAACGAGAAGGCATCGGTGACCATCGGCGCGGGCATGCACGGGACCACGTTCGGTGGCGGACCGCTCGCCTGCCGCGTGGGGATTGAATCCCTCGATCTGCTCGAGGAACTGCTGCCCTCCATCCGGGAAATGGGCGCTTACTTCAAGGAACAGCTACGCAAATTGGCATCGCGCCACCGGATGGTGAAGGACGTGCGGGGCACCGGGCTGATGCTCGGCATGGAACTCGATCGCCCAGGGAAAGACCTGGTTACCGATGCGATGAACGAGGGACTCCTGATCAATTGCACGAACAACACCGTGCTGCGTTTTCTTCCACCCTTCATCATCCGTAAGAAGGACGTAGACCGGGCTGTGAAGGTGCTTGATAAGGTACTGAAGCGCGCCGCTTAGCCTTGCCGATCTTTGCTCTCCTGTTCTTCAGGCGGCACTCATTGCTCCGGCAGCGAGAAGGTGGCTTCGGCCACCGCAGGCCCGGATTCGCTTGCACTTTCCGCGAGCGGCGCCGTTCCGCCCACCTTCGCGAGAATGGCCCAGGAATGCTGGTAGCCAAGCGTGGCGATGGCGGCGCTGCCGAGCTTCGTCCGGATCCAGTTCTTTAGGGAGGGCTGCATGTGCAGGGTGGCTTCATCGGCCACGGCCATCCCCACAATGACGCCGGCGCGCAGCGTGTTGAGGCGCACTTCCATCCGGGTGCTTTCTTCCCTGCTCTCCCAGAGATCGTAGCGTTCGATGGGGAGGAAGATGCCGGTGCGCGGGTCAATCACCTGGAGATAGAGCCCCCGGGCCGCCTTGGGTCCGGTGGGCGGCAGGAGTTCCCCGTTCCAGGAGATAGAGGCGGAGGCTCCGGCGGCGAACCCTCGTGATTCGAGCTTCACGGCCATCGCCCCCACTTGCGGCATCACGCGCAGTTCGAGCGCGAGCGTCGCCAAATCGCCCGGCGTTGGGAGCGCGTAGAGATAGAAGGGGCGGGCCTCGGCAGCTTCCGTCATAGAGTCCGCCTTCAGTTGCAGCGTGGCCGGTTTGCCCGCGTCCACTTTCGAGATGAGCGCGGTGACGCCCTTGGGTAAGCCTTCCACGCTGAACTCAATGCGGCCGCAGAATCCGTTCTGTCCGCGCGTGTCGATCCGCAAGGGAGCGCTCAGGCCGCCCGGCTGCAGCAGAACTCGGGGGCGCTCGGCCACAAGCGAGACGGTGGGCCGGGCATTTCCCACGAAGTCCATGGGAATGAGATTGCTGGCGCGCTCGCCTTTGCGGAGAAAGAGCCCCTTGCGTTCCGTCTGCTTGACCGCCGGGGGCAGCTTCACGCGAAGGCTGGTGATTCCGATTGATTCTGACGATAGCCCCCCGCTCAGCACTTCGACCGGGGTATCGTTCAAGAGGACGGAGATTCCCGTGAAGTCGCCATTGAGCGGCCCCGCGCCGGTGACATTCAATTCGAGGATCTCGCCGGGACGCACGCCATCGGATTCGTCCATGCGGCAGCCCGATTCGCTGCGTTCAATTTGCAGCGGGAAGATACCGGGCGAGGCTTCAAGCATCTCCAACACATACGGCGCGGAGGCGACGCCTTCGCGGACAAAGCGCGCGCGGATGAGGCCCGTGGGGAGGAGCCAGGGCAATTGGGCGGCGGCTTCCGCTTCCGTCTGGCTGCCCATGGCAACGGGCCGATCCGCCACGCAGAGGCAGTTCGGGCCAGCGTGAAGCGGCCACTCTGGGGCCGAGGGGGCATTCCACTTGCCACCTAGGAACGTGCCGCGTAGGACGCCCCGGGCGCCGGGGGAGAGATACGCCGTACCGGTGGCGGCATTCAAGACCGCGCTCAACGCAGGGGCTACCGGGTCATCGGCCACGGGAGGTGCGTCCCACCAGGAGGAAAGCGCCTCCTGGAATCGGGTGGGCCGGAGGTTTTCAAAGCTGTTGCTGTCCCGTTCAGCGCGAAAGAGCGCATCCTCGCGGTAGCGGATCACGGTCGTGGTTGTATCGCCGCCGCCATCGCCGGAGGCTGTCACGGAGGACCCCGACTCGCGGGCTCCGATGAGGTTGGCGGCAATCAGATGGGTCTGCGGCGCACCCGCGGTGAAGGCCGTCAGAAAGCTCCGCCAGCTTCCCGGCGCGCTTGAGACGAACTGGGCGGCGACGCCGCTCAGGTCAAAGACCACCGGGATCCCCGCGCGCTGGGAGAGCAATGTGCGGTCGAGGTCGCTGGGCGCGCTTCCGGTGAAGCGGTAGAGCCAAAAGTCGATGCCCGCGGGCGCGTTATAGAGCGATTCCGGCGTATAGGCGGCGTGCCCCAGCATCGGGGGATTCTCCGGGAAATGAGCGGTAAGAATCGCAGCAAGCGCGGGCGCGAGCAGGGCGGATTCGATGGCATGCTGACTGCCGAAATCGAGCACGACACCGCGCAGGCTCGGGTTGCCTTGGAAGCGGGTGGCGAATGCGGTGAACCGGACGAGGAGGGCGTCCCGCTGTTCAAGCAGGGAGCGCGCAGGGTCCACGTCCTGTGGCAGGGGATAGGTGGCCACCCAGGAGAGTTGCGTGGAGGCGAGCAGGCTCAGAAAGATGTGATCGCCTTCCTGGGGAGGAGCGCCCACGGTGAAGACCGCCGTTCCGCCGCTTGCTTTCAACAAGGGCAGATCGCGAGCCAGAGCGCACAAGGGTGGGAGCGTGTTGGGCCAGGAAGCATCCGGCAGCGTGTAGCGGATTCCCTTGAGTGGCGCTTCGTCCAACAATTGAGTGACATTGGAACCGGGATCGGAAGCGGCAGCGCGCGCCGGCGCCACCAACGTCGATATTAGGGCTACCGTAAGCACATACTTCCAGAAGCAAACTGGGAACCGCATGCGGACTCCTCCCAAAGAATAAGTAGCCCGGCGCAGGGAAAATTCTCACGCAAAATGGATTGTTGACGGAGTTTCCGGCTGGCTCCGGACGGTTCCCTTGGGCGAGCGATTTTAATTTGAGCTACCCGAATCCATCCAATTGCGTCTATCATCTAGGGATAGGGATGCGTTTGCGATCCATCTTCGCGTCGATGATGCTCCTCCTCACCAGTGTGTTGGGAGTGTGCCCGGCGTGTGATCGCGCCCATCTCGCGGATTCCGCTGCCCAGGTCGCGAGCACGCCCGCTAGTGGGCATGCCTGCTGCGAGCATACGCAGCCCGTGGAGAGCGGCACGAATCCGGCTCCGGAATCCGGTTCGCACCCGCCTGCAGAGCGCTGCTCCCACGAAACTGCCAGCCTGATGCTGGAAGCGGCATCCCCAGACAACGCCGTGGTGCTGGACATTGCGGCCGCGGTGCTTCCCCCGGTTGTGCTCCTCGCGGAGTTGGCTCCGATGGGCGGCGCGGTTGAGTGGCAAGCCGCCATCAACCCCTCTCCTCCGCCCCTGATGGCGCTACCCATTCGGATCTAGTCTCTCCCCCTCGCGGCTAAGCGCGCCGCCGTGTTCGCGTGCCCGCGCCTTTGCGCCGGCGCCATTCCACGAGCGCGCACGCAACGCCGGTCTCCGCCCTGGACCCACGGGCTGCGCGACCTTGCACCTTTTGCCCGCGCTACGCGGGCTTCACCCGGAATGAGGATTTGTCATGGGAAGAATTGCTTCCTTCTTACTGCTGCTATTGATGGTGGCGGATGGAGTCCACGCCCAGGAACGCCTGCACTGGCGGGATCTGCTTGCCGAACTCGAAGCGCGCAACCCTTCGCTTGAGGCGGCGCAGAAGACGCTGGAAGCGATGCGGCAGCGGGCGCCGCAGGCGGGAAGCTTGCCCGATCCCATGGTGGGCATCCGTTCCCTAAGCATGCCCAGCCCATTGCCTTTTCAGGGGCTCGGCAGCGACCCAATGATCACGGCCGGGCTGATGGTCTCCCAGCAGTTCCCCGCGCGAGGCACGCGTAAACTCCGTTACCAGATCGCGCAAACGGAGGCGCAAGCCGAGCGCGGCACTTATGAGCAGGTGTGGAACACGCTGGTGGGAGAGCTACAGCGGGCGTGGGTGGAGTACCGTTACGCCTTCGACGCGCTGACGCTGCTCGACGAGAATCAACGGCTGTTCGGTGAGGTTCTGCGCGCGTCCGAAGCACGGTACGCGGTGGGCGAAGGCAGCCAGCGCGATTTGCTGCAGGCGCAGACGCAACTCAGCCTGCTGGCCACGCGCCGCGAACGGCTGGAACAGGGCAAGCGGGTGGCAGAGGCAAAGGTGAACGCGCTCCTGGGCCGCGAACCGTTCCATTCCCTTCCGCCTCCTGCCATCCCGTCTCCGGCGGCGCCGCCCGCTGAGATCACGGCGCTCATTGAAGGGCTGCCCGATACTTCCCCCTTGCTGGAGCGCGCCGCGAAGCAAATCGAGGCGCGGGGTCTGGGCGTGGCTCTCGCCCGGAAGAGCTACCAGCCGGAAACGAAAGTCTCCGGCACGTACATGAACCGCGGGGGGTATGCGCCCATGTGGGAGCTGTCGCTGGAGTTCAGCGTCCCCGCGTGGTTCCGCAGCAAGCAGCGGCCGGAAGTGGCGGAGCGCACCTTCGAACTGGCCGCCGCGCGCCGTGAGTATGAGGCCACTCTTCAGGATTTGGGCTTCCAGGTCCGCGAACAGTACGAGGCGGCGCGCACGGCCGGACGGCTGATGGAAATTTATGACGACACGGTGATTCCGCAGGCGCGGCTCGCCCTCGAATCCTCCATGGAGGGCTACGAGACGGGCAAGGCGGATTTTCTGAATGTGCTCAGCGGCTTTGTGACGCTGGTGGATTACCGGATGGCGCAGCTCGACGAGCGGCGCAACCTCGAACTGGCAGTCAGCCGGATCGGCGAACTCACTGGAAAGGAATTGCTGCCATGAAGGCATCGAAGATCGTACTCATCGTGATCGTGCTGGGGCTGGGCTTCGTGGGCGGCTATGGTTACGGACGCTGGTACGGCCCGAAGGGCGCTGAAGAGAAGAGCGGGCAGACGATCAACGGGCGGAAGGTCCTCTACTGGCAGGACGGCATGCACCCCTGGATCCGGAGCGACCATCCGGGGAAATGCCCCATCTGCAACATGGACCTGGACCCTGTATTCGAGGACGAACAGAATGCGCCGGTCCCGGCCAACCACGGCAAGGTGCTCTACTACACAGACCCGGCGGACGCGAACTACAAAGCGGACGCGCCCGGATTGAACCCGGAGACGGGCAACGACCTCGTGCCGGTCTATGAGCACAGCGCCGCCGCCATGGCGCCTGGCACGGTCCACATCAGCGCGGAGAAACAGCAGTTGATTGGGGTTGTCTTCGGGAAGCCCGCGTATGCCGAGGAGCATGAGACGGTGCGCGCGGCGGGGAAGGTAACGCTCGACGAACGCCGCGTCTCCCGCGTGACGCCCAAGATCAACGGATGGATCGAGAAAGTCTACGCGGATTTCATGGGGGATCTGGTGAAGAAGGGGCAGCCCCTTGTCACCATCTACAGCCCGGATCTGCTGGCCAGCCAGCGCGAGTATCTGCTTGCGATGCGCGCCGCGGAAACCATGGCGAAGAGTTCGCTGACGGATACCCAGGCTCATCAACGGACAATGCTCGAAGCGGCCCGCCGCCGCCTGGAGCTGCTCGACCTTACGCCGGAACAGATCTCCGAACTCGAACGGACTCGGCAACCGGTAAAGTCCGTGACGGTCTACGCGCCGTCCTCGGGCTACGTGATGGAGCGCAATGCCTTCCCGAACCAACGCACGTCTCCGGACCAATCCCTCTACACGCTAGCCGATCTGAGCCGCGTGTGGGTGGTGGCGGAAGTGTTCGAATATGAAGCGCCCAACATCCGGCCCGGCCAGGCGGTGACACTCTCCTTCCCCTACGCGCCGGAGCGCGCGATTCACGGCCGCGTCGCCTACATTCAGCCCGGCCTCGATGCCTCCACGCGCACCCTGCAGGTACGCATCGAGACTCCCAACCCCGGCTTGCAACTGAAGCCGGACATGTACCTGGATGTGCTCTTTGAGCAGCGCAGTCCGCGCATGCTCTCCGTTCCTGCGACCGCGGTCCTCGATACGGGGCGCCGCCAGCTCGTCTTTATCCATCGGGGCGACGGCTACATGGAGCCGCGCGAGGTGCGCATCGGCCGCCGTTTTGGAGACCAGATACAGATTCTCGAAGGGCTCACGGAGAACGACCAGATCGTCGTCTCCGGTAATTTCCTGATCGATTCGGAAAGCCAGCTTCGCGGGGAAGGCAGCGCGCCTGGACCTCAGGCGGAAAGGAAAACCAATGATCAACCGCATCATTGATTTCTCCGCCAACAACCGCTTCCTCATCTTCGCCACGATGGTGGCGGCGATGCTGATGGGCTGGTGGAGCATGCACCAGATTCCGCTCGACGCCATTCCGGATCTTTCCGATACGCAGGTGATCGTGCTCACGCGGTGGGAGCGCTCCCCGGATATCGTCGAGGATCAGGTGACCTACCCTATCGTGGCCGCGATGCTGAGCGCGCCGCACGTCAAGACCGTGCGCGGTATCTCCGATTTCGGCTACTCCTATGTCTACGTGATTTTCGAGGAGGGCACGGATCTTTACTGGGCGCGCTCCCGCACGCTCGAATATCTTTCCGGCGTGCAGCCGCGTCTGCCCGCGGGCGTGAAAACGGAGATTGGGCCGGATGCCACAGGCGTTGGCTGGGTCTACCAGTATGCTCTGCTTGACCGGAGCGGCAAACGCAATTTGGCCGAGCTGCGCAGCATCCAGGATTGGTATCTGCGCTACCAGTTGGAGGCCCTGCCCGGTGTGGCGCAAGTGGCCCCGGTGGGCGGGTTCGTCCGGCAATACCAGATTCAGATCGACCCTAACCGGCTGCAGGCGTTCGGCATTCCGCTGCAACTCCTTCTTGAGCGGGTGCGCCAGTCGAACGAAGACGTGGGCGGCCGGCTGGTGGAGAGCTCCGGCGCGGAGTACATGGTGCGGGGCCTGGGTTATATCGAGTCCCTCGACGATATTCGCTCGATCTCCCTGCGGGCGAACGCGAGCGGAACCGCCGTGACGGTGGGGGATGTCGCGCACGTCACGCTTGGGCCGGATATGCGGAGGGGCGTGGCGGAATGGAACGGCGAGGGCGAGGTGGTTTCGGGCATCGTCGTCATGCGCCAGGGCGCGAACGCGCTCGATGTGATCGATAGCGTGAAAGCGAAGATCGAAGAGTTGAAGCCCGGCCTTCCCGAGGGGGTAGAGATCGCCGTGGGCTATGACCGCTCGGCGTTGATTGAGCGCTCGATCGACACGCTCAACCGGACCATCGTCGAAGAGTTGATCGTCGTCTCTCTGGTGATCCTGATCTTCCTCTGGCACGTGCCGAGTGCGCTGATCCCGGTGCTGACGATTCCCGCGGCTATCCTGATCAGCTTCATCCCGATGCACCTGCTCGGGGTGAGCGCGAACATCATGTCGCTCGGCGGTATCGCGATCGCTATTGGCGCGATGGTGGATGCCGCGATCGTGGTGGTGGAGCAGACGCACAAGAAACTCGAGGAGTGGGAACACCAAGGGCGGCCCGGACCCTACCGCGACGTGGTCGTCTCCGCCATCAAGGAGGTGGGCGGCGCGAGCTTCTTCGCGCTACTTGTGATCGCCGTTTCCTTCCTGCCCGTTCTGGTGCTCGAAGACCAGGAAGGGCGCCTCTTCAAGCCGCTCGCCTACACGAAGACGCTGGCGATGATCGTGGCGGCGTTTCTCGCCATCACGCTCGACCCGGCGATGCGCCTCACCTTCCAGCACGTGCGTAACTTCTCGTTCCGCCCGCGCTGGCTCGCGCGCGCCACGAACGCGGTATTGATCGGGAAGATTCACTCGGAAGAGAAGCACCCGATCAGCCGCATCCTGATTCACCTTTACGAACCCGCGGCCCGCGCGGCGCTGCGCTGGAAGTGGGTCTCGATCGGCGTCACGCTGGCTGCGATGCTCGCCACAATTCCCATTTATCACAAGCTCGGTTCGGAGTTCATGCCGCCCCTGAACGAAGGCACGCTGCTCTACATGCCCACGACGCTGCCGGGCATCTCGACCGACGAAGCCACGCGGCTGCTGCAGGTAACGGACCGGATATTGAAGCGGTTTCCAGAGGTGGAATCCGTGCTGGGCAAGGCGGGCCGCGCGGAATCGTCTACGGACCCGGCGCCGCTCTCCATGTTCGAGACGGTGGTAGTGCTGAAGCCGGAGAGCGAGTGGCGGACGAAGGCCACCTGGTATGACAGTTGGGCTCCGGAATGGCTACGGCCCACGCTGGGCCACATCACCCCGGCGCACATCAGCCAGGAGGATTTGATCCGGGAGATGAATGCCGCGCTCCAGTTGCCGGGGCTTTCCAACTCCTGGACAATGCCGATCCGCGGGCGCATCGACATGCTCAGCACGGGAATCCGCACGCCGGTGGGGCTCAAAATTTCCGGCGCGGATATCGCGGAGATTGACCGTCTCGGTTCGGAGGCGGAACGTCTGCTGCCCACGGTTCCCGGGACGCGCAGCGTCTTTGCGGAACGCACGGCCGGGGGCTACTTCCTCGATTTCGCCTGGAAGCGCGAGGAACTCGCCCGGTACGGCATCAGCATGGCGGATGCGCAAATGGCGATCACCAACGCCATCGGGGGAGAGAATATCTCAACGACGATTGAGGGCCGGGAACGCTACCCCATCAGCGTCCGCTACGGGCGCGATTTCCGCTCCGCGATTCCCGCCATGGAGCGCGTGCTGATCCCGGTGGGGGAGGGCGGCGCGCAGGTGCCTCTGCGGCAGTTGGCCGACATCCGCGTGGCCACGGGCCCCTCGATGCTCCGCAATGAGAACGGCCTGCTCACGGGCTATGTCTTCGTGGACGTCGCGGACCGGGATGCCGGAAGCTACCTCGCGGAAGCGCAGCAACTGCTTCGGGAAAAGCTGCCGGTTCCGCCCGGCTACACGATCTCCTGGAGCGGCCAGTATGAAGCGATGGAGCGGGTGAAGGAAAAGCTCGTCGTGATCCTACCCGTCACGCTTTTCCTGATCTTTCTGCTGCTCTACTTCAACACTAAATCCCTTGCGGAAACGATGATCATTCTGCTTGCCGTGCCCTTCTCCGCGATCGGTGCGGTGTGGCTGCTTTGGGCGCTCGGCTATAACCTGTCGATCGGGGTCTGGGTGGGGCTGATCGCGCTGCTCGGCGTGGATGCGGAGACTGCGGTCTTCATGCTGCTTTACCTGGACCTCTCGTACAAGGACGCGAGGCAGAAGGGGCTGATCCGCTCGGAAGAAGACCTGCGGGAAGTGGTTGTCCACGGGGCGGTGAAGCGGGTGAGGCCGAAGTTCATGACCGTGGCCACGATGTTCGTCGGATTGTTGCCGATCATGTGGTCCACCGGCACGGGGTCCGATGTGATGAAGCGGATCGCCGCGCCATTGATCGGGGGCGTGGCTACTTCGTTTCTGCTCGAACTGCTGATCTACCCCGTGATTTACGAAATCTGGAAATGGCATTCCGAAGTGAAGAAGGAGATTTCCGCATGAGATGCCTATTCGTTCTCTGCTTGATGCTGACGGCTACGCTCGCGGGGCAGGACCCCAACGCGCAATGGAGTGGCATGCAGTGGACCGTCACGCACGAGCGCGCCCTTTGGCCGGATGCTCAGGGTTCGCTCGCGCTTTCTCCCGAAGGGTTCGTGTTTACCCGCGCCGAAAAGAAGCCGGAGGAAGAACGACCGATGCTGCTTCGCTGGGACGATATCCAGCAGGCGACGCTTGCCGAGCGGCGGCTGGAGATTGTCACTTATCACGATGTCACGTGGCAGATTGGGCGGGACCGCATCTTCCGCTTCCGACTATCGACGCCGGACGGCAGTTTGGTGACGGCAGCATCGATCTTGCGGGCGCATCTCGGCGAACGCGCGGTGGTGGCTCTCCACGCGGATCCCTCCATCGTGGAGCGCAAGGCCGTCCAGTGGCGGATTCCCGCCAAACGCCTCGGGCTGGTGCGGGGCGTCGAAGGCGTCCTCATCTTCACGGGCGACGAACTGCTGTTCGACGCCTCGCGGGCCGGTGAGAGCCGGATCTGGCCGGTAGCGGTGATTGACACCATCGCGCAGACCGGGCCACTCTCGCTGAACATCACCGCGCCGGAGCGAGCCGTCTCCGACCAGGGAGGCTATCGCTCTTTCGCGTTCCAACTCAAGCAACCGCTCAGCGTGGAGAACTACCAGGCGCTTTGGCGCCGCATCGAACACGCTCACGGTACCCGCCTCCGGTTCCGGGGCATCCAATAAGTTTGTAACTCAATCAATCGAAAAGGAAAACCAATCGAAAAGGACACAAGCCATGAAACATGCAATCCTCATCCTCACGCTCGCCTTCGCCGCTCTCCTGGGAGCGCAGACGAAGCCACAGACGTTCACCGGCGTCATCACGGACACGATGTGCGGCAAGGATCACACCCACATGGGCGTAAGCCCGGACGCGAAGTGCGTCGTCGAGTGCGTCCGGACATCCAAGGGCAAGTTCAAATACGCCCTTTGGGATGGCAAGAAGATGTACGTGCTCAGTGACCAGAAGGCGCCGGAAGCCTTTGCCGCCAAGCAGGTGAAAGTGACCGGAACGCTCTTCGAAAAGACCGGCATCCTCAAGGTGGACCGGATCGAAGCCGCGAGTCGCTAAGGCGAAGCAGCCGCAATTCGCGAAACAAACGCGCCGGGATTCACCCAATGGATGAGTTCCCGGCGCGTTCGATTTCGCAGGTTCGAGAGTGTTCGCGAACCGTCTACCGGCAGATCTCTTTCACCCGGATATTGCGGAAGCGCGAGTAGCTGGTGAGATCGTGCAACTGCAAGCCGATGGGCCCCTTGAGCGGCCGGCCCGCCGCGCCGGGATGTTCCGCCACCAGTTCCCCGTTGATCTTCACCCGGATCGCATCCTTGCGGCTTTCAATCTCCATCCGATTCCAATCGAGCCGCTTCTGGACGCCATCCTTCGCGTTCGCCAGCGTGTAGATGCTGCCCGATACCCACTTATCCGGCCAATCGCTGTTGATCTGGATTTCATAGCCGGTCTTCGAAGGGGTACAGGCAAAATCGGGCGGAATCTTGATGCCGCAGGCGGCGCGCGTCTGATCCCGGATGGAGATTCCGCTGTTGCCGGGGGCGCGCACCCAGTATTCGAGGGAGAGATCGAACTCTTCGTACTCCCGCGCCGTGTAGAGCCAGCCCTGGGCGAGAACCCAGCCGCGGACCATCTGGAAATCAAAAGGCGCGAGTGCCTTGAGACGGTTGAAATCTTCGTCGCGATAGCCGGTCACCACGCCGTTCGCATCGAGGTTCCACTTCCCCTCGCCGAGCTTCTGCCAGCCTTCGAGGCCGGGTTTCAACAGGTCCACCCAGGCGGGGTTACAGGCTTCCTGCGACGGCATGGGGAGCGCGAGGGCTAGGGATACCGCCAGAATCAAGACGAATTTGCGGGTTCGCATTTCCCGAGCGTATCAGGAGAGGATTCGCCGGCGCACCGGGTTCCCGCCGGTTTCGTGTCAGTAGGCCCCGTGTGCCCGCAGGACGACGCCCACGGTCTTCCAGATGATCTTCAGATCGAGCCACAAAGACCAGCCGCGGATGTATTGGGAATCGAGTTCCACCCGCCGGCGGTAACTCGTGTCGCTGCGCCCGGAGACCTGCCACAGCCCGGTGAGGCCGGGCTTCACTTTAAGGTAGAGCGCAAACGCGCGGCCGAATTTGGGAATCTCCGCATCGACGATCGGCCTCGGCCCGATGAGGCTCATATCCCCTCGAAGCACGTTCCAAAGCTGCGGCAATTCATCCAGGCTGCGCCGCCGCAGGAAGCGGCCCACGCGCGTCACCCTGGGGTCGTCCTTCAGCTTATGGGTCGCGTTCCATTCCTCGCGCAAATCGGGATGCTCGGCGAGATAGCTTTCAAGCAGCCGTTCGCTGTCGGCGGCCATGGAGCGGAACTTCCACAGCGCGAAGCGCCGGTTGTTCTGGCCGATGCGGCTTTGCTTGAAGAGAATGGGTCCCCGCGTTTCGAGCAGAATCGCAAGCGCAATCAAAATGGCAAATGGCAGCGCGATCAGGATGAGCACGAGCGCGAAAACAACGTCGGCGAAACGCTTGATCACCGGTCCGGCGCCACCCAGCAGACCGCCTTGACGCGCAGCCACGGGCGCGGTTGCAAGCAGAGCCTCATTCCCGGTGAGATTCAGGCTTGTAGTTCCATTTCCCATTTCATCCCCCTGCCTTGGGGCGCGCACAACCAAGCGGTACAGCGCCAGGGTCTCTTCGGCCATCCGTTCGAAGCGGAAGCGCTCGTTAAAGGTCTGATGCCCGGCGCCGCCCATTCGTTGCCGCAGAGGCGCATTTTCGATCAACTCGGCAATCGCCGCGCTCAAAGCCTCGGGGTCCCCCACCGGCGCGAGGAAGCCCGTCCGCCCGTCCGATACCGCTTCCGGGACCCCCCCTACATCGGAAGCGGCTACCGGCAGTCCGGCCCGCATGGCCTCCAGAATGCTGCGGGGGAATGCCTCCGAGTGGGTCGCCAGAACGAACACGTGAGCGCGCGCGAGCGCTGCCGAAGGGTCCGGCAAATAGCCGCTCCAGACGATCCGTTCTTCGAGATTGAGCGATTTCGCCAGGGCGCGGAGGTGTTCTTCGAGTGGTCCATCCCCCACGAGTTCGAGGCTCCAGCGCCGATGCGGTAGCGCGGCGAGCGCCTCGAACAGCGTTTCATGGTCCTTGGGTGATTCAAGGCGCGCGACCGAACAGATGCGGACTGGCTCCTCCCCCGGCTTCGCGAGATCCGCATCGGCGGCATCGGGCATGCCGTTATAGATCACATGCAGGCGGGGCGCCGGCCCGATTCCTTTCTCCAGCGCCAGCCGCCGTTCCGATTCGCAGACACAGACAATGGCCGCGCACCACCGCGCCGCCGTTCGCTCCAGGAAGGCGAACACCGGCCCCAGGAGCGGCGAGATGCGGTTGCCGATCGCGAAGCCGTGCGGCGTATAAATGCAGGGAAGGTTCAGTTTCCGGCAGGCCAGCCTCCCCACGAGGCCCGCCTTCGCCGTGTGTGTGGAGACCAGATCCGGCCGCAGGGCGCGCAGCGCCGCGGTGAGTTCCCGGGTTGCGAGCAAATCCCGAAGCGGGCGAATGCTCCGGCCCAGGTAGCGCAGGCTCTGGAACGGGATGTTCGCGGCGGCCAGCCGCTCCGTAACCGGCCCGGAGCCGCCGAGCAGCACGGTGACGTCGTGGCCGCGGGAGATCATCTCGCGCGCCAGATCCCGCACATGGATACTCGCCCCGCCGACGGCATCGGCGCGGGTGACGACATACACCAGTTTCACTGGCTCTCCTTTTGGGAGAGAATCACAAGAAACGCCAGTTTGCGGAGCACCGCCTTCGCGAGCGGCATCAGGAACGGCAGCCGCAGCAGGTTCACGATCCATTCGCGCCCAGGGCGGTCGAGCAGCCGGTAGCGGATGTACTCTTCTTCCACCAGCGTACTCGCGAAGTAACGGCCATAGGTGGAAAAAATCTCACGGCGGCTTCGGTAAACGGTGAAGCGATCGATCCAATCCAGTTTGTCGAGCGCCCACTGGCGGCATGTGGGCGCTTGCTCTTTCCACGTGCCCAGCCCGAGTGAGCGGAGCGCCCAGGCATAGTAGAAGCGCCCCCGCGATCCCTTCCTCATCCAGTGTGAAAACGGGATGCCGATGTGCCCTTCGCGGAAGACATCCACCGCCGGGAAGAGGCTGAGCACGGTTCCACCGGGTTTGAGCACGCGGTGAATCTCCCCGAGGACGGCATCGAGATCTTCCACATGCTCCATCACCTGATTATTGACGATGAGGTCGAAGCGGTTCGCGTCGTAGGGCATGCGCCCTTCCATCATCTCGTGAATGGCGCTGCCCAATAATCCCGTCCTCGCCGCTTCCTCGCGCGCGCTCGAACCCGCGTAGAAAACGTCAACCCCCTCCATGGCGAGCCCCACCGCCCGCCCGGCCTGCACCAGACGCCCCGCGCCGCAGCCGTAATCGAGAATGCGCGCGCCCGGGCGCGATTGCTCGAAGCGGCGGGCAAAATCCAGGACGAATCGATTCGTCACATCCATGGGCGCGGGAGGAGTCATGGTAGTAATTCGTTCTCCGCCTCGCGGAGACACTCCCGGTAAAGGGCTTCCCAGCGCGC
This sequence comes from Bryobacterales bacterium, assembly GCA_020847315.1. Classification (GTDB taxonomy): domain Bacteria; phylum Acidobacteriota; class Terriglobia; order Bryobacterales; family Bryobacteraceae; genus JACTMJ01. The sequence goes on along the minus strand of JADLCF010000216.1, from coordinate 19,504 downwards.
GGCGGTTTCGGAAAGGCTGAAGCGCTCGACGGCGTTCCGGCGCGCCGCCTCGCCCATTTCACCGCGCGCTTCCGCCGGCATCCCGGCCAGGCGCCGCATGGCCTCTCCCAAGGCCGCCGCATCCCGCGCGGGAACGACGAAGCCGGTTTCGCCGTCGCGAATCACCTCGCGAACGCCCCCTGCATCCGTGGCCACGGCAGGCAGCCCCGCCATCGCCGCTTCGATGAGCGCCATGGGCAACCCTTCCACGACGGAGGACATCACGAAGCCATCGCAGGCGCTCATCAGATACGGGATATCTTCCCGCAGCCCGAGAAACCGGACCCTGGCCTCGAGCGCCTCCGCCTGCTTCCGCAACTCCTTCTCAAGTGGGCCTTCCCCGGCGATAAGCAGGATGCCAGCGGGCTGCTGCGCCATGGCCGAGAGCATCGTAGCATGGTCCTTCTTCCACATCAGCCGGCCCGCCGCGAGCCACGCGAACTCGTCGCCCAGTTCTAGTTCCCGGCGGACTCGGGCGCGCGTTTCCTCGCCATTCGCAAACGGTTCCGGAGCGACGCCGTTGGGAATCACCAGCGCACTACGGGGAGTGACGGCCCGGCTCTCCAAGTGGCGCGCGGAGACAGCCTCGCTGACGCTCACCGTGCGGTCGCTCAGCCAATCCGTGCAGCGGTAGAGCCCATCGCGCAAGCGGACCTTCGACGAATCCCGCCCGCTCTCCGCCAGGCTGTGGATGGTCGAAAGCAGCACTGGCACGGGGCAGAGCAACCTCGTGAGCCGCGCGAGCAAATTCGCGTGGAACAGATGGGCGTGCAGCACATGGGGCCGGGCTTCGCGCAGGAGCATCACGAAGCGCCACAGCCCCCGCGGCCCGGGCTTACCAGGCTTCATGCCGAGGGAGTGGACGTCCACCCCACCGCTCCGCAGTTCTTCGGCGAACGCTACCGGTGGCAGCATGGAAACCACGCTCACCTCGCACCCGCGCCCGCGCAACTCCAAGGCAAGCCCCGCCAACTGCGCTTCCGCGCCTCCACGGGCGAGACCGGTGATCAGCATCATCACGCGCAAGGGTTCAGCGGTGGCGCTCATCGCCTGCCTCCCGCGAGTTCTTCGAACAGTGCGGCGTAGGCGTTCACCATCGCTTCCACACCGAACCGTTCCGCCTGCGTTCTGGCGGCATCCCCGAACGCCTTGCGGCGCGCGGGATCGAGCGCGAGCGTCGAGATCGCTCCAGCGAGTTTCTCCGGCACCCCCGCCGGAACCAGCAACCCGGTCACCCCGTGCTCGACGAGGCCAGGCACGCCGCCCACCGCCGTCGCCACCACAGGCAACCCCGCGGCCATGGCCTCCATCACCGCGAGTGGCGTCCCCTCCCAGCGCGAACCCAGAACGAACAGGTCCGCCGCCCGCAGCAGCTCCACGACATTGCCCTCCACGCCCAGAAGGCGTACCCGCTCCCCTAGCCCGAGCCGCTCGGCAGTCTGCTTTGTCTCGTCCCGCAGACTGCCGTCTCCCGCCAGCAACAGGCGCCATTCCGGATGCGCGCCCAACGCCTGCGCGAACGCTTCCAGGAGGCCCACCGGGTTCTTCTGCGGCTCCAGGCGGGCCACGGAAACCGCCAGCCGGTCCGTGTCCCGGAAGCCATGCGCCAGCCGCCAAGCGTCGGGGGGAGCCGCCGCGCGATAGGGACTTAGATCAATACCATTCGGAATGGTGGCCCGGGGCGGGAAGCCGTAGTAAGCCTCGAACGAGCGCGCCACTTCCTCGCCCACCGCCACCGCCGCCACGCCCTTCCGGTACGCTACCCGGTGAACGCAGCGTCCGATCCAATCCGTCTCATTCCGTGCAATATTGTGTACCGTGTGCACCATGGCCGGGCAGCCGGCGGCCAGCCCCGCGGGAAATGTATACCGCATCACGTAGGAGTGGCTGTGCAGGATATCGGGCCGGAACTCACGAAGTTCCCGGTAGAGGCGCGGAACCATGCGCGGGTCAAAGCCGCGGCGCTTCCCGAGATGCCGGGTGGGGATGTGGCGCTCTTCGAGCACGGGCTCGAATCCGCCGGGGAAGGCGTCATAGAGAGAGACGACGCGCGTTTCGAAGCGGACGGGGTCCAGATGAGTGGCGAGCGAGACCGCCATTCGCTCCGCTCCGGCCCGCTTCAACGTGGCCAGCACTTCGAGCACTTTCACCCGCATACCGCCTTCCGTCCGAACCAGGCTCGCGGCCACGCTGCCATGATGAGGCCGAACACGAGCCACGTGCCCTTATAGTGTTCCCAGGTGAGCGTGGAAATGCCGATCGCCCAGACGGCCAGCAGCGTTGCGCAGAGCGCCCTCTCCGGCACGGGCATCATTGAGAGAAACGCAACCAGGCAGCCTAGCAGCGCCATCCAGACCGCGAAGCCAATCACGCCGCCTTCCACCAGCACGGAAAGATACGTGTTGTGCGCCACATAGCGCGCGCCTGACACGGTGGGCGTCCCCAGTTGCGGGCGCACCGCCTCCGGATACGCCCCTGTCCCCACGCCCAGCACCGGGTGGCGCAGCCACACCCTCGCGCCGCTCTTCCAGATCTGCTTGCGGGAGTTGATGCTGCCTTGGGCTACCTCCATGGGAATGGTTGCCAGGCGGTCCCGCGAGGGGGCTGGAGCGAACGCGAAAAGATTCAATAGCAGATACGCCAGGAGCGCCAGTGAGGCGATGCGCTGGAAAGCCGCGCTGCCGCGCCACGTCCCCGCCACGAATGCAAAGGAAGCGAAGCTGGCGATGAGCGCCGTTCGCGATGCGGTCAGCAGAATCGCCGCGATCACCATCGCGGCAGCGGCATAGCAGAGCCAACGCCGCCATCCGCTCGCGCCAAGGCCGAGATAGAAGGCCATCGGCAGCGAGAGCGCCAATAGCAGGCCGAAATCGTTCGGGTCAAAACCTGTAGCGGCGTAGCGGCGGTAGTAGGTTTCGAGATGCATCGCATAGCGGGCGAACCCGATGGAGGCCCCCGCCACCGCTCCCGCCAGATAGACGGCCATCAGATGTCGCTGGCGCGCCGCGCTGCGGGCGAATTCCCAAATCAGCCACAGCATGGCCCAAGCCTGGGCGAGGGTGGCCGCTCTCGTTAACGTGGCCGCGCGATCGAGGCTCCAGACCCAACTCGCGGAACTCCAGCAGACGAACAGGGCGCCCAACGCCAGCACCAGATTAGGTGGGCGTAGCGTCCCGCGCCGCCAAACGGCAATGGCCGCCATGCAGAACGCCGCCAGACCGGCTGCACGGGAAATGCTGCCCAGACCTGGCAGGATGACGGCTTTTTCCCAGGGCATCGTGAAGACCAGGGCGCAGAGCAGCAGCCAAGCCGCCCGTTCGACGAGGGATGCGGAAATTTCAGACGATGCGGGGCGCGCCTCAGCGCTCATGGCGAGACCTCCGCGCGCCGCAGCGCACCCCTCAGAATCCAGCACTGCCCCACGATCTGCAGCAGGGCAGCGAGCGCCAGCGCCAGCACCCCTCCATAGAGCCCATATCGTGGAACCAAAAGCCAGCTCGCCACGCCGCAGCCCGCCGCGGAGGCCGCGAACAGAGGCAACTGCGCGCGGAAAATGCGCGCGCTCGTGACGGCATAGCCCAGCGCGATGGCCAGATAGCTCAACGCTCCCGCACCCATCGCCGCGACAAGCAGCGGCTGATAGGCGGCAAATTCCGGACGGTAGAGCCAGCGCAACACGAAACCGCCGATCAATTCCGCCACAACGGCTCCGGCCAAGCCGAGCCCGGCCACGAAACCCGCCATCCTCCAGGTGATCCGGCGAAACTCGGCAAACCGGCGCTGATGAAAATGCCGGGCCAGTCTCGCGGTAGCGCTCTGCCCCAGGGCGTTCGCCATCGTGCTCCCCACGGTGATGAATGAGATCACTGCCGCAAACGCGCCCAGTTCCGCGCTTCCCATCCATTGTTCGATCGAATAACGCGGAAGGTTGGTGTTGAGGGAAATGAACATCAGCACGAGCCCCAGCGGCAAGGCGGTGACAAAAATGTCCTTCCCCGCTCGGCTTCCGGACCGCCGCAACGATTCGCCCTGAGCGCCCATGGGCAAGTCATAAGCCAGCAGCACGGCGATTCGGCCGGCCGCCAGGGCGCTCACGGCCCCCCAAAGACTGCCGCTCAACCACAACGCCAACGCCAATGCCGCGACGGAAAGGGCCGAACGCCCCATCATTGAAATAGCCACTTGCCGCATGCAGTCCCGGCGTTGCAATGCGCCGTAACAGAGATCGCTGACTGCTTCGGAGGCGAGGCCCAACCCCACGATTAGGATGGTGGCCCGCATGGCCCAGCCCTCCGCGGAGAGAAACGCGAGCGTGGCAATCGTGCCCAGCCCAAGAGCGGTCACCGTCAGCCGTAGGGCAAGGTAGTCCCCGAACGGATGCTTGCCGCCCGTGTCGGTGGCCAACACGGAGCGCAGGTTCAAGTGGGCGAGCATTGCAACGGGGGCCGCCACCGCCAGGGCGAGGGCGTACTGGCCCAGCATCTGCGCGCTTCCCAGCTTCGCAAACAAACTCAGCACCGCCCATTGGCCCGCCGCGTAGACCGCGTTGCCCGCGAAGGTCCACGCGAAATCGCCGCGAAGCGAGGAGCTTGCGGGGGCAGGCATCGGAGGAGCGGCGGTCTGTGGAATGCGTCCTTCCATTGACACTCTATTTTCGCCAACACTACACTGAAAGAGCGATTTCCGTTTCGATTTCGCGTGGTTACGAGCAAATCTGGATGCTATTAGCGCCCGAATTCATCAACTATCTAAGCCATCAACTGATCCGGAAGCTGCACCCCGTGTGGTTGGAGTGCGGAAATCTGGACGCAGCCGCCGCTCAGGTTGCCCGTGTCATCGAAGAGGACCTGCGCACGGAAGACGACCTCAATGAGGACGTGCGCGACATCCTGGAACAGTACGAAGAAACCATGCGGCGCGACGGCGTCAGCTACATGGAAATGTTCAAGAAGATCAAGCGCAAGCTGATCCTCGAACGCAGGATCGTCACAGCTTCCGGTCGGGATTCCGGCGACAAAATGCGGCTCTCCCGCGATAAGATTCTCGATCTGTCGCACAAAGCGATCTCGGAACTGCGGCGAAGCCGCGATATTCGCGTCCGCCGCGACCCCAACGACGTCCGGCTGGAAATCGTGAAGCAGATTACCGAGATTCTGCAACTCGAAGACCGCGCGGAAAGCGCCGCTCGCGCCAAGATCCGCACCCTGAAGCGAGAGGTGCTCGAAGGTTCCGACGAATGGGACATTCTGCACCGCCGCTACTATGCCGAAGAACTGAAGCGCTACGGCATCGATCTGGCGAAATAGCCGCGCGTACCGCCCCTTCGTTCAATTCCTGCCGCCCCATCTGCTACGCTCAAGACCTTGGGAGGGTTAGCGCATCCGTATGTCCGGTGGAATTCTTGTCGTCGGCAGCCTGAATTGCGATTACGTCGCCCGCGTGCCGCGAATGCCCGGGCACGGTGAGACGCTCACGGGCAGCGATTTGCAGATTCACCCGGGCGGTAAGGGCGCGAACCAGGCCGTGGCCGCCGGGCGCATGGCGGATGCGAGCCTCGAAGTGCGCATGCTCGGTTGCGTGGGAGAAGACGCGGCGGGCGCGATGCTCGTAGAAAGTCTGCGCGGCGCGGGGGTCGAGGATGGCGAAGTACGGCGGCTGGGGGATGCGCCCACCGGTTCCGCCCTCATCTGGGTGGCGGATTCCGGCGAGAATTCTATTGTCGTCATCCCGGGCGCCAATGCGCGCCTGAGCCCGGACGACATCCGCGCGCAGGAACCTCTTTTCTGGAAGACGCGCGTCGCTCTGCATCAGTTGGAAACACCGCTTGAAACGGTGCAAACCTCTCTCGAACTCGGCCGGTTGCGGCGGGTGATCACGATCCTTGATCCCGCGCCCGCCCAAGCGCTCCCCCCCGAAGTATTGCGGGCTGTCGATCTGTTGACGCCGAATGAGACGGAAGCCGCCTTGCTACTCGGTGAAAAGCCGGGGGCGCTCCGCGTCGCGGATGCCCTCGCCATCGGGAAGCGGCTGCTTGAACTCGGTCCGCGTGCCGTGATTGTGACGCTCGGGGTGAATGGCGCGGTGTTCGTCAACCGGCTGCAGGAGTTTCACGTTCCCGGCATAGCGGTGAAGGCCATCGACACCACCGCCGCCGGCGACACCTTCAATGGGGCGCTGGGCGCGGCGATCGCGGAAGGCATGGAAATGCCCGAAGCGGTAAGGTTCGCGAACGCGGCGGCGGCGCTCTCCGTCACGCGGCACGGCGCGCAGCCTTCCGTCCCCAGCCGCGCGGAAGTGGAAAAACTGCTCGAAACGTAGGCGGCCCTCCCGGTGGTATCGAAGGCTATGGCATGGGAACCAGAGACCCGAGCAGCCAATAGCCGATCCCGAGCCCGGCGATGCCCAGGAAGCTGCCGAGCGGCAATTCATAGGTGGCGAAGTCCTTTCGCGCTACCAGCATGTAAATCACTCCGGCGACTGTTCCCGCCACGGATGCGGCCATCAGGGAGAGCATGGCGCCTTGCAGGCCGAGGAAAGCGCCCAGAGTGGCCAGCATCTTCACGTCCCCGAGGCCCAGGCCCTCCTTGTGGCGGATGCGATAGTAAATTTCGCCGAGGATCCAGAGAATCCCGCTCAGCGCCACGGCCGCGAAGAGGGACTCGATGGCGCTGGCGAGCGGAAGGCCATACGTGCCTTGCAGAATGAAGACAAGCGCCCCGAATTTGACCGGCGCAATATAGGCGAAGATCACGCCCACCACGGCGCCGCCGAGCGTGAAGGCATCGGGCAGAAACCGCTCTTCGAAATCCGAGAAGATAAGCGTCACCATGATGGCGGCGAAGATCATGAACTTCACCGTGTAAAGGAGCGGGAAGCCTTGCGCGGCGATGAACGCAAAGAGAATGGCGGTGAACAGTTCCACCGAGGGATAACGCCACGAAATCGCGGTTCCGCAGTGCCGGCACTTGCCGCGCAACAGCAGGTAACTCAGCACCGGGATATTGTCATACCAGGAGAGCGTCTGGCCGCAGTGAGGGCAAAACGACCGCGCCGGGTCCCAGACCGCCATTTCCCGGGGAAGCCGGTGAATGCACACATTCAGGAAGCTGCCTATGATCAGGCCGAACAGAAAGGCGAGCCAGGGTTCGAAAGGCATCATAACGATTGATACGCCGCCAGCGTGTTCTCTACCATGCGATCCATGCGGAAGTGGGCCTCCACCGAAGCGCGCCCCGCTTGCCCCAGCCTTCCGGCGAGGGCGCCATCGCGCAACAGCAGGTTCACTGCCGCGGCCACGGCCGAAGCCTCATTATCCACCAGGAGGCCCGTCTTTCCATCCTCCACCACTTCGGCGAGGGCGGGGATCCGGCTCACCACCACGGGAATGCCCGCCGACATCGCCAGCAGCGCTGCCGATCCCAGCCCTTCGGCGCGGCTGAGGTAGAGGAAGAGCTTAGCCGCTCGAAAGGCCTTGGGCAGATCCCGGCTGAAGCTCACGGGAAATCCGCCCATCGCCGCCGCGGCGCGCGCGAGAGCGTTGCACTTGCCGGGGTCGCCACTTTCGAGGGCGACGATATCGCAGTGCTCCAGGGGTGGGGGCAGCGGCTCGACGCCATCGTAAACGACGCGGATGCGTTCAGGAGGGATGCCCGCGCGAACCAGTTCCTCTCGAACTACTGCCGAAACCGCCAGGAAGAGGGTGGCGCGCGCATACTTCCAGCGCGAAAGCAGCCCTTGCTTCGGCGGGAAGACGACCCTCCGCGACACCACGAGCCTTCGCGCCCCGGACAACGCAGCCATCGTGTGGGAAGCGGCATCATGGGCGTGCAGGATCGTGTTTCGCCTGCTTTCGAGCCACACCCGGCGCAGACATAGCGTGGCCACGGGCATAGAGCGCTCCCGCGCCGCCCATTCTAGCGGCGAACCGCGCGGCGCCAGCAGGAGGCTATCCACTCCCAGGGCAAGCAACCCCTCGTGCAAGCCCAGCGCCTGCCACTGACCGCCGCGCATCTCTCTGCCGGAATCGAGGTGGACGATCCTCGGGAGGGCGGACTTGCCTGGTTTCGGATGAGCGTGCGGAGTTCCACTCATAAGCCCCTGCCGGTTAGCTGCCAGAGCCCATGATGCGGGCTTTGGAGTACTTCAGGAACGTGTAAGTCGCTGCCATATAGGCGATGATGAAGCCTTCCAAGCCGTCCTGGAAGCCCCGCTTGAGAATGTAGGTCCGGAAGAACGTCGCAGGAGGATCGAGGAGCAGCCGCATCCAGGAGACCCGGATGCGCCGGGAGGCGATCTCCTGGGCGGCGAGGGTCGTGTAGCTGTTCATCGTCTTCACATGTTCGCTGAGCGATTCGCAAGTGAAGTGGAGCAGATTGCCTTCCAGGCGGCCGGTGCTGCCGGTCACGCGCACGCTTTCGTGAACAAACTCTCCTACCCACTGGGCCTTGTCGCGGCGGTAGAGGCGCACCTTGCGGTCCGGGTACCAGCCGGAATGCAAGATCCATCGGCCGAGATACTGGGCGAGCCGGGCGAACTCATAGGCATCCGCTTCCGGGTTGCCTTTCTTGAGGCGCCAGATTTCCGCTTCGAGGCCTTCGCTCAGGGCTTCATCCGCGTCGATGGAGAGGATCCAATCGTATCGGGCGAGGCTGGCTGCGTAGTTCTTCTGCGCGGCGTAGCCCAGCCAGTGCGCTTCGATCACCCGAGCGCCGTGCAGCGCCGCGATCTGGCAGGTGCGGTCCGCCGAACCGCTATCGACCACCAGGATCTCGTCGCAGCAGCGCAGGCTCTCAATCGCGCGGGCGATATTCCGTTCTTCATTGAGCGCGATGATCGTGGCGGAAATTTGCACGGTTGTTCGATGGTTCCCTCAAGTCTTTGAAACGCCGCGAATTCACTCCACCTCTATTGACGTATGTAGCGCCGGAGAATGAATGGGAACAGATCTTATTCATGATATCCTTCTCTGGGGTTCGTGCCGGTCGGCGAAATTCCCGCATCGGTTCATCCCCTTCGGTGCAACCGTCAGTCCTGGAGGAAATGTACTATGTTACGTTCATCGCATTCGCCGTTCCTGGCCGCCGCGGCGCTCGCTTGTCTCGGAGCTTTGGGGACATTGCCCGCCATGGCGGATACTTCGTTCACGGTCAAGCGGATGACGCGAACGGACGTGCCGTCGGGGAAAGGGCAGTGCGATATCCGGTTCCGTGTCGATAATGAGGTCGAAGTGGCGATTCGCGGTGATCGGGTGGACATCCGCACCATCGCGGGCCAGGATTCACGCGATGAGGGATCCGAGTGCAACTTCCCGCTTCCCGTGGGCGATGTGAACAACTTCCGCTGGGAGAAGCGGGACGGCCGCGGACGCGTGGAATTGATGGAAGAGCCTACCCGCCGCAGCGGCAACCGCGCTATTTTCAATGTGCGGGACCCGGATGGCGGGGATGGCCGCTACCATATTCGGCTCAACTGGGATATTTCGGGTTCTTCGAATATTTCCAGCAACCGTCCGGGCGGCCGCGGCGATGGCAATAGCGGGCGTGGCGGATCCTCCGGCAACCGGGGTGATGGCTGGGGCTCCACGAACAACAGCAACAACTCCGGGTGGGGCAGCGGCTCCAGCAGCAGTTCCGGCTGGGGGACTTCGAATGGCTGGGGGAATGTGCGCCCGCCGGCGAGCCTCAACACGAGTGGCCGTGGCACACTGTCCTGGGATCGCCGCGCGAATCTCACCGCCAACCGCGCCGCCGTGCGGGTGAACGGCGACCGCGCGGAGATCCGGGTGGAGACATCGGAGAACCGCACGGTGGAGTTTCGCGGCCGCGTGACCAGTTCCAGCAACGGCTTCTTTGAAGTAGATCTGGACGATTCGAGCGAAGGCGCGATCGATGGCGTGGCGCGCGTGGACTACCGCAACAACAACACGCTCGACCGGATCGACCTCTACGGGAATTCCGGCAACAGCCGCTTCCGCGTCGATTTCCGTCGTTAGCTGCCGAAACCGTGGGAACGGCCGGCCGGTTTCGGAAAAAATAGCGAAGCTCTAGATTCGAACGAATTCGCCGATAAGGGTGTGGTGACTCCCAGGACAGGGGAAACCCGTGCCATGAAGGCGAGCGAACTCGAGACCGGCGCCACGCGAACTGCAATCGCAGGGCTGCCACGACGCCATTGGGCCCTGCGGCACTTGCCGGCATTCCCCGCCGTGGCATCGCGGCTGTTGCAGTTGTTGAATGACCCGAATGCGAGCTATTCGGAATTCGCCGAGGTGATTGAGAGCGACCCCTCGTTTAGCTGGGAGGTGCTGAAAGCGGCAAATTCCTCCATGCTTGGCTTGCCCTTCGAGGTGGAAGACATCCGGCACGCGGTTTCGATTGTGGGAGTGGAGCGGGTGAAGGGGCTCGTGCTGGCGATCGCTCTCTCTCGGGAATTCCGCCACGCATTCCGGGAGCCCAGACTGGTGGATTGCTGGAAGCACTGCCTGGCGACGGCGCACCTCAGCGCGGATCTATCGATCCACTACAACACCGATTCGGGCCTTGCTTATACGGCGGGCCTGCTCCACGATGTTGGGCGAATCGCTCTGATGAGCGCCTTCCCGCGCAAGTATACCGCGCTGATCGAGGAATCCTTCGACCGTCAGGTGGATATGCGCATTCTGGAGAGCCAGTTCTTTGAGATCGACCATTGCGCGGCCGGGGCGGCGATGATGTTGGTCTGGCAGCTACCGGCAAATCTGCGGGAGGTTTGCCTGCGGCATCATGAGCCGTTCCCCGAGGAGGAGCGGAGCCTCCTGGCAAACGTGGCTGCGGCGAACCGCGTGGCTCACCTGGCCGGGTTTCAGCCGGTGTTTGAAGTGGGCGGCGAGGCGCCGGCCCAGGCGTCCCTGGCGGGTGTTCCACCGCAAATCTTCGCGTCTGCGGAAGCGCTGCGCAAGAGAGTCGACGCCTACTGCCTGCCGCACTAGGCGCGGTGCTCCCCGTTACGGCTTGATGCCGAAGGCCTTGTGGACATCGTTCAGGGTGATCGAGCCCAGCAATTGATCCGGCCGGGCACGGCTGACAATCGGCAGAATGGGTACCTTGCTCAACTTGCTGAGCGCTTCGTCCAGGGCAAGATCCATGTAGAGCCGCGGCAGGTCCGTGAGTGCGAAGGCTTCGGCAAGGGGTTGGTCCCCCTTGCCCTGATCCTTGGCTCGCTCTACGGCGGCAAGCGATACGGAAGCCCATACGGCGCGGCGCGTGGAAACGAGGGCGTAGGGGACGTCCGATTGCCTTAGCGCGTGGAGAACCGCATCGACACTCATGTCCCACGAAAGGGCGCGGCGCGTGCGCGACATGGCGTCTTCGACATGGAGAGACTCGCGCTCCCGCTGCTCCTCGTTCGAAGGCAGGTCAAGCCCCTCGTGGCGGGCCATGAGTTCGAAGAACGGTTCGGGCAGAAACCGGCGTGAGATCAGGTATGCGATCGTGTTGGCGATCATTACGGGCAGGATGATGACATAACTTGCGCTGACCTCAAAAACCATGAAAATGGAGGTCATCGGCGTGCGGAAAATACCTGCGAAGAGCGTTCCCATCCCCACCAGCACATAGGCGCTGCCGGCCACTTCCGGCATGCGCGGAATGTTCCCGATCAGCAGCCCGACGCCTCCGCCGAGCGTGGCGCCCATGAACAGGGTGGGGGCAAACATCCCGCCAGGAGTACCGGCGCTAAAGCACAGCACCGTAGCGACGAACTTCGCCAGGCAGAGGAGCAGCAGCATGTGCCAGCCGAATTCGTCATGCAGTGCGCTATCCACGGATTCATACCCCGCGCCCATAATCCCCGGCAGACCCAACCCGATGCAGCCGACCAGGAAACCGGAAATCGCGGGTAGCGCGTAGTGCCGCCAGGAGCCGAGTTCGCTGAAACGCTCGCGAATGAAGACCAGGGCACGGACAAAGGCCACGGAGACAAGCCCGCCCGCCACGCCCATCACGGCGTAGGCGAAAAGCTCAAGAGGATCGCGGAACTGGAACTCCGGCACGCGGAAGAGCGGCTGATCTCCCAGGAAGGACCGCGTGACCACCACCGAGGAGACGGCGGAAAGCACGATGGAGCCGAGAACCCCCGCATTCCAGGAGCCGATCACCTCCTCAATGACGAACAGCACGGCGGTGATGGGCGTATTGAATGCCGCGGCGATGCCCGCGGCCGCCCCCACGGGAGCGATCAGGCGCATGTGCTCCCTGGCCAGGTGGAAGCTGCGCCCGATGTAGGAAGCGACGCCGGCGCCCATTTGAAGCGCGGGATCTTCGGGGCCGAGCGAATTGCCGGAACCGATGGAGATGGAGCAGGCCACAAACTTACCGAAAACGGACTGCAGGGGAATATATCCGTCCGAGATGTAAATCGCGGCTTTGGTGTTATTGATGCCGCTGCCTTCGGCGCGCGGAAACACTTCGCGAATGAGCAGCACCGAAACCAGCGCGCCAAGAGGAGGGAAAAGCAACGTGTAGACGAAGCTCTCTCCCACGGGAACGCCCAGAGTGCTCCACGAGATGAACTCAATCAGGAAATGGAAGCAAACCACCAGGAGACCGGAGAAGACGCCGATGAGGATGGAGAGCAACAGAAAGCGCTGTGCGGAACCGAACTGAGGAAGCGGGATGCCGCTTGCGTTGAAGTTGCGGTTGGCCAGGGTATCCGCGAGTTGCCTGCGCTTGGTCTCCAGGATTTCGGCAATGGTACCCATGACGTCAATCTTCCGCTGCTACTGCTCCACCGCCAGCGCCCGTGTGAGGTGTTCGACGGCGGGTTGCTCCGCCGGGTTCACGCAAAAATCGCTGCCATCGTGAAACAGACGAATGGCAAGCTCAATCCGCGCGTCAATGGATTCGGCGGTGGGAGCGCCGCGGCGCCGCGTTTCGAGATGCGTGGCCGCCGCGGCCATATCGTCTCGCGCTTCGGGCGGAAGCGATTCCCGATCCGCGCACGCGGCTAGACGGTCCAGTGTGATTTTCAGTAGATGAGCGGCGCGGTCTGCACTCACGTAGATACCCAGGCCGCGGCGCTTGGGGTTGAGCGCGCGAATCTGCTGAACGAGCGCCAACTGTTTTCGGACCTCCCGATTCTCCGGATTCGCACGGGCTGCCCGCAGGAATGTCTGCTCCGATGCGGCGAAATTGCCGGTTTCGAGTTGCGCCTTACCCAGCCCGGCGAGGGCTTCCGAATTGCGTGGATACCGGCCCAGAACCCGGGTGAACACGGTTTCCGCCTGTGCGGGGGCATGGGCAAACAGCATCAGATAGCCGGTATTGAGCAACTGGTCCGGATCGTCCCGGATATCCGACGCCAGGATGATCAGTTCGGCGCGAAGTTCTTCGATGCGATCTTCGGAGGCGAGGAAATGGGCGAGTTCAAAGCGGGTGTCGATCCGGTGACGCGCGGGATTGTCGGGCCACAATCCATAGATGGCCCGCTGAAAATATTGCACCGCGCTATCCATGTTCGCAGCGCCATCGCCGGCGGCGATGCGGGCCAGCAGGAGGTTGGCGGGCGCGTTCGTGGGGTCGTCCCGCAGAATCTCGTCCAGTTGAATGCGGGCTTCGCCATAGCGCTCCAACTGGATGAGGGTCAACGTGAACGCCATCCGGTAATCGCGATTCTTGCGCTCAAGATGGAAGGCGGCGCGCAGGTGGCGCAGCGCTTGTTCATGCAGGCCTTGCGCATTGAGGCCGCGGGCGCGCTCGAACTCCCCGCGGGCCAGCATGCCGCGCTCCTCCCAATAACGCCCATTGAGAATGCCGGCCGCGCTCGAAAGGATGAAGAGCGCGGCGAAGATCAGCAGCGCCCGTTGCCCCACCTCGCCGAAGAGAGGGTGGAGCACCAGATGATGATGAACCCGAGCGCGCAGAGACTGCCACGCATGCCGCACACCCTGCCCGGAGATGGCCCCGGACTGGCTGCCGGCGAGCAGATCCTTCAAAGAAGGGCGGTCTGGATGAGGTTCCCGGTCCACGTGCGCTTCGGTTAGGCCAGAGCGATGAATCTAGGTTCATTCTACTGAATGCCTGTCGGGAAGCCAGCCGTAAAGGGGGCCGGCTGGCAACCGGCGGCCCATCGCGTACTCCGTTGCCTCGCGCGGCGATGAGTTTTGTCCGGGTGCGCAAAAAACGAAGCCGGACAAGACCAGGGTGGCTTTGCTCGTACCTGACTGATTCCACTAGACTTAAGAGCGGGATGCCGTCTGGAGTTTTGTCCGGGTTTGTCTGGGTTATGGCCATGTGTAAGAGGAATGGAACCGGCGCGGCGGGAGCGCATTCGCTGGAGGCTGAGGCAGCGGCGAGCGGGACGCGCCCGGCGGCGTCCCGGAAGCCTTGGGAGCGGTTGCGCCATTTTTCGTAGCACCAGCCGGTGACGCCGACAAGGGCGCAGGCGTCGGCGATGGATTCGCCCTGGGCGAGGAAGTGGAGGAAATCGGTTTGGCGTTGCTCGCGGGCGCGTTCGTTGGATCTCTTCGTGAACTCGATCGGCTCCGGGTTGGTGGATTTCATGATCGCGGTCTCCTCGTGATGGGCCTGTTGCGATGGGCCGGATGGCCCAGGGTTCGCACTACGGCACTACGGAGAGATTGTACGGAGGGGTGGAAGCGGAACTCGTGGCGTGTGGCGCTAAGCGGTTGAGGAGAAGGGGAGATTTCGCTCGGCAACTCGTGTGATCGGCTTGGCGGAGTGCGTCGGTTTGGGGTGGCTTTTCGGTAGCGGGAGCGGCACGGTGGCGTCACACCGGCCAAACGGGGCCAGTGTGACAAGGTCTCGCTGCCGCTCTGCTTTTTTGGTTCCGCGCGGGTGGGGCGGGATGGCAGTTCAAATGGCGTGCGGCGGCGAGGGTTGTGGGTCAAGGGCCGATGGTCTCCGCGGTGTGACGGGTGTGGCCGTCGGGGACCGCACCTGCAAGCGGGCAGGTGCTTGGAGAGCCCGCTGCGCACTGGGAACTCGCTGTGCGAGATCGACTCGCGGGCGCGAGACTGTTTCTTGTTGGGCTGCAAGGCCTGTTTGTGCGTCCGTTTGATGGTAGCGGTGGTAGGGGCGGATTCGGACTTTGTGCCGGCGGTGCGGTGGCGCGGGTGTCCTTCCCGGATGATCGAAGTAATAGCCGGCTTTGGAGTTATGCGATTGCCTGAAGGATGGAAATTCCTTTGGGCCGGCTGTGATCGCGATTCAGAAGGTCGCAAGAATTGGGCGTAGATCAGGGCGTCGGGCTGAGGTGCGAGGTTAGAAATTCGTCCTCAGATGGCGAAGGAGAGACGGTTCGGGACCATCCAGGCGCCGCTCCTGACGAGGCTGATAGCGGCCGAAATTCCCGCTTGTGATAGTGTAACCGATGTGGAATCAGTGTGTTAGCATAAAGTGAAAGCGTGGGAGCCTGTCGGAATGAACACGCGGCGCAACGAAGAATCAATAACTTACGAGGAGCTGATCGTCCGTAAGTTATTGATTCTAGGTTCGAGAATTCTTTATTCCGACAGGCTCGTGGCCTCTCTTGAAAATAGCCGCAACCTATTGATTCTTCATGTGGACCGTTGATCGGCTAATTCTCATGATCGGGGGTGAACCCACGGTTCATCGGCCAGTGCTGTCCCCGAATTTCCGAATTTCGACGACCTCTGGACCCGCATCAGTATTGAGTTCTACAAGGACGCAGCGGACGCTGTGTTCAAGGCGTTGGTCGAGTAGATTTTGACTTCCGAGGTCGCTGCTCTGGCGCGAGGGTAGCCGTTGGCCAAGAGAGAGGTTGGACTGATCTATGTCAGAGACAAGCATGAGACACGAGTTGGACAGCTTCGCACGTGGGGCCAGTCCAGAAGAACAGTCAAGAGCGCTGTCCTCTCTGATGAAACTGAGGAAACTGCACCAGGCTGCCAAGGAACCCGATTTTGAAATTGGTCTCGCCACACTTTCGAGGGCTGCTGCTGAACCCACGAATTCAGAAGCGCGACTCATCGCGGTCGCAGCACTTTCGCGTATTGGCTCTCTGGTTAAACCGCTTCAGAAGAAGGTTTCAGTTCATCTAACTTCATCTTTGACAAACCCACTGGGTGATCTCCAACTGATAAATGACCCCGATGATAGATACTACGTCGCATCGCTCTGGCGACTAGCCGGTGCGCCCTGGTTGGCAGAGTACCTGGCGAAGGGTGCCATTCATGAGGAAGGATCGGAACGGGTCCGGCTGGAGTGCCTCGAAGGGCTCCTCAGCAACAGTGAGGATCTCGCATCGACACTGAAGCACCTCTCTTCACCACTTCGAAGGCTGTCCTTTGATACCGAGAGGCCGGGAGACAGCAAAGCACGAAGAGCGCGACGAATACTCGAAGGACTGCGAACAGTCTATGCTTCCTCGACGAAGGATCCCGGTGAGGATGTCGGTAGCATCTTCAAGGGCTTCTTAACCGACTGTTTCGTGCATGATGGGCTTCCAACTGATTCATCTCTGCTGAACGAGGTCGCTGAAGAGTCACTCGGCATGGTCCATCAGTTCATTAGAGCGCGATTCCCGCTCGCCACCGCACACGAGACCTACTCCGCACTGGAGGTAGCTAGAGGATGGTATCGAGAAGTTGATTGGTTATCCTTCGCGGAACAGTCTGCCGCCGCATCACTCGTTTCAAGAGACCTTACTGATGCTCTTGAAATGCTAGTGCGAGCTGGCGTTTCCGACGAGAAGCTCTTCTCAATGCTGGTAGTCTCCGCCGGAGGAGAGAGGTGGGCGCGTGCGCAGACTAAAGAGTTGCTCCAGCGCCTGCCGGGCCTTCCCGATGAGTTGGCTCAATGGCTCTCAGGAATCCAACCACGAAAGAAGAGCACTCTTGCGGCGGAAAGCCAGATGCTCGCTTTTGATGAGACGCTCGGGGATCTACTGATCAGTGGGCAGCGGCTCGGTGCAATGGCGGAGCGGGTTCAATCGGATGCTCTCCCCGAAATCACGGTAATGTCGCCACAGTCTGCGCTCTCTGTGGAGAGCCTACTGGGTGGTGTCCGCAGTATGGTTAACGCCCTTGATGGCATCACCAAGGTCCGGGAACTTTCGATTCGAGGCAAGGCCGGCGATATCGTGGAGTTTACACCCCTGGAACATGAGGTGGTTGCCGGCTCAATAGCCGGCGTTCGTACCGTACGACTGATCCGACCGGCTGTCGATGCTCCCGGCGCCAGCGGTGGACGCAGGATTCTCCGAAAGGCATTAGTAGAGCCGGCTGACTAACGGAAGGATAGCGAATGATGAATCTGGAATTAGCGAGACTGCTGGTACGCAGCTTCCTGGAGCGATTGGAAGACGACTTGAATCTCGAATCCCCACGATTCAGGGGGGTGTGCTCGAAGTCGGAGCGCGAAGCGCTTCGGTATCTGGTTGAATTCGCCTCGGCGCCAGCGGAAGCTATCCGGAGCTTAGATCCCATCCCCGATTCAGCATTTCTTGATGAGCAGATAAGCACGGCCCCCGAAAGCGAACTCGAAGTTGACGAGGTCTCGCCGACCCCAATCATTGAGATGCCTGCACCCGCTGGAGAAGTACATGAGCCAGTCGACTCTGCCGGAACGGGAGAGAGGCAGTCGTTGCAAGCTCCGGTCGGGTCGATTTATGCTGCGTCGGACTTGTCCTTTGAGGTCGATGGAACGGCCTGGACCCAGTCCTCTCCGCCAGGCGGTGAATTCGTTCTTTGTCTCGACTTTGGGACAGCCAAATCGAAGGCCTTCGCGGCGTCTGTAAACGGTGACTCATTCGAGGACGTCGACTTGGTGGAGATTGCGCTGGGGCGACGCGACAATGACATCGATCGTGCAGTCTATACGGTAGCATCGTCGGTCTGGATTTCGGATGACGGGCTCATGCATGCGGGCTCTTCGGCCATGCTGAAAAGTATGGAAGCGGGCGTTGTTGGGAATGCGAGTAGGAGACGGTTGGATTCCGTAAAACAGCAACTGACGCTGATCAGTGTCGAGCAGGATCTTCGAATTCTTAAGCTCGAACCCGAGATCAACCCCACGACGATCGATTTGAGCTACGAAGACGCAATCTGCTTCTACCTGGGCTACATAACGGATTTGGCCGTCTCTGAACTGGAAGTCCGCGGCCACTCCCGGTATTTGCGTCGGCGATTTACGATTCCTGCGTGGAGGGAGACCCAACGAGCGTGGGCTGCACCTATCCTGGCCAGACTTTTGATCCGGGCGCAGGTGCTCGCGGACACTTTTCATGGGCATTGGGCCAAGGGGATACCTGCCACGTCGCTAAAGAAGGCGATCGCTGCGGCAGAGCTTCACGAGAAGGAACTCCTTTACTTGCTCGATGGGTACAACGCTCGTTCGGAGACGTTTCCAAAAGGTCTGCTCGAACCTATCGCCGCAGGGTCTGGACGGATCATGGCCGACCGCAACGCCAGAAATCTGGTCCTCATCGTTGATGTCGGTGCAGGTACGACAGATTTCTCGTTGTTTTGGTCTGTCCAGGGTCCAAAAGGTCGGAAGGCCTACCCGGTCGAGCCGTGTGGCGACGCGGTCAAGGTGGCCGGCGACATCCTCGACGAGATTCTCATCGCTGAGTTGCTGAATAGAGCCGATGGGAGTTTAGCGGATTGGATGCGAAAGCGCTTTGAGACAGAGATTCGACACTTGGGCATACGGCGGATGAAAGAGACGCTTTTTGTTACTGGCAGACTTGATCTCACTGTTGCCGACCAAAGCGTATCTATCGAGCTGGAGGAATTTCTGAGCCTTGAACGGGTGAAGAGGTTTGGCCAGACGATAGAGGACGCGATCAGGAAATTTCTGGCATCCGTCGATCCCACGTGGCGAAAGGCCGATCAGGCTCTGATTGTACTGACTGGCGGTGGGGCTAGTCTCCCCATGGTGAAGGATCTTGTCAATAAGCGTTGGGAATTGGGGGGACGCCCGATTACATTCAAGCCTGCCGAAACGGTACCGGAGGCCATCCAGGAGTTCGACGCCGATTTCCAGAGAGAGTATCCACAGTTGGCTGTTGCGATTGGCGGGGCACTCCCAGTACTAGAAGAACGGTTCATGTTGCGGGAGTTTGCCGGTGCTGCCACTAAGCCTGGGCCGCTAGAGCGAACTCAGATGACGGGCGTGTAGAGCCCTTCTCAGCGGGTAGAGAAGCTCGAACTCGGCACAGCTCCAACAGTCACATGCCTTTGGTTATCAATCACATCCGATGGGAGTTTTGTTCGCTCCTTGTTCGCCGTGCTATCCTGTCGCGTTGCAGCCCGGTTGCGGCGCCTAAACACCGCCCGCTCGCGCGCTGCTTCGACGAGATCAAATGCTCTGGAGGTCACTACAACTTCGAAGCCACCTCGCGCAACAGCAAAAGGCCCGCATCCGAGGAGTGGGTGCCCCCTTCGAAATTGGCCACCACCCGGCGAGAACAATGGGATGCAAACTCGAACTCGGACTGAGTACACTGT
>JADLCF010000215.1 GCA_020847315.1 Bryobacterales bacterium | reverse complement strand
CCGCGGTTCATCCAATGAGTGACAATGAAAGCAGGGGCGCTCAAACGATAGCGCTGTCTGAATACTCAGCGAAAGGGTTTAGCTTGCCGAAGATCACATTTCTTCCAGAGAACGTCACCGTGGAGTTCGACCCGGAGACCATGCCGTATTCCGAGCATGGTTTGCAGCACTCCGTGCTGGATGTGGCTCTGAACAACGGGATCAAACTGGAACATGCGTGTGGCGGCGTCTGTGCCTGCACCACGTGCCACGTCAAGATTGTCGAGGGGATGGGCAACGTCAGTGAAATGGAAGACGATGAAGCCGACCGCCTCGATCAGGCCGCGGATCTCGCCCTGAATTCCCGCCTGGGCTGCCAGTGTATCGTCACCGGCGATCTCGTTGTTGAGATCCCGAGCTGGAACCGGAATTACGTCAGCGAAGGCGGCGGTTCGATGAACCTGGGCGATGCCATCCCGGTGCCCGCAACCAAGTAGCCGCGCGCGACCGGTCACCGGGGGACCCATGAACGCGCGGGTCGCCTGGGAGAGGACCCATCGGGAATGCGAACGCTCGCGGTAGGATAGCGTTCATGCGCATTCTCGATGTCGGCTGCGGCATCAATAAATTCCCCGGCGCCATCGGGATCGACCGTCTTGCGAACACTCGCGCCGATATCGTGGCGGATCTCGACCAGTTCCCGTTCCCGGTGCGCGATTCCTCCTTCGACGAAGTGCGGGCGATTCATGTGATCGAGCATGTCGGCGATGTCATCCGCACGATGGAAGAGTTCCATAGACTGCTGCGGCACGGGGGCCGCGTGGTGATCGAGACGCCGCATTACACGGACTTTAGTTCGTTTTGCGACCCCACCCATCGCTGGCATCTGAATAGCTATTCCCTCCGCTACTTCGGGGAAGACAACGCGGGTTATGGTTACTATTCGGCCGCCCGCTTCCGGGAACGCCGCGTGCATGTGCGCCTGCTCGCGCTATGGCGCTATTTCGGCTTTGAATTGCTGGTGAATGCGTTCCCGCGGTTCCGGCGCTTCTGGGAGTATTACCTCTGCTACATCGTGCGCGGCAAGGTGATTCGCTGGGAATTGGAAGCGCTCAAGCAGCCATCCCCTCCGAATTCCTGAGAACTTTCCCGTGTATGGCCCACTAGATCCATAGAGGCGCCCATGCGCGATTCACTAATCCGTATTCTTTCCCTTCTCGATGCGCTACGGCAGCGCCTTTTCGCCCGGCGCGCGCCGGAGGACAAGGCTCTGGGCGCACGCGGCGAAGATCTCGCGCACCGCTTCCTGCAGCGGCGTGGCTATACGATCGTGGCGCGCAATTACCGCCCTCCGAACGGCCATCGCGAAGTGGACCTCATCGCCCGGCGCGGGCGCACGCTCGTGATCGTGGAAGTCAAGACGCGCCACCGCGAGGAGTTTCTTCCCGCCGAGCGCGCCGTGGATATGGCAAAGCGCCACAACCTCACGCGCGCCGCGATGTCCTACGCCCGCCGCGCTCATATCCCCTGGGATTTCGTTCGCTTCGATATCGTGACCGTCGTACTCGAACCCCAGCCCCAGCTTCGCCACACGCCGGACGCCTTTCACCCGGACCGGCGCCAACACGCGCGCCCGCTCTACGCCGTGGAAGTCGAAGATTGAGCGAGAGGAGTTGCGCAGAGCGGGTTGCGCTACACGAGATTGAGCCCGCCATCCACCGCCACCGTCTGCCCCGTGACGAAGCCGCTTTGCGAAAGCAGGAACGCGACTGCCTCCGCGATATCCTCGCCGCTTCCCGCGCGCCCCGCCGGGGTCAACTGGATGCCTGCCAGCACATGCGGCTGATCGTGAGCCTCGAACGGCACGATGCCGGGCGCGACGGAATTCACGGTGATCGTAGGCGAGAAGGCTTTAGCGAGAGAGCGCGTCATGTGGATGACGCCCGCTTTCGAGGCGCAATAGTGCGCGTAATCCCCCCACGCGCGGATGCCTCCGAGAGAACTGAGATTCACGATCCGTCCGCCCGTCTCCCTCTCGAGCATGAGTTTCGCCGCTTGCTGACAGCAGAAAAACACCGCCTTCAAATTCACGCTGTGGATGAAATCCCAATCGGCTTCGGTCATCTCAAGCACCGGGACCCGCTTAAATCGGCCCGCATTATTCACGAGTCCATCGAGACCGTCGCCGCTCTCGCCGATCTCGGAGAACATACGCACGATCTCGTCCACCTTCGAAAGATCGGCTTGGTAGAGGGGCGCCGGCCTGCCCTGCCACGCGCACGCCGCCGCCACTTCCTCCGCCGCCTGCCGGGAGTGGCCGTAGTGCACCAACACCCGCGCGCCCTTCTCATGGAGATGCAGCGCAATCGAACGCCCGATCCGTTTCGCGGCGCCCGTGATGAGGATGCGCTTGCCTTCTAGCGGCCACTTGCCGCCGGGGGAACTGGAAGGCGCGAGTGTGGACCTTTGCATAAGGCCATCGTATCTCGCTTCTACCGGTCTTTCCGCGCGGGCAGCACCATCATCAGCGCCTGATCCACCCAGCGAAGCATCTCCCGCTGCAGCGCCAGCCGGCCCGCATAGCATTCGAGATTCACGTAGCGAATGCCTCGCGCCGCGCACAGCCGGGAAAGAGAACCGTCGTCCTCGGTGGCGGGTTTCGTCTGCAGCACCGCATTGTAGCGTGAGCCTTTCAGCACCTCGAAATCCCGGGCGTCGGTAAGCAGGAAAAAATCGTTGGGCGCGCCGGGTTCGGGCAGGTGATGCGCTTCGGAAATCGGAATCTCCGTCCGGATGTTATAGCCCTCGCTGTTGTTGTGGACGGAAATCAGCAGGCCGCCATCCGGTGGCAGCAGCGCCTTCACGAAGCCGGGGAGATCGCGTTCGAGCGTGTCCAGCGCCTGCGCAATCGCCCCCTCCGTCGCGTCCGGGTTCAATCGCTGGTAACTGGCCTGTGCGCCGATGCGGGAGAACATGCGGTTGGGGTCAATCGTCAGGCCGCCCACCTGCACGTTGCGCTCCTCGCCCACCACGAAGAAAGCGCGCCCTTCCCGGTTGCGCATGTGGTCGGTCAACGCGCGGCGCGCCGTCGCCTCATTGCCGTGGATATGGATGTAGCGCCGGGGGGAATGTCCCCGGTCGATGACGCGGAACTGGGCATCGTCCACCGTAATGGTGCGCTTCCCGCAAGAGACTTGCGGAAACAGCGCCACCAGGGCCAAGAGCGCGCGGCGGCTGAATCCCGCAAGAGCCGGCGTGGGGGACATCTCTCTATTGTAAAGCGAGGCTTCGCCCGTGGCTTCGATGTCATAATGGCTGAAAGACATGGAGAGATTTGCCGAATGAGCGAAACAGCGTCCGCCTCAACCCCGGCCATGGAGCAGGAATTGAACCCCTGGCTCGCCGCCGAAACGCGCTTTTCAGAGGCTGCGGACCGCCTTGAACTCGATTACGGATTGCGCCGCGTCCTGCGCGTTCCCGAGCGCGAAATCACCACCTATATTCCGGTGCAGTTGGACGATGGCCGCATTGAGGTCTTTGTCGGGTACCGCGTCCATCATTCCACCGCGCGCGGCCCCGGCAAGGGCGGCATTCGCTTCGCCCCGGACGTCTCGCTCGACGAAGTGCGAGCCCTCGCGGCGTGGATGACCTGGAAGGGCGCCGTCGTCAACGTGCCTTTCGGGGGCGCCAAAGGCGGGGTGATTTGCAACCCCATCATGATGTCGCAGGCCGAACTGGAGCGCGTCACGCGGCGCTACACGGCGAATATCCTCGAATTCATCGGGCCGGAGAAAGACGTTCCCGCGCCCGACGTGAACACGAACGCGCAGACGATGGCCTGGATCATGGATACGTACTCCATGCACCAGCGTCACACCGTCACCGCGGTCGTGACGGGAAAACCGCTGAACCTCGGCGGCTCCCGCGGCCGCACGGAAGCCACTGGACGGGGCTGCCGCATCGTCACGGAAGAAGCACTCAAGCGTTTCTCCATGAAGCCGGAAGATACGCGGGTGGTCATCCAGGGCTTCGGCAACGTGGGCGGCATGTCGGCCAAGCTGATGCAGGAGCGCGGCTTCAAGATCGTCTCCATCATCGAATGGGATGGCGCGCTATACAACGCGAACGGCCTCGACATTCCGGCGCTGATGAAGCATCGTGCAGCCACGGGTTCCATCGTGGACTTCCCCGAAGCCGAGGCGATCTCACTCGACATCGCGATGGAGCAGCAATGCGATGTCTTGCTCCCGGCCGCAAGGGAGAACACGATCACTTCCGCCAACGCGCACCGCTTGCAGTGCAAGATTCTGTGCGAGGGCGCGAACGGCCCCACCACCGTCGCGGCCGACGAGATTCTCGCCTCCAAGGGGATTTTCGTCATCCCGGACATCCTCGCGAACGCCGGCGGCGTCACGGTTTCCTATTTTGAATGGGTGCAGAATCGGCAGGGTTATTACTGGAACGAACAACTCGTCAATGAGCGCCTCAATGAATTGATGGTCGCGGGCTTCACGGATACCCTGGCCTTCGCGGAGAAACACAAAGTCAACAACCGCACGGCTGCTTACATGCTCGCGGTGGACCGCGTGGCCTTCGCCACCAGCCTGCGGGGGATGTACGCGTGAGCGGCGCCGCGAAGCCTGCGTCGTTCTTCTCGGAGCACAATGTCCGTTGAAGCCGCCACGCCCCTGATGCGCCAGTATCTGGCCGCGAAGGAGCAAGCCCCGAAGGCGCTGCTCTTCTTCCGGCTGGGCGATTTCTACGAGCTCTTTTACGACGACGCGATCACCGCCGCGCGCGAACTCGAAATTACGCTCACCTCGCGCAGCAAGGAGAAGGGCGAACCGGTCCCCATGTGCGGCGTGCCCCATCACGCCGCGGAGGGTTACATTGCCCGGCTCCTGCAGCGCAATTACCGGGTGGCGATTTGCGAGCAGATGGAGGCGCCGGGCCCTGGAAAAAAACTCGTGCGGCGGGAGATCACCCGCGTCGTTACACCCGGCACCGCCACCGAAGCCAACGTCTTGCGGAGCCGGGAGAACAACTATCTCGCCGCGGCAACCCTTCAAGGCGATCGCGCCGGCCTTGCCTGGGTGGATCTCTCCACCGGCGAGTTCCGCACCACGGAAACCGATGCCACGGAACTCGCGCCGTTGATCGAGCAATGCGGTGCGCGCGAACTCCTGGTCTCTGATGCGCTGCGGCCCGTGGGTGATTCTCTCGCCGGGCTGCGCATCCTGCTCACGGATGTCGAGGCGTGGACGCATGAGCCCGCCTATGCGAGCCAACTCCTTCGCGAGCACTTCCGCTTGCTGAGTCTCGACGGCTGCGGCCTGGCGGAGCGGCCCCTCGCTACCGGCTGCGCGGGGGCCCTGCTGCATTACTTGCGGGAAACGCAGAAATCCGCGCTCGACCATCTCGAGGTCCCCAGCTTCCTCGAACGTGGCGCGGACCTCGTTCTCGATGCTGTCACCATCCGCAACCTCGAACTGTTCGAGCCGATCTTTTCTCAGGACCTCGATGGAAATCGCCAGGCCACGCTCATCGCCACAGTGGACCGCACCCGCACCAGCATGGGCGCTCGCTTGCTGCGCCGCCGCATGCTGCGCCCTTCCCGCGATCTCGCGGAGATCGAAGCGCGTCTGGATGCCGTGGCGGAAATGATCCGCGCCACGATTCCGCGCGGGGAACTCACGCTCCTGCTCGGCGGAGTGCTGGATGTGGAGCGCCTGCTCGCGCGCATCACCTTGGGCACGGCCGGCCCGCGCGAATTGGTCGCGCTCGCAAAGTCTCTGGAACAGGCGCCGCTCCTTCGCGCCCATCTGCCAGCGTGCCAGGCAGAACGGCTCGTCGCGTTGAGCGGCGCACTGGACGATATTCCTCCGTTGCGCGAGTTACTTCGCGCCGCCATTAGCGACGAACCCCCCACCAGCCTCAACGATGGCGGCACGGTGCGGGACGGCTATCATCCGCAACTCGACGAACTGCGCGACCTGAGCCGGAACGCCAAGCGCTATCTGGCCGAGATCGAAACCCGCGAGCGCGAGCGCACCGGCATCGCTTCTCTCAAGGTGCGCTTCAACAGCGTCTTCGGCTATTACATCGAGATTTCGAAGGCGAACCTCGCCAACGTGCCGGCGGACTACGACCGCAAGCAAACCCTCGTCAACGCGGAACGCTTCATTACTCCGGAACTCAAGGAACTGGAGACGAGAATCCTCGAAGCCGAGGAACGCATGCTGGCAATCGAGCGGGAAGTGTTCGACGCCGTTCGCCAAGCTGTGCTTTCTTACGCCGCGCGCATCAAGGCCACCGCCGCGGCCATCGCTGAGCTCGACGTGCACACCGGCCTGGCCACGCTCGCCACGGAGTCGGCCTACTGCCGTCCTCGCTTCTCGTCCGAAG
The DNA here is from genome assembly GCA_020847315.1 of Bryobacterales bacterium. GTDB lineage: Bacteria > Acidobacteriota > Terriglobia > Bryobacterales > Bryobacteraceae > JACTMJ01. The sequence continues at coordinate 8,761 of JADLCF010000215.1, read as the reverse complement.
GCGTGATGCGCATCGAAGCGGGGCGCCACCCGGTGATCGAAAAGCTGATGCGCGAAGACTCGCAGCGCTTCATCCCCAACGATCTCTATCTCGATAGCGAGAAGCAGTTCCTGGCCATCATCACCGGCCCCAACATGGGCGGCAAGTCCACTTACCTGCGGCAGACCGCGCTCATCGCGCTCCTTGCGCAGATGGGCAGCTTTGTCCCCGCCGATGCCGCTCTCCTGCCCCTCGTGGACCGCATCTTCACGCGTATCGGCGCCGCGGACAATCTCGCGCGGGGCCGCAGCACCTTCATGGTGGAGATGACCGAAACGGCGGCCATCCTCAATACCGCAAGCGCCGATAGCCTCATCCTGCTTGATGAAATTGGCCGCGGCACGGCCACCTATGACGGCCTCGCTCTCGCTTGGGGCGTGGCCGAGTTCATCCAGCGCCGCCTGGGTTCGAAAACCCTCTTCGCCACCCACTATCACGAACTCACCGTCCTCGCCGACCGACTGCCGGGCGTCGTCAATTTGCAGGTGAAAGTGAAGGAAGCGGCGGACAGAATTATCTTCCTGCGGCGCGTCGAGCCGGGCGCGGCGGATCGCAGTTATGGCATCGAAGTAGCGCGCCTCGCCGGGCTCCCTCAATCGCTCATTTTACGCGCGCGGGAGATCCTCAAACTGCACGAGAAGGCGGAGAGCAGGGTCAGTGAGGAGATCGCGCCCAGCCCCTCGAAGCCCTCGATGCAGATCCAGCTTTTTGAGCCGGTCACGCACGGAATCGCCGAGCGCATTCGCGAGATCAACCTCGACGAACTGCGCCCCATCGAAGCGCTGCAATTGCTGTCCGAACTGCAAAGGGAGTTGAACCGGCAATGATCGTTGCGGGCATCATGAGCGGCACCTCGCTCGATGGAATCGACGTTGCCATTGTCGATATCGAACAGCTCTCTCCCTTCCGCTTCACACTTCTCGCCGCCCACTCGGAACCCTACACGCCGGAAGTCCGGGAAGCGATCCTCGGTGTCTCGAACTGCATGGCGCATACAGCGGAACTCACGCGTCTGCACGTGCTGCTCGGCGAATTATACGCCGACGCCATCGAACGCGCCATGCGCGCAAGCGGTCTCGCCGCCCCGCTCGATCTCATCGGTTGTCATGGGCAAACGATCTATCATCAGGGCGAAGCGCAACTCTATCTCGGCCGGCCCATCGCCGGCACGCTCCAAATCGGCGAACCATCCACGATGGCGGAGCGTTTCGGCATACCCGTGGTATCGGACTTCCGCCCGCGCGATATGGCAGCCGGGGGCAAGGGCGCGCCGCTCGTTCCCTTCCTCGACTATCTCGTCTTTAGCGATGCCACCGTGCCGCGGATCGCCCTCAACATCGGCGGCATTGCGAACCTCACCGCGATCCCCGCCGGCGCCCGTCCGGAACAAATCATCGCGTTCGACACCGGTCCTGGAAACATGGTGATGGATTCGCTCATCCGCCGCGCAACGGGCGGCCGGGAAACATTCGATGAAGGCGGAAGGATCGGCAGACGCGGTCGTCCCATCAAGGAATTCGTCGAACGGGAGTTGGAAAGCAATCCCTATTACGCAGCCACCCCTCCGAAAACCGCCGGACGCGAGCAATACGGAGACGCCATGGTGAGCGCGCTCGAAACCATAGGCCGCCCGATCGAAGACCTCCTCGCCACCGCCACCCTGCTCACAGCGCGAAGCATTGCCCTTGGCGTGCGGCGCTTCGCCCTTCCCTGCCTTGCGGGTGCTCCGGAGCGCCTCGAAGAGACGTCAGTCAGGGCGGAGATGCTCGTCGCCGGCGGCGGCCGCCACAATGCCTTCCTTATGGAATTGCTGGCCGCGGAATTGCCGGCCCTGCGCATCGGCGGAACGGAGCCATTCCACCTGCCCACGGATTTCAAAGAGGCCATCGCCTTCGCCGCCTTGGCCTATGCAAGCATCCACGGTCAACCCGGCAACATCCCTTCCGCCACGGGCGCCCGCCACGCGGTGGTTCTGGGCAAAGTAACGCACTGAAAGGCAGGGCAAAGAAAGCGGGCTCCCTCGCGCGAGGAAGCCCGCCATTTTCATCGCAAATCGCTCAAGAGCGCTATGCGATCTGCTTCAAGCGAAACGCGCGGCCCTTCACAAGGAGTAATCCGAATCCAAGCAGAACGAGCGCGGCGCCGCCCGGCTCGGGAACGTCGCTCACATCCGCTTCACCGGCGGCGCTGAAGTTCTCCGCCGTCACTCGGCCATCGTCCGTCAGGAACGAGACGATCGATCCGTTTGCCGGATCGCTGCTCAGCAGCGGCTGAAAGGCGGTATCGAGCAGAAGCACCCTGAATTCCGTCGCGCCCGGCGAAGGGGAAGTCGGGTTGTCCAATGCCATCCCTGCAAACACCAGGCGGAACGAGAGCAAGTTTCCGAAGACCACCGGTTGCAGGTAGTCGATGAACACCGGAGGCTGGCCGGGATCGTTGCCGAAGCTCACCGTGGGGTCCACGCCGATCTGGCCCGAGATCGGGCACGGCGTATCGCCGAAGCAAAGATCCGAGTCGAGCGGATCCAACGCGCCGTCAAAGTTGAAGTCGCTCAAGGCAATCGATAAAGGATCCGCACCTGCGGGCGCTTCCACCTGAAAATTCAAATTTCCGCTTGTACCCGCAAGAGATGCCGTATCGATGGAGACGTTAAACACGGTTGCCGCGGAAGCCCCCAGAGCGCCCGCCAGCAGGAGCAAAACCAGAAGTGTATGTCGCATATTTCTATTCGTCATCCTTGGATTAGCAGACTTCGTTCGCACGTCGTAGACACCGAATTGGCCCCGAACTTGGCGAGTGCTGCAAGGAACGAAGTGTTTCCAGAAATTCTGCCGTACATTCACTATAACCGGGTAACTCTCGGCAGCCCAAGGGCTTTCTAGATTTCCCGCCTGAAATCGCTCCCCGCTACTATGTGGCTGTCACTTCCTCGCTGTCACGGAAAAACGCGCCCGTGGATCGGAATTTCGCTCCACCGTCGAGGGCGCTCCCCCCAATACCTCGGCAAAAAATAGGTCAAGATCGTCGCGCAGCGCTTCCGCCGTTTCATCCGTGTTCGGGTAGAGCAGCCGGTCGTTGAGCGTCACCTGCAGGCGGTCTGTGTGGAATCGAAGCTGCCCGGCGAACTCCGGTTCAGCCTCAAGCCGTTTCGCCGCATCCAGCGCAAATCCGTACGCCGCGCGGAGCGATTCCAACCCGCTCCCGGCCGTAGGCAGTTTCCGGTTGTAGAGCACGCCCAGCCGCCCCTCGCCCTCATCTAGGCCGATGTCGAACTCGTGCGCAACCAGCAGCACTCCCGGCCCGTCCGGCACATGCGCGTAGTCGGCTACGTCAATCAGCACGCCAGGCAGGCTCCGCTGTTGAATCCAGCGGTGAAAGACGGGGATCGCCCCGGCAATCCGCTTCGGGTACGGCTGCTCCGCGAAGAGCTTGATATTCACGTGTTGCATCGAAATAGCTTCCTTATACGGCGACCGGTTCGGCGGAGAGTTTCAGGTAGCAGGCGTGGCAGCCTTCGATGAACAGTTGTGCTTCTTCGATCAGCCGGTGTACCTGCTCTTCGCTCTTCACCTCGTCCCGGCTTTCATGCGCGCGGAAGAAATACTGTCCGAACCTCCCGCCCGCGAACGGATCGAAGAAATGCTGCGTGTCGTAAAAATGCGTGCGGAACGCCTCGACGATTGAATCCGGCGTTCCGTCATGCGCCAGCATGCGCCATGCAAGCAGCGCCTGCGCGCCGTGCAGCATCGCTTCATACGCGATCCGCGCCGCCTTCTCCACGTTCCCGCCCTCGAGCGCCAGTTGCGCCTCAAAGGCTTCCCGCTCGCAAGCGGTCAGTTGGAAGTCAATGGCAGAGATCACTTCGCCCGCGCACTCGCCCGTCCCCATGTCCTTGATCGTGTACACGCGCGGGTCGTGCCAATCCGAGTAGTACGAAGGGTCGAGCGCAAAGGGCGGGATATCGCCCAAGTCGTCGATCATCTTCTTGCACTCGGCTTTGCCGATACGGCGGATAAACGCCTGGAAGCTCTCATTCGCCTCGCGATCGTTCACGTAGCGGCTCGTAATGCGAGTGACCGCCTCCGGCACTCGCTTCGAAGGCACCGCGCCGATTGCCAATCCGTAAGACCCCGCGTTCTCCGTCCACTGCCCGCCCAGCACCACCTGGAAGTGCGGCGTCGCCACCCCACCCTTGTTGCGGTTCACGCCGTAAAAGCCCAAATCGGCAATGTGATGCTGGCCGCAGGAATTGAAGCAGCCGCTCACCTTAATGCGCAGGTTGCGCACGGTCTCCTCCGCCGCAACGCTACTCTCCGCAAGGCGCATCCGCAGTTCCCCCGCCAACCCGCGCGAGGAGGAAATGCCGAGCTTGCACGTATCCGTCCCAGGGCACGAAGCGATATCGATGATGCTCCCCGCGCCCGCCGCATGCAGCTTGAGCGCCTTCAGTTCTTCGTAAACCGCCGGCAGATCGGTTTCCGAAACCCAGCGCAGCACGATGTTTTGCTCCACCGTCGTCCGGATCGTCTCCTGAATATACTTACGCGCGATATCGGCCAACCCGCGAAGCTGGTCCGCTGTGATGTCGCCGAGCGGCAGCGCCACGGTCACCGTGACGTACCCGGCCTGGCGCTGCCGGTAGACGTTCGAAGCGCTCCAGGTGGCGTACTCCGTGGGCGCGGCTTCAATCTGCACCAGCCCCGCCGCCCGCAGCGGCTGCTCCGGCGGAAGCGCGCCCGCCTCCGCGAACGTATCCCAGCGCGGATCGTATTCGAGCTTCGCGCGCTCTTCCATCACAAGACGCTTAAACTCGTCGAGGCCCAGTTTGGCCACCAGAAATTTCATGCGCGCCGTGTTGCGGTTCTTCTTCTCGCCCAACCGCGCAAACACCAGCCCCATGGCCTGCGCCACCGGCAGCAGCTCGCGCACTGGCAGAAACTCCTCGAAGAGCTTCGCCACGTAAGGCACCGGACCCAGCCCGCCCCCGACATACACGGAGAATCCCCGCTCCACCTTCCCATCCATTTCCCGCACGCGCGCAATGCAGCCGAGATCGTGGATCCGAACGAGCGCGCACGGGTTCTCCTCGCAGCCGGAGAACGCAATCTTGAACTTGCGCCCGAACTGCTGCGTATCGGGATGCCCCAGCAGGTAGTAGGCGCACTGTTTCGCGTACTCGGTAACGTCGAAGGCCTCATCGCGGCAGATGCCGGCAAGGGGGCAGGCCGTCACGTTGCGCACCGTATTGCCGCACGCCTCTCGCGTCGTGATCCCCACTGCGGCCAGCCGCCGCATGATCGTCGGCGTATCGTCAATGTGCACGTAGTGGAGCTGCACGTCCTGCCGCGTCGTCACGTGCGCGATGCCGTCCGAGTATTCCTCGGCCAGTTCCGCCAGCACTTCGATCTGCCGCGCGTTCAACCCCCCGAACGGAATCTTAATGCGCTGCATGCCCGGCGCATCCCAGAGCGTCGATGGGCCTTTCGTGAGCAGTTCGCTCGGGTAGCTGAGCGTGCGGCTCTCGATGCCGTCGTGCCGCTGCCCATTGTCGTAGCGTTGCCCATAGGTGCCCCGCCGCAGCCGCGTTTCGGAAAATACCTTCTCATCGATCTTGCCCTGTTTCCGGAGCAAGATCTCATTCTCGAAAATATCGAGTTCCGTTCCGAGTTCGGCTGGGATCCGGTCTCCCAGCACCTGCTTCCATTGCGAATTACTGTTCTTCACCTTGCTGCAACATCCTTCGTTGTACGCATTGGGATCGGGCGATTCGATCAATCCCCCGAAAGTAGATCGAATTTCTAGTGTATCCTCAGCGGAGGCCGTTTGTCACTTGCTTTTTCGGCGTCGCGCTCTCTCGTCTGGAGGAAGCGCGCCTCCGGCTTGGAGAGACCCACCCCTCACCGCTTGGCGTCCGGCGATTCCATCCGGTTCTAGCGCGCGGTTGCGGGATTGGTTCGAAGCTGGCGGATTCGCTCCCGTAGGGCGTCCCCCGCCGGGAGGTCCGGGTTCACGCGCAGGAAATCCTCGAGCGCATCCGCGCATGCAAGGGGTTTCCCCTGGCGAAGCAGCGCTTCCGCGAGCGAAAGCTGCGGGTATGAGAAGTGGGCCGGGTCCAGGCGAATCGCTTCCCGAAGGCTCGTTTCCGCCTCGGCGAATTTCCCCTGATATAGCAGCGTCATGCCGAGTTGAGCGTGCGCGAGCGCATCCTCCGGCTTGCGCAGCACGGCGTGGCGGTTGTATTGCTCCGCCTCCCGGTTTCGGCCCAGGTTGATGAGCACGCCCCCCAGGTTCACCAGCGGCGCGTACAGTTGCCCGTCGGTCTCTAGGGCCTTGCGGAACATTTCTTCCGCGAGGGAATACCGCTTGGTATGGTAGGCGAGCGTTCCCAGTTGGTTCCACGCTTCGCCGAACTGCGGGGAGATCTGCGCCGCCTCCCGCAATTTCGCCTCCGCCTCATCCACCTCATTGCGCGAAAGGCGCTTCAGGGCATCCGCGAACGCGCGCTGTGCCTCCGGTTTGATCGAAAGCTGCCGGGCGGAGACGTTCAGCGCCGCTTCCCGGTCCAGCGCGGATTCGTCCATCGCGAGGTCCACGCGAAGCCGCCCCTTCTTGTCCACGGTGGAGGGGCCCAGAACAATCGTGCGGCTTGCTTCCCCGCGGCTGGGAACGAAAATCCGCAGCGTATAGGAGCCCTCGGCCAGATGGCGCACGCGGAACCGCCCCCCTTGGTCGCTCAACACAGACGTTGTGAAGGGGGACGCCGCCGCACTCACGCTCACCGTGCCCATCGCCGGAGGGTGAAATCGGCCCTCCACCGAGTACTTCTGCTGCGCCGCCGCGCAAACGGCCAGCAATAGTGCGAACCCGAAATGGATGCCATAACCCACGGCGGTCTCACCCTTACCCTTATCAAATTGCAAGCGCCCGCACACGCGGCAGGCTCCGCCCGTTTGGTTTCGGGCGAAACGGGGCGCCGAGGAGGCGGCGGAGAACCGTCTTCGAACGCGGAACGCAGCCTCAGGCGGAGGGCTCCTCGAAAAGTGCCTTCGCCGCCGAGCTATCCATGCCGCCGGGGCCGCGTCCCACCGCCCCGCTAAGCAGCCTCTCATGCACCTCGGACAAGGGAAGGTAAGCGCCAGCTCACCACCGGTCGAAAGAATGAGCCGCACATCCTTGAGGTGCTGCGCCAGCCGCGCCTCCGTCGAGAAGGAGATCCAAACCGTGGGCGACGATCTCGCCCGCCACGCCCGCTGGCTGCTCGTCGTGGACACGGCGCGTAAGCTGGTCGCGATCGCCTGGCACATGCTGCGGCGCAACGAACCTTACCGCTACGCGCAGCCCGCGGGCTCTTGGGCCAGGCGATGCGTTCAGGAAAAGGCAGTTCGGGGTGGAAAAGCAGTTGACAGGTTCATAGCGCGTCACGGACTCCGAGCCGATTGCGCCCGGGATCCGCGGCGCTTCCGCGTCCGTCACCGTCACCGTGTTCGCATGATCGTTGTAGGCAATCGTCGATGTCTTGGCGAAGCTTGTGCCATATCCGTTGGTCACCTGCGACAGCCGCCCCAGCGCCACCTCGTAAACCGGCGCCGCCTCGTAAACCAACGCCGCCTCATTTCCCCGCCCGTCCTCGCTCATTACGACACGAGATTGGATAAACTAATACCGTAATACTGTTGTCAAAATCGCCGACATCCTGAATGTCACTCTCGACGAACTCGCCGGAAGACAGGATTCGGGCGGCGGTGATGTCCGGATTCACAACCCAGAGTTGCACCGGCTCTACCAGAAAGTCGATCATCTTTCCGATGAAGATCAGAAGGCGCTGGTGATCGTGCTCGGCAGCCTGGTCAAGCGCTCCAAGGTCAGCCGCGTGATGGCCGAGCTATGAACGGCGGAAGGACACCATGAACACAGAGCTTACTCAGCAACAGAAGCAGCACGCGCACGGCATGATCGAGCGCCTGGCCCCGGAAAAGCTCTCCGCCGTCGTCGGGCTACTCGAAGTCATGCTCGATCCGTTCGACCGCGCCCTGGCCACCGCCGGGATCGACGACGAACCCGTCACCGAGGAAGAGCGCCGCGACATCGAAGCCTCGCGCGAATGGTTCAAGCACAACCAGGGCACGCCCTTCGAGCAGGCCGTCACCGAACTCGGCTTCACCATGGAGGAAGTCACCAACTACAAGGACCCTTTGTGAGGAAAATGGTCCTCGCCGATCAGGCTAAGGCCGATCTGGCGGGACTGGACCGCGCCACCCGCTTGCTCATCGCCGCCGCCCTCCAGCGTCTCGTTCAAACCAACACCGGCAACATCAAGAAGCTGCAAGGCATCGATCCGCCCGAGTTCCGCCTCCGCGTCGGCGACTGGCGCGTCCGTTTCTCCTACCCCGATTCCGCCACCGTCCGCGTCAACCGCGTCCAGAATCGCAAGGACGCCTACCGCGGTTGATCTCTGAACCGCAAGCTTGATCGAAGCCAAGCTTAGAGTCCAGGCCGGCTGGTGTGTAATCGTAGCCTCTCTCCCCGGACAGCGCCCGCTGCGCGGAAGAGACGTCCGGTCTCGCGACGCTCACCCGGCCTGCGCTGCGAGGCTGCAAAGCCGGATTGGTGTGGATCTTGAATGCGTTTCACGTTGCCAATCATGTTGACTCATCTTCTCCGCCCCCTCAAGGTCAGTAATTCCGGATGGGGTAGGTGTCTCAATCATGTTGGCAGAGAGGGG
>JADLCF010000214.1 GCA_020847315.1 Bryobacterales bacterium | reverse complement strand
CGAGGTGCTAGAATTTGGCTGAGATGACCCCTGACTTTCTCGTGATAGGTGCTGGGGTCGCCGGACTGCAAGCCGCCATCGAGCTTTCTGATGCCGGTGAAGTGCTCGTGGTGGCGAAAGACAGCCTATGGGAATCGTCCTCTGCCTATGCCCAGGGAGGCGTGGCGGTCGCGATCAGCGACGACGACGAAGTAGCGCTCCACGAACAAGACACCCTTGCCGCCGGCGACGGTCTATGCGATCCCGTTGCGGTGCAGGCCCTTGTCCAGCAAGGCCCCGGCGCGATTCAACGCCTGCTCGAATGGGGTGTCGAGTTCGACCGGGACGGCATCCGGCTGGCTTTTGGGCGGGAAGGCGCGCATAGCCGCAACCGGATTTTGCACGCTCACGGGGATTCCACGGGGCGGGAGATGGCCCGGACTCTGTACCAGAAAGCGGCGTCGATTCCCTCCATCCAAATTCGCAGTTTCACCGCGATTACGGATCTGATTGTCGAAGACGGGGCCGTGGGCGGAGCTGTATTTTTTGACGAAGCCTCCGCACGGCTCACGCCGATTCACGCCCGCGCGGTCTTGCTGGCAACGGGTGGCATGGGCCGGATTTTTCGTGATACGACGAACCCGGATGTCGCCACCGGCGATGGGGTGGCGGTTGCGTGGAGAGCGGGCGCGGAACTGAGCGATCTGGAGTTTGTGCAGTTTCATCCCACCGCGCTCATGATCCCCGGCGCACCCCGATTTCTGCTCTCGGAGGCCTTGCGCGGAGAGGGTGCTTATCTGCGCAACATCCGGGGAGAGCGCTTCATGGAGCGCTACTCGCCGATGCTCGAACTCGCCCCGCGCGATGTGGTGGCGCGCGCCATTGTCGCCGAGGCCGAGGCGACTGGAACCGACCATGTTCTGCTCGACCTTACGCACCTCGAAGGCAAGTTCATCGCCGCCCGCTTTCCGATGATCTACGCCACGTGCAAATCGTTTGGCATCGATCTGGCCACGGACCCCGCGCCGGTTACCCCGGCGGCGCATTACGCGATGGGAGGCGTGCGTTCCGGCCTGTCTGGAATGACCAGTTTGCAGAGACTCTATGTCGCGGGCGAGGCCGCCTGCACCGGAGTGCATGGCGCGAACCGGCTGGCCAGCAATTCGCTGCTTGAAGGGCTGGTCTTCGGCACGCTGGCGGGAAGCGCGATGAAGCGATGGGCGCGCGTCACACCAGTGAAAGGGGAACCACTCGAAGAACTCACGTTTTCCGGAATGGAGACGATGGCGCTGCGGACGCTCGCCTGGGAAAATTGCAGCCTCTTGAGAGACCGGCCCCGCCTGGAAACGCTGCTCGCACGCCTGGGCGCGGACCCATCCTTGAAGAAGACCCACCCCACGCGCGGCGACTTCGAACTGCGTAACATGAAAATGGTGCTCGAGCTGATTGCCCGAAGCGCCCTCGCGCGCGAGGAAAGCCGCGGTGCTCATCACCGGCTGGATTTCCCGGAAAAGCGCGACGAGTTTCGCCGCCATTCGATGGTGGTTCGGCAGACCCGGCGGCGCAGAACGCAGATACCCGAAGCACCGCCCACCGTGCAATTTGTGTAGAACCGTCGGGACGGCCGCTACTTGCCCACCAGAATGACCACGCTGCGGGGCGCCACAACGTATGTCGTCTGATTCCCGAGTTCCACCTCAAAGTTGGGCCTTGCAATGTCGTCGGGAGGAGCCAGCGAGGTGTCGGCGAAGCGGTGCCAGTGGTATCCGCCGAGCACGGGCAACTGGAACTCGTGGGGCTCCCAATGCGCGTTCGTGATGAAGTAGATATGCCCGTCGTGGCGCCGGTCCGAGCCTCCAAAGAAATGCGCCGCCAGGGTATGGGAATTGTAGCTCCAATCGGGCTCGTGCAATTTCACACCGTGCCAGTGAATCCGGCAGTTGCTCTGCGTGGGATCGTCGGCGAAGCGTTCGCAGCGCAGGATCTTGTGCAACTTACGAAACGCGATTAAGCGCTGGAAGAAGCGGAACTGCTCCGCGTTCTTTTTGCGCATCCGCCAATCCACCCAACTGATCTCATTGTCCTGGCAGTACGCGTTGCTGTTTCCCTTCTGCGAACGGCCGAACTCGTCGCCCGCGAGGATCATCGGGACACCGTGGGAGAGCAACAAGATGGCCGCGAAGTTCTTCATCTGCTGCTGACGCAACTGGAGCACCGCCGGATCCGAAGTCTCCCCTTCAACACCACAGTTCCAACTGGCCTCGGTGCTCGCGCCGTCGCTGTTGTTCTCTCCGTTGGCTAGATTGTGCTTGTCGTTAAAGCTCACGAGATCGTTCAGCGTGAAGCCGTCGTGGGCGGTGATGAAATTGATGCTGTGATAGGGTTGGCGTTCGCTTGACCGATACAGATCCGGGCTTCCCATCAGGCGCTTCGCGAGTTCCGGCGCCATGCCGGGGTCTCCCTTCAGGAAACGCCGCACTTCGTCCCGGAACTTTCCATTCCATTCCGCCCAGCGGCCCCAGGAGGGAAACGACCCGACCTGATACAGGCCCGCGGCATCCCACGCTTCGGCGATCAACTTCGTGTCGGCGAGAATGGGGTCGCCGGCGATGTTCTCGAGCAGAGGCGGATTGGCCAGTACCGATCCATCCTGCCCCCGGCCGAGAATTGATGCCAGATCAAAGCGAAAGCCATCCACGTGCATCTCGGTGACCCAGTAATGCAGGCAATCCACGATCATGTTGCGCACGACCGGGTGGTTGCAGTTCAGGGTATTGCCGCAGCCGGAATAGTTGAGGTATCGCCCGGTATCGGGATCGAGCATGTAGTAGGTATCGTTGTCGATCCCCCGGAACGATGTGGTGGAACCGCGTTCGTCGCCCTCACCGGTGTGGTTGAACACCACATCGAGGATAACTTCGATGCCTGCCTGGTGAAAGCGCTTCACCATCTCCTTGAACTCGCGTACCTGAGAGCCAAAGAACGGGTTGGAGGAATAGCTCGATTTCGGCGCGAAGAAAGAGATGGGATTGTAGCCCCAGAAGTTCACCAGGCGCTCTTTCGTTTTTGGGTTGTAACGCGGCTCTTCGACTTCCTCAAACTCGGTGACCGGCAGCAGTTCCACGGCGGTAACGCCCAGTTCCTTGAGGTATGGAATCTTTTCCGTGAGCCCCAGGTACGTGCCCGGACGCCCCACATTCGCGGAGTTGTGCGCCGTAAAGCCGCGCACATGCAGCTCGTAGAGGACGGAATCCGCGAGGGGCACATTGAGAGGCTGATCGAGTTCCCATTCGAAGAGGTCATCCACTACGAGGGAGCGGCGGGGCCGCGGATTGGGCCAAGCGCTGGTGCGCCGCTTCTCATCGCCTCTCCATGCCTCGCCGCCGGTAACGGCCTTGGCATAGGGGTCAAGCATGATCGCATCCGGATAAAACCGGTGCAGGTGGGGTTTCGGGTTAGGTTTCAGGTCCAGGCTGTAGGCGTACTCAACCCTGGGGTCTATCCCCTGGAGATAGATGTGCCACACGTTGCCCGTCCGGTTCCGGTTCGGGTCCAGCGGCAATTCGAGCAGACTCTCCGCGTCTCCGGGATAGAACAGGACCAGGCGCACCGATGAGGCGCGTTTTGAATAGATCGCGAAGTTGATGCCGCTTCTCATGGGCGTTGCGCCCATGGGTTTCGGAGAGCCCTGATGGACCGCAAACTCTCCGGACATCAACTCGAGCAATTTTTCGCGTGGCGATTTTGCCGACAAGGCGCTCCCCCCTTCTCCTGCGCGGCGTGCTAATCGCCGCTTCCTGAAGCTGCGGGGATCTTCCAAATGTCGCGCGCATACTGCTGAATGGTGCGGTCGCTCGAGAACTTGCCCATGCGCGCCACATTCAACACGGCGCGGCGGTTCCAGGCCCGAGCATCCTGGTAATCGGCCTCCGCGGCCTCTTGCGCGGCTACATAAGCACTGAAGTCCGCGAAGTGAAAGTACGGATCTCCTCCGTGCGTCAGCGTGTCCACGATCGGCCGATAAATTTCCTGTTCACCCTGGCAGAAGAGATTCCCGGAGAGCGCATCCACGATCCTACGAATCTCCGGATTCGTTTCGAGATACTTCCACGGGTTATAACTTCCCTTCATGCGCATGGAACTGACCTGTTCCGCGGTGAGGCCGAAGATGTACAAATTCTCCGCTCCCACTTCTTCCAAAATCTCAATGTTCGCTCCGTCCAGCGTTCCCATGGTGAGCGCGCCGTTCATGGCGAACTTCATGTTGCCGGTTCCGGACGCCTCCTTGCCGGCGGTGCTGATCTGCTCGCTCAAGTTCGCCCCCGGGATCAAGGCTTCCGCAATCGAAACCTTGTAATCCGGCAGAAACGCCACGCGGATGAGGTCTTTGCATTTGGGGTCGTTGTTCACGACCTCCGCCACGCCATGCACCAGGCGGATGATGAGCTTGGCCATGTAGTAGCCGGGAGCGGCCTTACCGGCCAGAAGGAACGTGCGGGACGACTTCGGGACGTGCCCCTCGTCAAGGATCCGGAAATACTGGTGAATGACGTACAGCACATTCAGCAATTGCCGCTTGTACTCGTGAATGCGCTTCGCGAGCACGCCGAACATCGATGCGGGATCCACGACGATGCCCGTATCCCTCTTGACGCGCTGCGCCACCCGCAGCTTGTTCACCTGCTTCACCCGCGCGAACTCGTCGAGGAAGCCGCTATCGCCCGCGAATCGCTCGAGGCCCCTGAGTTGCTGAAGATCGGTGATCCACCCCTCTCCAATGTGATCGCTGATCAACTTCGTCAACCCGGGGTTCGCCACTTTCATCCAACGCCGCTGCGTGACACCGTTCGTCTTGTTATTGAAGCGCGCGGGATAAAGCTGATAAAAATCCGGTACCAGCTTGCTCTTGATCAGATCGGAATGCAGGGCCGCCACGCCGTTCACGGAGTGGGATCCGACGATAGCGAGATGCGCCATCCTCACCTGCTTTTCCGGCCATTCCTCGATGAGCGACATGCGCTGAACCATCCCGCCGTTGTGCGGCCAGCGCCGCTCCACTTCCTTGAGGAAGCGCGAGTTGATCTCGTAAATAATCTGAATGTGCCGCGGCAGCACTTTTTCGAGGAGCGCCACCGGCCATTTTTCCAACGCCTCGGGCAGCAAGGTGTGGTTCGTATAGCCGCATGTCGCCTTGGTGAGCTGCCATGCCAGGTCCCACTCCAGACCGCGCTCATCCACGAGCATCCGCATCAGTTCCGCGATCACCAGAGATGGGTGGGTATCGTTGAGTTGAATAGCCACCTTTTCCGAAAGCAGCCGGATATCGTCGAAATCCCGCCGGAAGCGATCCATGATATCCCGGAGAGAGCAGGCCACCAGGAAGTACTCCTGCAAGAGGCGGAGTTCGCGGCCGGTGGCGATGGCGTCGGAAGGATAAAGCACTTTCGATACTTTTTCCGATTCAATCTTCTGTTCCACGGCCCGGATGTAATCGCCCTGGTTGAAGATCTGGATATCAAACTCATCGGAGGCCCGCGCGGTGTACAGCCTCAGGTAGTTCACCGTCTTCGCGCCATAACCGATCACGGGCATGTCGTAGGGGACGCCGACGAGAATTCTCCACTCCATCCACATCGGGTTGTAATTGCCATCCCGGTCGACTCCATCCTCCACCCGGCCGTAAACCGGAATGTAGAGGGCATCCCTGGACATTTCCACCTGCCAGGGAGAATCTTCCATGCGCCAGTGGTCCGGCATCTCTACCTGATAGCCCCGCCGGATCTGCTGGCGGAACAGCCCATACTCATAGTTGATTCCGTAGCCAAAGCCCGGAACGCCGAGGGTAGCCATCGAATCGAGAAAGCATGCGGCCAAGCGGCCGAGCCCGCCGTTCCCCAACGCCGCATCCGGTTCCGTATTGGCGATCTCGCTCAACTCGATTCCCCATTCCCGGGCCGCTTCCGCGAAGATGTCGTAAAGGTCGAGCGCAATGAGATTATTTTCGAGCGATCTGCCAATCAGGAATTCGAGCGAAAGATAGTAGACCCGCTTGGTTTGCGACTCCCTGTAGCGCTCCTGCGTGGTGTGGTGCAGATCGAGCAATTCCTGACGAACGGCCAAGGCAAAGGCTTTGAAAAGCGCGTACGGAGTGGCGTCTTCCTTCCGAACGCCGATCGAATAGCGAAGGTGGAAGCGAATGCGTTCAAGGATGGTCTTCGAATCCAGGGCGGTTCCTGGAATCCTATTCTGGGTGACTGGCATAGATCGTTCTCCAGGCAACGTAGGGTAGCCGCCGTGACAGCCGGCAATCGCGGAGGCCGCGAGGATGAATCCCTCTGTTCCTGGCGGCAACTCAGGATTATCCCGTCACCTCAGCAACACCCCATCACCTGCCATTTCGTTGAATCGCGGTAGGGCGGCAAATCGACACTCCGAAATCCATCATCGCCTACTTTACGCATCGGCGCACGAGGCTCAGCCAGGAGCATACTTACCTGCAACTCTCTAAATTTCCGATTTCCAACTACTTACGCTGTGTTTTTCACTAGGAAACAGACGCGCGCAGCGTGGACGAACGCAGGGAAGAGAACTGGCTCACCACGCGGCTAAGGTCTTCTCTCTGAAAGCCCTCATCGAGCACCACATCGAACAACTTCGCATTCACGAGGAACGCTCTCGAAGCGCTGCCATCGACGGTTCCGACCAGCGGCGGCATGGAGGCGCCCAAGGCGCTTCGCAGTTTCTGCGCCACTTCCAGTTCGGTGTGGACTCCAAGGTCCGCATCCAGCAGGATGAAGTTGAATTCTCCATGGGCCGCGTGTTGGATCAAGTCTTGAAAATTATCCGCGGAGACAAAGCTCATGGAGAACTGGCGCATCAGATAGCCGAGCCCCTTTCGCCTCGCTTCACTCGCGGCGAACACCAAGGCGGGGGCCTCCACTGCTTGTGTCTCCCGGACAACATTGGTGAGCCGCTGGATCGGTTTGCGGGGCGTCTGGGGCAGCGCGGCTTGAGCGGCGGCGATCTTAGCGAGCGCCCGATATGGCGAAATCGGCTTCCGGAGCACGAGGAGCGGTTCCACTCCATTTAATACGCTGCGATCCACGGGGCTATGAATGGAATCGAGCAGTACAAGCAGGAGTTGTGGGTTCTGGGTCACCAGACGGATTCCGCGATTGATCTCCGACGCGCCACCCTCCAATCCCTTGGTGTCAAACACGGCCACGTCCGTGAGCCTGTTCGCCGTTTCCTTCGAAAGGAACTCGAGCGTGTCGCGAAGCCCTTGGCTGCGCTGCATGTGCAAGCCGCACTCGAGCAGGGCGGTAAACCACGATTGCGCCGCCAAATCCCCCGCTCCCGCGAGAAGGACGCGCTTCCCACGAAATGCCTCCGTTTCCGCGGGCGTCTGCCAGCCACCCTCCACCATCGAGGTGCCGGAAGTCCGCAACAGAACCCGGAAACGGGAGCCTGCGCCGAGCTTGCTCTCGACCCGGATCTCACCGCCCATCAGTTCACAGAACTGCTTGCTGATGGCAAGCCCCAGCCCGGTGCCTCCGTAAATGCGCGACGTCGCCGGACCCGCTTGACTGAACGGATGGAAGAGACGCTCCATTGTCTCCTCCGACATGCCGATCCCGAAGTCGATCACTTCGAGACGAAGTTCGCCGGTATCCTCAACCAGCGGCTCCCAGGAAACGACGATGCCCACCTCGCCTTTTTTCGAGAACTTGATGGCGTTCCCGATCAAGTTCATGAGCACCAGGCGCACTTTGCCCGGATCTCCTAGGACCATATCCGGAATCGGGAAGAGGGTGTGCACCACCAAATCGATGCGTTTGCGGGAAGCGGGTTCGGCAAGACCTGCGCAAACGTCCTCCACCAGGTCCCGCGGGTTGTAATAAACCTCTTCGAGATCCACTCTCTGCGCTTCGAGTTTCGAGTAATCCAGAATCGAGTTGACGATCGAAAGCAGGGACTCCGCGGACGATTGAATTGCCTGGCCGAACTCCCTCTGTCTCCGATCGAGGGAGGTCTGCAAGAGCAGCGAGGTCATCCCCAGGACTCCGTTCAGAGGCGTGCGGATCTCATGGCTCATTGTCGCCAGGAAGTTCCCCTGCAGACGGGTCGCTTTCTGCGCCGCCATCAACGCGGCCAGGAGTTCCGCATTCTTGGACTGCAACTCCCGGGCGGACGCCTTCTCCTGCGCTTCCAAGGTCTTCCGGTTCCGGATATCCGCAAGAACTCCTTGGTAGCGCAACGGGAAGCCATCCTTGGCGGGGAGCCGGGTCACCAGGAAAGAAACCCACAAATGCGACCCGTCTTCCGCCTTCAATACGGCCTCGCCGGCGTGGGTGCCGGATGCGCCCATCCCATCCAGAAAGTCCAACCGGACCAATTCGCCTTCCACGCCCTCGCGATAAGACTGGAAGTATTGCGAATGATGGCTACCCAACGCCCGCTGTGCGCGGTAACCCGTCAACCGGTCCCAGGCAGGAGAAAGAAATGACCAGTTCCCCTTCGCGTCGAGTTCGAACGCAATCTCCCGCTCCCCGGCCAACTGGTTCAAGGTGAGAGCACTCGCCTCCTCCAGCGGAAGCGATCGGGTCTGGAGGCTGCGTAGAGCGCCAAGAAGCCCGGCAAAGCTTCGAGCGACTCCTTCGTGCTGACTGGTCCAGACGATCCCACCGTGGATGAAATCCATCCTCAGAAATCCCCAGAGTATCCCTTCCACCTCGATGGGCACCGCAACCACGGACCGGCGGCGGACGCTTTGCGTTGGGGGCTTGCTCGCATCCGGATTCACCGCCTCGCCGTTCGAACCCTCCACGACGCGGTCCTGCTGCAGGTCCGCGTACCATTGCGCGTTCCACTCCGTTCCCGAAAGAAACGACGGGGAATATGCGGAACTTCTCCGTTCTCTGCGGAATTCCGCCACGAGCGTGGGGATCGGTGGGGCGCCGGCCGCGGGCGGCGGCAACTCAAAGACGCTCACGCGGTCGATCAGCGCCACCTCCGCAAGTTGCTTCAGAGCGAGAACCAGCGACTCCGAGAACGGAGCGGTGCTCATCGTCTGCATCGCAAGGACGCAGCCAGAAAAGAACTCGAGGATTCGGTTTTCACTCTCCGGGTACATCGTGAACATCCGCTATCCAGGCGATTCCCTTCGAACCAAAAACTTAGGCGCCGCAGGGGCGAGGCGTGAACTCCGCCAGCCGGCGATTGCGGCAGGGCTCCTCCCGCACGCTCCCGAGACCAGGCAGCGGCACGCGACTCCTGATTGCGTTTCGACCGCTCCGCTCCGATTAGATACTAGTGATCATCTCTACTGTAATCGAAAACGCATAGTACGTTTAGAGCGAGCGTACTAATTTCTGTCATCCAATGAGGCGAAAACTACTCCTCCTCGAGATCAGTTAAGAACATTTTTGGTAAAGAATGGTTCACAGCTTCAGTAGTCCTGGAACGTACTTATAGGCTTCCTGAAGCATTTCTCCGGCAGGGAAGACATGGAAGCCCGGCGAATTCACGACTCAGATGCGAATTTATTCCCGCTTTCGAGGCAGCCGATATCAAACCGAATGTAAAATGGAATGCGTTGTGACCTCCATGCGAAGCCTTCTACTGTTTACTCTCGCCCTCTCCGTATTGCTTGTGAGCTGCAAGCCTTCGGTACCGGACAATGTCGTTGCCGTGGTGAACGACAAGGCCATCACCATGGAGGAACTGACCAAGTTTTACAAGAGCAGCTTTCCGAACCAGCCCAGCGTCAAGGAGGACGATGAAATCCTCCGGCAGAAGCTGCAATTGCTGCGGGACATGATCGATAGCGAAATCATGATGCAGCGGGCGGAAAAGCAGAGTTTGATTGCGGTGGATGCGGACGTGGAAGCCAAGCTGAACGAATTCCGGGCGCCCTATACGCAGGAAGAGTTCCAGAAGCAATTGGAGGCGCGCGGCTTTACCGTCGACGATTTGAAGACACAGATTCGCCGGGATTTGAGCGTTCGCCGCCTTTTCAACAAGGAGATCACCTCGCGCGTCAACATCTCAGACCAGGACGTGAAGGAGTTCTACGAGCAGAATAAGGCCGGCTTCAACCTGGCGGAACCGCAATTCCACATTGCGCAGATCCTAGTGACGCCGCGGGCCGACGATGAGGTTCGTAACCTGAAGAACGACAACGCTACCGACGTCGAATCGGCGCGCCGCAAGATCCAGATGATCGATGCCCGCCTCAAGCAGGGTGAAGATTTCGCCATGCTAGCCCAGAATTACTCAGAGGATTCCGCCACCAACCAGAATGGCGGCGATATCGGATTCATTCCGGAATCCGCTCTGGCCAACGCCAGCGCGGACTTGCGCCGCGTCGTCACGTCCCTCCAACCTGGGCAGAATTCCGCGATCATCACCACGCCGGAGGGATTCCGCATCTTCCGGCTGATCTCGCGCGAGCCTGCCGGGCAGCGCGAACTCAATGATCCGCGGGTGCAGCAGAACATCCGAAGCACCCTGGTGAACCGCAAGGATCAGCTATTGCAGGCCGCCTACTATGAGATCGCCCGAAATGAGGCGAAAGTGATGAACTATTATGCGGAGAAGGTACTGGGAGCGACCACGCAGAAAAAAGAATAGCCTCCGTGCTGCTCTTCCAGGGTTCCAAGGGCGTCCGAGCCGTACGGCTTGGCCCGGAGACAAGCCACGCCCGACGCGATGCGGCAACTTTCTCGTCGCCCCAGTGCATGCCAGGACCGGGACAGCGCAATTGCAATTACGGCTCGCCTGACTCGTAGCCGAGCGCACGGCCGTTCCGCACGGCGAATCTTCCGAGGGCGCGGGTTTCCCAAACAATCCCTATTGCAGAAGATGAAACGGGCACATTTCCGCACGACGCTGTGCAGTTTTTCGCGGCGTATGCCGATAGATGCTCATGAGCTTGCCTCCGCGCATCCTGCTGTCTCCGCCCGATGTCGGGAGAGCCGAGCGGGAATCGCTGCTTGACGCATTCGATACGAATTGGATCTCTACGGCGGGCCCGGCAATCGAAGAGTTCGAGGCGTCGATGGCGGCGTTCATCGGCCGTCCGTGCGTTGCCGTGGCGAGCGGCACGTCGGGCCTGCACCTCGCACTGCGGCTGGCGGGCGTCGCAGCGGGGGATGTGGTTCTCTGCCAGACGTTTACCTTTGCCGCCAGCGCCAATCCGATTCTCTACGAGAGGGCGGAGCCGTGGTTCCTCGATAGCGAACACCGCACCTGGAACCTGGATCCAAACGCTCTCGAAGACGCCATCCGTGCGCTTGCTCGCATTGGCCGCCGGCCCAGGGCGCTCATCGCCGTGCATCTCTACGGAATGCCGGCGGAGATCCACTCCATCCGCGATCTGTGCGACCGGCACGGAGTAGCGCTAATCGAGGATGCCGCGGAATCGCTTGGATCCACCGTCGGGGCGGAGCCCACGGCGAGGAGCCGCAACCCGGAACTGGAGATCCCCACGGGCGAGGGCACGCAGCCGGAGAGCGCAAGACAGACGGGAGGCTTCGGCCTCGCTGGAGTCTTTTCGTTCAATGGAAACAAGATCATCACTACAGCCGGGGGCGGCATGATCGCCGTGGATTCCGCGGCGGCGGCGGCTCGTTTACGCAAGTGGAGCACGCAATCGAGAGAACCGGCCGCACACTACGAACACGCCGAGCTGGGATACAACTACCGGCTTAGCAATCTCCTGGCCGCTCTTGGATGCGCGCAACTGGCAAGCCTCCCGAACAAGATTCTTCGCCGGCGAGAGATCTTCCGGCGCTATCGCGAGGCGTTCCAGGGCTTCCAGGGCGTGGAATTTCAACCTGAGGAGGAGGGCAGCCGCTCCAATCGCTGGCTGACCGCTCTCTATTTGGACCCCAATGAGTGGGGGAATTGCCGCGATGCGCTGATCACTCGCTTGGCCGCTCGGGGAATCGAGTCCAGGCCGCTTTGGAAACCGATGCACCGGCAGCCGTTGTACCTCAATTCCCGGCACTTCGGGTCTTCGCTATCGGAGGCGCTGTTCGCGGGTGGGATCTGTCTTCCGAGCGGAAGTTCGTTGCGGGAAGTAGAGCAGCAGGAAATCTGCGAGGAAATTGCTGGGTTCCTCCGCGAGACTTCCTCTCGCGATAGAAGCCGGGCCGGGCATCTCCCGATGAACGACCAAAGGGAGCGGTCAACCAAGCGGAGAGTTTCGACCCCGCATGCGCGCGCCGCTATCTCCAATCCATCCGTGACGCGCCCCAATGGAAACCCCGTTGGGACGAACCGTCAAAGCCATTTCGAATTCGCGCCGGGAGGAGAAACGCCATGGTCCGCTTCCGCCAATACCTGATGAAGCACCGGCGGCGGCTGCTTCGGATGGCGATCAATTTCGCCGTCGTTGGCATCAGCGGGGCGGTTGCCTATTTGCTTCGATTCGATTTCCAGATTCCACCTGAGTGGATTCCCGGTGCGATGGCCGCCATGCTCTGCTGGCTGGCCGTGCAGCCATTCGCTCTGCAAGCCGCCGGTTGGAACCGGATTGGATGGCATCGAATCTCCCTGCCCGACGTGGGCTTGCTTCTTCGCGGCGTTTGCATTGCTGCATCCATCTCCTCCGCCATCCTCCTCCTACTGCGCCCCGGAGCCGTGCCGCGATCCGTCTTCTTTCTACAGGCGGCCTTGGTGCTGCTGCTGGCGGTTTCGACCAGAGTGGCAGCGCGTTTGGCGGTTGAACGGAGGGAACGTGGTTTCGCGGCCAAGCCCTTGCGGCGGGCACTGATATACGGCGCCGGATCAGCCGGGCAATCTCTGCTGCGGGAACTGAGACGAAAGCCGCAGATCGGCTATCGTCCGATCGGTTTCGTGGACGACAATGAATCTCTCCACGGCCAGATTGTGCAGGGCGTTCCGGTATTCGGGGACGGAGGCGTCCTGGGCAGAGTCGCAGCCGATCAGGCAGTGGACGAAATTCTGATCGCATTGCCCTCGATTCGCGGTGAGCGTCTCACGAAAATCGTGACCTTCTGCGACCAGGCCGGCAGACCGTGCAAGACCATCCCGTCCGTCGAGGAACTGATCCATAAGCCGGAGCGGCTAACGGATCTGAGGCAGGTGAATCTGGAAGACCTGCTTGGCAGAGATCCCGTGCAACTGGATCTGGGAGCAATCTCCCGGGAAATTGCCGGCCGGGTGGTGCTGGTTACCGGAGCGGCTGGTTCCATTGGTTCAGAGATCTGCCGTCAGGTGGCCTCTTTTCGCCCGCGCCAGATCGTGGCGTTGGACAGTGCGGAAACGCCTCTCTTCGATCTTGAGAACGAGTTCAAGGAGCGCTTCGCGGATTGCCCCATGCTTCCTACCATTGGCGATGTGCGCGAGGAGCAGCGGATGCTCCGGTTGATGCAAGCGTGCGCGGTCGAAATGGTATTCCACGCGGCAGCGTACAAACACGTACCCATGATGGAACGGCATCCTTCGGCTGCGATCACAAACAATGTCTTCGGTACCTATGCACTGGTGAATGCATCCGAAAGGGCCGGCATTCGCCAGTTTGTGATGATCTCTACGGATAAAGCCGTGCGTCCGAGCAGCGTGATGGGCGCGACCAAGCGCCTCGCCGAGTTAATTGTGAAGTCCCGCTCGGGCGGCGCCACCCGTTTCGTCTCCGTACGCTTCGGCAATGTCCTGGGCAGCAATGGGAGCGTGGTGCCCATTTTCGAGCGGCAGATCCGCAAGGGTGGGCCGGTGACGGTCACGCACCCGGACATGCGGCGCTACTTCATGACAATCCCAGAGGCGGCCCAGCTCGTGTTGCAGGCAATGGCGCTGGGCACATCGGACGAGATATTTGTTCTCGATATGGGCAGCCCGGTTCGTATCGGAGACCTTGCGCGTAGCCTGATCGCGCTTCACGGCAAGCTGCCCGGCCGCGACATCGAACTGGAGTACACCGGGCTTCGCCCCGGAGAAAAACTCTTCGAGGAACTGTACCTCAGCGATGAGAACCTGGTCCGGTCCGTGCACGAGAAGATCCTTGTGTTGAAGGGCGATACCGTATCCCGTTCCTGGGTCGATGAACGGATCTCCACTCTTCAGGACAATCCGGCGCTGGATGCGCGGCAACTGCGCGCCCTGCTGCATAGCATCCTGCCCGACTACACTCCTACCGACGGCCATCCGGTTTCCAATGACAGATCCCGCGAAGCGGCGGCGGGAATTGAATCCCTTGTAGCAATGCGGAACAGTATTTCCGCAACTGCCTTGCACGCGGAAACCAGCCGGGCGGACCTCGATGCCTGGGAAGTAGCGTGACGGCGCGATTCTACCCAAACGCTGGAAGCGGCGAGGTTGTCCCCATTGGCTCCTCCCGGGCATTCGGATTGCTGGTATTGTTGACCCTCATCGTAATTCCTACCGGCTTTGACTCCCAGTATTTGCCCTGGTTTTGCGTGGAATTGGCCGGAACGGGGTTGCTAATCGGGTTGTGGTGGAAGGGTGAACCGGCATTTGCGCTCCATGCGTGGCGGGCGGCCGGCGCCCTTTCGGTGTGGCTGAGTTTGTCCATGGTCCTTGCGGCGATCCAGATTCTTCTAGGAACGACGGAATCCCGCTTCGACACAGTGCGGCATCTGCACTTCTTTGCTGGGGGCCTCTTGCTGATCCCTCTTGTTGCCAGCGCGTATCCGGCACTGACGGCCACCGCATCGCAGAAATGGACACCGGTCGCAGCCAGCGCGTTCCTGTTGGTTTCTCTGATCTCGGGCTCGCTGGGTTTGCTTCAATCAAACAGCGCCGAGGGCACTGTGGCTTGGTGGCCATTCATCTACCGGAATCATTTTGCGGCGTTTGCCGTATTGGTGTTGCCGGTGCTTTGCTGGCGTGCTTTCTTGGGGCCAACCCCACACTGGGGAGCCGCGGCGGGGGTTGTGGTGGGGATCGCGGGCGTCGTGAGCTCCGCTTCGCGGAGCGGCATTGTTCTGTTGGCGATCACTCTGGGAGCCTTCTGTGTCCTGGCCTGGCTCCGATCACGCGGAGAGCGCAAGCTCGTCCCGATGGCCGCCATCCTGTTAACAGTCCTTCTCGGCGCCGCTCTCGCCGATTCCGGCGTGCTCTCCTGGCGCATGCAGCACAACGCCTCCTTGCTGGAGGGCCGCGAGGATTATTGGCAGGCTTCGCTGCGCATGATCCGGGAACGGCCATTGCTCGGCTGGGGCTTCGGCACATGGCCCGACGTCTACCCCCAGTTCCAGACAAACGACACAGGAGTCCCTGTCAATCACGCTCACAGCGATTGGCTAGAACTGACCGCGGAAGGAGGAGTGATCTCCGCGTTTGCCCTGGCCGTCTTGTTCGCTCGCAGCCTCTGGCTGGCTGGACGCAATCCAGGGCTCCTGGGCGTGCCGGCCTTTCTGATCCTTGCGATGGTGGATTACCCGCTACGTCTGCCGCTCTTACTCTTCTCGCTTGTATCCGTTCTCGCGACAGCCGAACTCCTGCAACGTCGCGAGGCTCCGTAGGGCAGGAGAAAACCGAATACTCCCAGTTCATTCAGACGTGGCGCGCCTTACTCGAGGCCGCCCACATCCGCCGGGTCTTCCGCCATCAGCAGATCGCTGCCCGGCGCCGGCATCGTTTCCATCATCCGAAGCACTTTTCGCTGGTATGCGATGCGGCGGTTGTACACCTTCAACTTTTGTGCAACAGTCTTCCCATAATAATGGGGTGCGATGCGAAGGCGTTGAGCCACAAAGTGGATGCTTTGCTGGAAGGAAGCAAAGGGTTTTCGTCCGTTCGCCCAACCAAACAGATTGTAATTCCGTGAAGCCCGTCCGCAACCCGACTCAAGCACCGCCAGCACGGGGAGCAATCGGTAGTCGATCTTGTTCAGTTCAGCGGCTAACACAAAATCGTGGGCGAGATCTGAAATTTCGCACGAATGCTTCTCTAGAAACGATTCCACTACTTCCCTGCGGCCATCGGCGAGGGAATCCGCCTGAACGGCGAGGCTACAAGAGGCTGGATCAATGGCGCTCAACGCGCCGGGTAATGCGACCTTTGCCGGCGTGGCCGTCACGATGGGGGCGGCCTGAACGTGGGCCGATCCGCCCCCCGAGGCCCAGGCACGCCCTAATAGAGTGAGCACAAGAACACCGGCGATGGTGAACGTCCGATGAATTCGGCAAAATCGCACCCCGCTAGTCTACCAGTTTCCGGAATGAGATAATGCTCCTCTGTCCAGGGGTCTCCGACTGGGATCCGGCAGTGCCGGGCCGTGCCGGTCCCTTGGCGGAGTGCTTCCCGAAGCGAGACTCCTTAGCCGGGAACGCGGTGGCTATTGCTCGAAGAGGTTTGCAAGTCCACCCAGCACGGATCCCTCACCGGTACGCTTTCCGCCCGCGGATGGCGCATTTGCCAGGATGCGATCCGCCAACCGTGAGAAAGGCATGCTTTGCAGGTAAATCACGCCGACGCCGCTGAGCGTAGCCAGGAATAACCCCTCCCCTCCGAAGACCATCGATTTCAGATTGCCCGCGCGTTGGATGCTATACGAGATGGAGGGAGTGAAGGCCACGATGCATCCGGTATCGACGCGAATCGTCTCTCCGCGCAGTTCTTTGCGAATCACGGTTCCGCCCGCCTGGATCATCGCCATCCCATCGCCACGCAGTTTTTGGAGAATAAATCCCTCTCCCCCGAACAACCCGGCGCCGAAGCGCTGCGCAAACGCGATACTGATCTGCGTGCCCAAGGCCGCGCAAAGGAAAGAATCCTTCTGGCAAATCAACTCGTAGCCGATTTGTCCCATGTCGACCGGGATGATTTTTCCGGGAAAGGGCGCAGCGAATGCGACTCGCCGCTTGCCCTGCCCGCGATTGGTGAAGTGGGTCATGAAGATGGACTCCTTGGTGAGCATCCGTTTGCCGACCTGCAGGAGTTTGTCCATCAGACCCGCGTTTGGGTTCGAACCATCTCCCATCTTGGTCTCGAAGGTGATGAAGTCGTCCATGTAGTTCATCGTGCCCGCTTCGGCCACCACCGTTTCTCCCGGGTCGAGTTCGATCTCAACCAGTTGCAGGTCGTCTCCAATGATCTGGTAATCCACTTGATGGCAGTACATGCTTGTTCTCCTTCACTCGCCCAGGATGGGTGCAATCTTCCGGCACGCCTCAACGCGGCGCCTGACGTCGCCCGAACTTCGAGAAGAAGGGAGGGGCGCCTGCGCGGCGTTGACAGAAACGGATGCCTTCCATTGAAACAAAGCGAAGAAGACTCCACCCGGTGGGTCATTCGGGGTGGCGGAGTCTATGGAATCAATGGGTCATCTGAAAGACGCGGCGGGCGAACAGATCGGCCTCAAAGTAGCAACTGGCCGCGATGTTCGGCACAATCCCGAGGCGCATGCACAGGGTTTCCAACTCTTCGGCTTCGAGGGAAGCGTAGTGGCGCACCAAATAGGCGGTATCGCGCATCCAGGGGTTGGCGCCCTCTTCGAGTAGCAGCACTTCACGCACATCCGGCGGCAACTCAAGGGATTGCAGAATCTCACGCAGGGGTTTGTCCAGCACCGCATCCAGCACGGAAAAAAGCCCCACGAGGAAGAGATCCGCCGCACGAGAATAAAGCCTGGAGGATTCCGCCAGCAACTCACAAAATCGCGCCCGCAGCAACGACTCCACCACCAGTTCATGGGGCTTGTTGGCCGCCAGAAAGGGTACGACCGCGAGAAGAACCCATTTCTTTAAGTTTTCCGCTCCGAGGAGGGCGAATGCATGGCGCAGCGAGCGAACTTCCGACGTCCAGGAGAACTGGGCCGAATTCAGATAGCGGAAAAAGAGCCAGGAAAGAGAGAGATCCTGGCGCATGAGTTTCTCCAGGCGTTCAAAATCCACCTCAGCCGAACTCACCTCAGCCAAGACCATCAAGTGGTGGCTTCGTGAGCCCTTCAACCGCTGCGCTCGCAGCAGATTCGGTTTCGCGAAAAAGTAGCCCTGAAAGAATTGGCAGCCGAGCTGCTTCGCTTCCTGAAAGTCTTCGTAGGTTTCCACCTTCTCCGCGATCACCGGCACACGCCACGCATTGGCGGCGCCGCAGACTTCCGCCCGTTGCGCGGAATCGAGACCCAGAAAATCTACTTTCGCGAAGTCAACGCTATTTCGAAGCGGCTCTAGCTGCGAGACACATACGATGTCGTCGAGCGCCAACGAGAAGCCAGCGTTTCTCAGGTTGCCGCAATGATGAATGAGCGCTTCGTCTCGGGCGACATCCTCGAGAATCTCCAGCACCAGTTGTCTGGGCGGCAGCAGGGTCACCCGCTCGTCGTCGAGCACCTCCGCTCCGACATTGAGGAAGAGCATCCCGGAGCCGCCCACCATCTCCCGCCCCAGCAGGAAAAAGGTGCTCGAGATCACGCTCAATGTGGCAAAGGTCGCATCCGCGAAGCGAGCCTGGGGCTCAAGACCGCCCCGGTAGAGCAGTTCGTAGCCCAGCACCCGGAGAGACGCATCGAAAATGGGCTGGCGCGCAAGATAGCTGAACTCCGTCGGCAGTGATAGGGCGCCGGCATCCATCGAACCCTTCCCCAACGTGTTCACTTCGGCTTGGCCCATGTTCTCCCCGGCTGCAACGGCTGCGCATATCTCTGTCTGCGCTCATTCCGGAACCGGGGGATCTCCCCAACGGGGCGTTGAGCACGACAATAGATCTTCCTAGGAGACTCATCGACGCTTTCGAGGGCGGATAACAGAGCGGGAATACCTGATTTTGAGCTAAGGGATTTTCGATGGGGAAGATTTGCCTGGCGCCGGGTGGACTCCGTGGCCTGCGTTGGAAGAGCCATCGCTCCAAAACAGCGCGTACTTCTCGTTCAGGCAGGTATGGAAATTCACGCTTTCAAAGAACTCCAGTTCCGCCGTCACGGTGAGAATTTCCGCAATTTGGCGTCTTCGCGCTTCCGCTACGGCTTCGAGCACCAAGCCTCTCCCCAGCCCTCGCCTCCGCGCCCCCTCCTTTACAACCAGACTTCGTACCTCCGCGATCTTCCGGCTATACACTTCCAGGCAGCAGCAACCCACCACTTCGCCATCCAGTTCCGCTACCCAGAATGTGGGCAATAATGCTTCCACTTCTTCGCGGCTTCGTTCCAGCAAATGGTCACTGTGAGTGTGGATCAGATCCAGAATTGCCGGGATGTCTTCGGGAAGGGCGCTGCGAATCACGTTTTGCAGAATAGCAGGGCTTTCCCGCATTCGGAAGCTCCTCTTCCTGAATCGTGCCAGTGTATCCAATAGAATGTACCCAATGGAGCGACGGCATCCATTGCAACGGCCTCCGTTGAGACCGGATCCACGGTTAGTTCACGCGATTCGTTGAGTCTTCCGCTGAAACACGAAACGATTGACGCCGGTTCTGCGTCTCATGACCATTCCGGATACCGGTCCATGCGGAAGGTCGCGCTTCCGCAAGGCGCGAGGCGAATTTGTAAAAGTGACCGATCCGCCGTTTCAGACCGGAAGTTTCTGCGCGGCCGGCCATGATCGGCGAATGGAATGACGATTTGTTTTGAATCGCTTAGATGTTGGCGTTCATCGTGCAAGGAGTAGGCGTACACGGTGGCCCGCAAGATGCAATTCGATGACCCACAGTACGAAATAACGGCTTCCGCCTCGTGTGCGAAACCGGAAAACCGCATCTCGCGGCTGCCCCGAGGCCGAAAGGGATACCTGGCCGGGGCGATTCTGGTCTTTGGCGCCTTTGCCGCAGGCTTATGGCTGGGCCACCATCCGGCGAGCCCTCACCCGTCGTCCAGTTCTTCTTCCGCCAGTGTGGCGGGGCTTTTCGCCGGACCGGATCGTGGCAGCAGCCGTCTTGAAACCCCCGGCAGCCGGCTCGAAACGCCTGAGCCGGCAACGAAATCGAATCCGCAGAGCCGCATCTTGCGAGTTCGGGCTACTTCGAGAGTGTCCAGCGGCAACGCACGTACGGGCGAATCCGTGCTGTTTCTTACGGAGCACGCGATGCAGACCCACTCCGGGGAACATGTGCCGGCAGGCTCGCTCGTCGAAGGGGTGATCGCAAGAGCCCGCCCGTCCTCTACAAGAAATCCGGGAAGTCTCGTCATTGAGATCCGTGCGCTGCATGTCGGCAACCAGTCGATTCCATTGCACGCGCTACCCTATACGCCGCGGAATCCAATAGGCGATGAGGCCGCCCCGCCCGAGAAGACTCCCAATGTGATCGATATTCGAGCCCTGGGCATTCGCAACCAACTTCGGCCGAACCCGGAAATCGTGATGCCGAAGGAATCCGTCATCGAATTTGAACTGGTTGAGGCGGATTCGGCGGAGACCCCCTTGCGCGACATTCCCGTGCCGGTTTCCCCGTTGCCCTCGCTCCAACTTCCCTCCAATCCATCCGAACCTCGTCCATCCCTGCGGGCGCCCGCTCCGGAGGCAACACCACCCGCCCCATTGCGCAGACCGCGCGTGATCACGGAACGCGGATAGCGTCCGCATAGTACTACTGACTAGTACGATTCTCCATTTGACCGCGTGCTTCCGAGTAACTCTAGCCCTTCCGCAGACGTGGACTTCACGAGTTGCACTTGTAACCCGTTTTGAATCAGCCGTTAAGAGTCGACTCGGACACGATTGTAAATCATGATGGAGAATAGGGTGTTTTCCCTAGTTGTAAGTACCAAAAGTACTTGACTCTCATTACGTCTAAACCTTAGACTCTAGAAGAACGCCACACCTGGGAAACTAGTCTCTAGTCTTCTGGCGCGCGTGAATTTTGGAGGTTTAAATGAGGCTCCTTCTAGCAACTCTTCTGGCTGGGATCGGGTTGCAAGCCGCAACGATCACGCTAGGACCCGTGACGTCCGTCGGCGGCTATGATCCCGGTGATAAGACGTCCTATATTTCCAGTATCCTGCTGCCGCAGTTCAATTCCGGACTCGGCACGCTAACCGGTGTCGCCATCACGGTCGACACGCAAATCAACCGTTCCGGATCGATGGTAAACAACGGTTCCACGGCTGCGACGCTTTCCTATTTCTACGGCACCACCCAGATCTCGATCTCGGGTGAAGGCGTCAACCACACGCAATCCGCGACGGGTGCGTTCACCGCAGGCGAAACTTTCAACAGTGTCGCGGCTAACGGCGGCACAGTTGTTATCACTTCGCTCCAGGAATACGATCTCGCCAATGTGTTCAACTCCGGCAACCTTTCCGTGTTTATCGGATCGGGAACCGTGGCGTATGCTGTGAATGCCGTGTCGAACTTAGGCACAATCTGTGGCAGCGGAAACTGCGCGACGAACATCGACACCCGCATGGGTGGACAGATGACGGTGACCTACACCTACGAGCCCGACACGAATGAGGTCCCTGAACCGGCCTCGTTCGCCATGGTCGGCTTGGGTGTGCTCGCACTCGGGATGATCGGGCGCCGGCGCTTCATGGCTCCCAAGGCCTAACGCTGCCCTGAAGTTCAAGAACGAATGCAAAACGGCCCTTGGCAATGCCAAGGGCCGTTTTGCATCAACAGCGTACCTGTCACATTCAGGCCGACGCGCCGTAGCGTGGCTACCGCTCCCCCCCCCTCCCGCTCAGATACTCCCGCTACCGCCTGACCGCACGAGGAGCGCAAGCTCCGCCTCCAAGTAGCCCAGAACGTCATGCCCACGCACCTTCGCGATCCCCGCGTGAGCTGTCGCGGATCGCGCGCGGGCGTTGCTTTCCTTCGCTAGGCGCCAAGTATCGCGCGATCAGGATAGGGCTGAAGGGGTACCACTTCCAGCCATCCATATCTATCGCCGGGGATAATTCCCGTAATCCATCCAGTGGACTTACCAGGACGGGGGCTA
The DNA here is from genome assembly GCA_020847315.1 of Bryobacterales bacterium. Classification (GTDB taxonomy): domain Bacteria; phylum Acidobacteriota; class Terriglobia; order Bryobacterales; family Bryobacteraceae; genus JACTMJ01. Next base: position 4,259 of record JADLCF010000214.1, on the reverse strand, counting down.
GAGACGTTCGGCTTTCGTGGCGGGCCACCATGCTCCAGCCGAATTGCTGAAAACCCTGAGAAACTGGACTAAACCCGCTCATCTCCCTGTAAACGATTAAACATTATCGAAGGTATACGTGATAGCACAATATCAGGTTGACTCAGACTTACCGTGATTCAGCCTAAAGACAATCGCTAGTACCTTCCAGGGAATGGCTAACTTACGAGAACCATGTGTAAATTCACATCTTGACACGAGCACGGATTACCTCCATGCTAGTACCAGGCGTACGGGTGAGCGGGCTGCTCCTGGCAACAAGGAATCCTATTCTTTGCCGTCCAAGGGGCGCCCCATTCACAACTGCGGATTTCACCGGCTTCCAAGAGATCACCGGGTTCCGAGAGGATCGTATGGAAAAACTGAGAGCTTTCTTAAAAGACGAATCTGGTCAGGATCTTGTCGAGTATGCAATGCTGCTGGCGCTCATTGTCCTTGCAGCATTGGCGGGAGTAGGAGGGTTTGGTGGCAATGCAGGCGCCGTCTGGACCAGCATTGCAACCACAACCGCCGGCTATCTCGGTTCCTGAACGCCTGCGCGCGACATGGAACTTGCGAGGCAGACGCAAACCAGCCGTTGAGGCACAAGAACCGGAGGCTTTCGGTCCCGATAAGTTTTTGACCCACCTAAGCCAAACACATTGATCGCAAATCGCGATTTCTTCAAGCCGCACCGGACGGGACCCGGATGCGGCTTTTTTTGTTACCGGGCATTCTATTGCTTGGCTCTAGGGTAGGTCTTTGACGGCAAACCGGCGAAACTCCATGTAGAAGCCTTCTGCTTCGATGCCCAGGAACCCCTCGGTCACGGAAGGGTTCTCCCATCTGCTCTGCACCCCGCCGTTGACCCACAGTTCCACTGCCAGCGTTGTCGCTTTGACCTCGAACGTGTTCCACTCTCCCACGGGAGCCATGCGGTTCCCGGTCATTTGCTCTCGCAGATTGGTTCGGTTGCGCTCGCCCGCTTTCGGGAAATCTCCGAAAAGCCATCCACCGGCAAGCCCGGTCTGGGCCTGGTAGAATTGGCTCCCGTCGGCGTTCGCCCAGAAGTACAGCCCGCCGTTATACGGAGGAGTGCCCTCCTGCTTCCGGAAGCGCCATTCGGCATGCAAGATGAAATTCTTGTATCGTTTCCCGTCGTAACGTAGCCATTCATGACCGCCGGAGCCATCAATGATTAACCGTCCGTCGCGAACGACCCATTGCTCCTTCGGCTCCAGCTTGCCGGATGCGGGTATCGGAACCTTGGTCCAACCCGGCAGCCCCGGCTTGGGCATCAGGTCGGTCCATCCGTGAGGGTCCTGCGAGTATGCGCTCCGAGAGGCCTCCTGGCCTTCGATGGCCGTGACGGCAAGAAGCCCCGCAATCGCAAATGCAATCGTAGCGATCCAGTTCATGACAAACTCCTTCCCGTTTTGCCGGTGGCCCGGCGCCGGAACTCTCAGTCTATCGAGAAAGCTCGCCGCGCACCTTTTCCCAGTCAGTAAGTTCTCCGAACTTCAAGCACTTGCGCGCGGGGTCGATATTGCGAAGAAGGCCGCTGAGCACGGCGCCCGGCCCCACTTCAATGAACTGCTCCACGCCTTCGTCGACAAGGCGGAACATACTCTCTACCCAGCGAACGCGGTTGGGGACCTGCTCCACCAGCCCCGCCCTCACCTCCGTTGCGTCCTGCACGATCGCGGCATCCACGTTATTCACCAGGGGAACTCGCAAATCGCTGAAGTTCAGCGTCTCCAGGTCTGCCGCCAGGCGCGCCTGCGCCGGGGTCATCATGGCGCAGTGGAACGGGGCGCTTACCGGAAGCATCACCACGCGCTTGGCGCCGGCGGTTCTGGCGAGCTCCCCCGCTCTTTCGACGGCGGCCCGGTCTCCGGCGATCACGGTTTGGTCCGGGGAGTTCTCATTTGCGACGCTCACCACCTCGCCCTGGGCGGCCTGTTCGCAAATTGATTCGATCCGATCAATCGGCAGCTTCAGGATCGCCGCCATCGCCCCCTTGCCCGCTGGAACCGCTTCCTGCATGTAGCGGCCCCGGTTCCGCACGGTGCGCACGGCATCCGCGAACGCGAGGCCTCCAGTCGCCACGACCGCGCTATATTCTCCCAGGCTGTGCCCGGCGACAAAGTCCGGCTTCAGCCCCTCCGCTTCCAGAAAGTGATAGGCAGCCAAAGAAGCGGTGAGAATCGCGGGCTGGGTGTTCTCCGTGAGCGTAAGCGTCTCCAGCGGCCCTTCAAAGACCAATTGAGAAAGCCCGAAACCCAGCGCGTCATCCGCTTCGGCAAAGAGATCGCGCGCGCGGGCAAAGTTCTCCACCAACGTGCGCGCCATGCCGACCACTTGCGATCCCTGGCCGGGAAACAGAAATGAGGTTACTGCCAACGGTACGCTCCTCTCCAAAAGGATTTATTGTACTCTCCCGAAGCTCTATGCCGAGATGGGCGGGGGAGATCGGGAGGCAACCGTTAGGTCGATCTGCCCTTTCGCTTCCGATATCCAAAAAAGTGCTTGCAATATCCGAAAACTGCGCTACAATCTGAAAGGTTTGTCTGGAATCGCTCCGCGTTGACACGGGATGTCACCGAGAGCGCCCGACGAGTTCCTGGGCTCATTGGAAGTATCAAACGCGCGAAGACCGTTTGGAATCCGATCCATTCGTGTTCGCGCTGAGCCTCGGAATCGATGCCGTGAGCCGAACTTTCCTAAGCTCCCCATTTTTATTTGGATCCTGGTTTGTCGCGCCGCGCGCCTGACAAATCGATGTCGATTGCGAAAGCAAGCCTCCGGCCGCGCGTGCGCCGAGAGCGACACTGCGGCAGTTCCCGATGCCGTGGAAAACTGCAACCGGAAATCTGCACTCCCGTGCAAGATTCCTGAACCCTGGACGATTCGGAATCGTCCATTCGCATGGAGGTAAACCACGATGATCTCGACTTTGGAACAACCAGTCGAAAAGAAGCAGATCATCCAGGAGGTTGAGGGCGAGGTCTATTGCCCGTTCTGCACAAGAACGGTGAATGCCACGCTGCTCGTTGCTGGGAAGAGGGCCAAGTCCAAGCCTGGACAAAAGTGCCCCCGCTGCAGCACTTCTTTGGATGCCGGATTCGTCATCGGCGCCCGGCGCGCCGCGTAACGACACTCCCACGAAGCTTCATCCTTGCCAATTTTGCGCTACCCGTCTCTCGACGGTTTCTGAATCCCGAAACGTCCGGTACGATAAAGATAAGCCAATCTACTGAACGGCCTCGTGGCAATCGTCTTCGGGGCCGGTTTCCCCCGGCGCCGCGAGGCCGGCTCGCTCAGGGAACCACTTGTGGGAGCGATGCCACGGGGAGATCCGCCTTTCGCATGCCGCGAAAGCGCATCGCCGGAGAAATGGATCGGCGAAGAAATGGGTCCATTGGAATGTCGTAATGCAGAAACCGACCGATAGCGCAGTTCCGAAATCAAAGAACCTGAAGCCTTCCACCGCTCGCGCAGCGAAGAAGGCCCCGGCTGCACAGTGTACGATTTGCGGCTCGGAAGTGGCTCCGATTTCGAATGAGCCGTTGTGCTGGGTGTGCCGCCGGCTGAAAGTAAGCGCCTGGAGCGAAAACACGGATTCGCAGATGTTCGCCCCGGAATAGCCCGCCTCCAGCCCCGCCGTCTGCCTCAGATGTGCGTATGAGTGACGCGGCTTCCAATCCCGTTGAGGATTGCCCGTTCATAGATCCACCCGGCCACGGCCACGTCCTCGATGCCCATTCCGAGCGATTTGAAGATTGTAAGGTCATCGGGCGAGGTTCGCCCCGTCCGCTTGCCGGTGAGCAATTCGGAAAGCTCGCACACCTGCTCCGCTGGCCAATCGGCGCCGCCGTAAGCGAGCAGGAGGTCCCCCGCCTCCTGTTCCGCTTGCTCTCGCGAATCGAGAGCAATCCGGTTGGCGCGGCGAATGGTCTCGGTACTCAATTCCCGCCGGTCCGGCGCATTGGAGCCCATCGCATTGATGTGGACACCGTTCTCAAACGCCGAATCCGCCACCACCGGATCGTTCGAATAGGTGGCGGTGATCACAATATCGGCTCCTTCGACGGCCTCTTCCGGGTTCCTCACGGACTTCACATCACCTGCGTCATATTCCCGGAATTCCTCCACGAAGCGCAGCCGGTTCTCCGCGCGCCGGGAGAAGACGCGCACCTCCCGCACGTGGCGCACGGTGCAAACCGCGTGCAACTGGCTCT
>JADLCF010000213.1 GCA_020847315.1 Bryobacterales bacterium | reverse complement strand
CAGAGTATTCTATTGGTAGCCTATCGCGTTTCTTAGCGGGTTAAGGCATCATTCCAAAGAATCTAGCGAAGGAGAAATCGATGGCAGAAGATAGCAAATTTCCGTATTTCCTGTTGGGGTTGGGCGTGGGGTTCGTGGCTGGCATTCTGGTGGCTCCCCGATCCGGAGATGAGACGATTCAGTACCTGAAAGAGCGCGCCGGGGAAGGCCGGGGGTATTTGAAGGAACGGGTGGGAGAAGGCAAGGAGTTTCTCAACCGCCAGCAGGAGAATCTGAAGAGCACGGCGCAGGATGCCGTGGATAAGGGCAGGGAAGCGCTACTGCGGCAAAAGGAACAGATCGCGGCGGCGTACGAAGCGGGCCGCCAGGCATACCGGGATTCCGTGAGCGCCCCAGCCGCGGAGACGGTAAAGGGCAACGGCGATTCCATTTAGTGGAGCCGCCGCGGGGAGGCCGGGAAGAAGACCGCGCGTTGCGGCCTCTCCTTCGCGGGCACGTTGGATGGCTTGGGCGTCATTCGATCCCGGCCATTGGCTTAGGCTGGATTGATACTGGTGTGAGCTGGAGCCGTACGGGAGAATCCGGGTACTTATGATCGAGCAACAACTGGCGAATTCCATCGTTACGATTGCAATCGCGGTGATCGCGGTGGCGGTTGCCATGCAAGCCATTTCCGCCGTGGTGGCGGCGATCGCGGCGACAAAGGCGAAGGCTGCCATCGAAGAGATACGGAGCCAGGTGAAGCCCGTGGCGGAGCGCGCGATGGAGGTGCTTGAGCAATCCCGGGGCACGGTGACGGCTCTGCACGCGAAGCTCGACCCGATTCTCGGCAACGCCGCGGATGTGACGGCGCAGGCGAAGACTGTGATGGAGAAGGCGAACCTCATCATGGCGAAGGGCCAGAACCAGGCGGAGAATCTGGATGTGGCTTTGACGGAAACCGTGGACCGCGTGCGGACACAGTTGGGGAATGTGGAAGAGACGGTGGACCACGTGCTGAGGAGCGTTCGCAGCACCTCCGACGAATTGAACCACGGCATTGTCACGCCGATCCGCAAGGCGAACGGACTGGTAAACGGGGTGGCCGCGGCGCTGGGCTTCCTGGTACAAGGGCGGACGACCGTCTCCCGGGCCACCCAGGACGACGCTATGTTTATTTAGCGGACCCTGTTTATTTAGCGGCCCCGTTCATTTAGCGGCTCCTGTTCATTTGGCGGGCCCTGTTGACCCGGCAAACTATGCGGCGAGGGGATTCACACTCTCGCCCTTTTTCTCATCGGTCGATATCCTGGAACCATGCGCTTCGTTCGTTCGCTGATGCGCCCGCTGATGCACCCCCTGATGCGTGGCGCGGCGGTCTGCATTCTATGCGCGGCTCCGCTGTGCTTCGCACAAAGTTCCGGCGTCTCCGGCGGGGAGCCGTCCTCCACAGTTGCACCCGCCGCCGCGATTCCCGATGCGATTCCCGATGCGATTCCCGGTGCGATTGCGAACCTGGCCAGGGAGGTTCGCGAGGCGGGGCTCGACGCCCTGGAGTGCTACCGGGTTCGCGACCTCGATTTCACGCGCGAGGATGCCCGTATTTACCTTACAGAGGGCTATCTGATTTTCGGCAAAGAGGTGAACGGCCGGCGGTTCTCGGCGGTATTCATCGGGGAGACTGACGGGGGGGACGCCGAGATTCTGCTGTTTCCGCCCAGCCGGTCTGAGCGGATGTCCCTGGCCAAGTTTACCGGCTCTCCGAATCTGAACGAACATTTTCGGACCGCCGCATTCTTGTTCACCGACGATACGCACGCGGAGGTGCTGCGGCTGGTGGAGGAAAAATCCGCCGGACGCAAGGTTCCCGAGATGGGCGCGCTCTATGCGGAAAAGTATGGCGGCCTGATCCGGAATCTATCCGAGAGCGTCGAACTGCGGTTGGTGAAGGATCTGGCGGAGGGGGCCTCCGCGCGCCAGGGATTTTTCTACGGCACGTTCAGCGGGAACCGGCTGGGCAGCTTCGATTTCGTGATTGACCCCGCGTTCCGGAATGGAGTGCGCATCGGCCAGTTCACGGTGGACCGGGGGCCGGTGTTCGACACGTGGACGCAGTTTGAGCCGCGAAGCATCGCCAGTGGAAACCGTCCCGCGGCGAGCCCGGATTATGACATCGAGCACTATGATCTGGACGCGACGCTGGAGCGTGACTTGCTGCTGAAAGTGCGGTCGCGCGTACGCCTGACACCCAATACGCGGCGAGCCACCATCGCGCTGCTGCTTTCGCAGAACATGCAGATTCTTTCCGCTTCCGCCGGAGGCGAGGCGCTGGAAGTTTACCGGCCGCAATCGATGCGGCTCAACACCATTCGGCGGGATCGGGATGCCGCGTTTCTGGTTTCGATGCCGAAGGCGGCGGCGCCCGGCCGGCCCATTGAGATTGAGATCGTGCATGAAGGCCGGGTGGTGCAGGATTCCGGCAACGACGTTCTTTTCGTGGGCGCGCGGGGGAGTTGGTTTCCCGGCGCGGGAAATCGATTGGCCACCTACGACGTGGTGTTCCGGGCTCCGAAGGGATTGGATTTCGTTTCCACCTGGGACACGGTGGAGCAACACTCCGATGCCACGACGACCACGTTCCACGCGGTAGTGCAGAAGCCGGTGCGGACCTTCGGTTTCAACGTGGGGAAGTACGTGGAGACCACGGCGCGGAAGGATGGGTTTGTGGTGAATGTGTTCGCCAATACGCAGGTGGAAACGGCGCTCGAACCTCGAAACCGGGTGATGCTTGTTCCCACGCCTACCCCGGCTGCCGGACGCCGCGGCGCGCCGAATGTCGCGGTTTCCACGGTGACCACCCCCGCTCCGGACCCGTCGCGACGCCTGGATAACCTGGCGCGGGACGCGGTGACGATTCTCGGGAGATTCAGCGCCATGTTCGGCCCTCCCGCGATGCAAACGGTGAATGTTTCTCCGATTCCCGGCCACTTCGGCCAGGGTTTCGCCGGGATGATCTATCTTTCCACCATCAGCTACCTTCCGGAATCGCAGCGGCCCGCCTCCGTGCAGGATTCGGCCAACCGGACCTTCTATAGCAATCTGCTGCTGGCGCACGAATTGGCGCACCAATGGTGGGGCAATCTCGTGTATTGCAGTTCCGATCAGGACACGTGGCTGATGGAAGGTCTGGCCAACTATTCGGCACTGATGATGCTGGAAGAAACGAAGGGGAAGAAGGAAGCTACCACGGTGCTGCTTCGCTACCGGGACAATTTGCTCTCGAGCCTGGGGGAGGGCCGCATCGTGGACGATGCCGGCCCTATCCTGTGGGGCGAGCGGCTGATCAACTCGCGGGACCGCGGAAGCTGGAACACGATCACCTACGAGAAGGGCGCGTGGCTCTTCCACATGCTGCGCGCGCGGATGGGCGACGATGCGTTTTTCCGGATGCTTAAAGCACTGCCGGTACAATTTGCCCGGCAACCCCTTACGACAGCGGCGTTCCAGCAGTTTGCCGCCGGGTTCTTGCCGGCAAAGGCTCCGGATAAGGGCCTGGAGGAATTCTTCTCCCAATGGGTGGAATCCACGGGAATTCCTCGCATTGAATTGAGCACGAACATTACGGGCAAAGCGCCGAGGGTAACGGTGAACGCCAAACTTACGCAGACGATGGTTTCGAAGGAGTTCGGGACGATGATACCGGTGGTGATCCGGTTCGCTCGTGGACCTGCGGAAACCCGGTGGATACACACTTCGAGCGACGTGGAGGAGTTTAGCTGGACATTCCGCGCGGCTCCGACGCGCGTGGAACTGGATCCGGATTGGCTCGTTCTCCGCCGCGAATAGGCCGTGCGGGCGTTTCACGAGATACTGAAAGCCGGAGGTTCATTCACGATGAGCGAGGATCTGCGTTATCCGATCGGTCAGTTTACATTCGATGCCGCCACCGCAGCCAAGCAGCGGGAGGCTTGGATTCACGATCTGGCGCGGCTGCCGGGCGAACTTGAGGGCGTGCTCGATACCCTGGACGATGACCAGCTTGATACACCGTACCGCCCGGAAGGATGGACGGTGCGACAGGTGGTGCACCACCTCGCGGACAGCCACATGAATGCGTATATTCGCATCCGCCTCGGGCTCACCGAAGACGCCCCACTCGTCAAAGGCTACGACGAAAAACTGTGGGCGGAACTGGTGGATGCCCGGACCGCGCCGGTTGCTCCCTCGCTGGGCATCGTGCAAGGCGCGCATTCCCGCTGGGTGACGCTGCTCAACAAGATCGCTCCGGAGGACTTCCAGCGCACGATGGTCCACCCGCAATCCGGACCCGGCACGATCGAGAAGTATACGGCGCTCTATGCCTGGCACGGCGCGCATCACGTCGCGCAGATTCGCAATCTGCGGCAGCGGAACGGCTGGTAGCCCTAAAGGAAAGGGCTATCGCAAGAGCGGGAACCGCCCGGCGCGGCGGCGGGATCGGGCTAGCGTGGCGGTAATTCGGGAACGGGCTCGGCGACGGAGGGCGATTCCAGCGTCTGCAATCCCTCTTGATTGGTCCGATCGCCTTCATGGTTTGATTCCCCGATGGCATCCACGACCGTACGCAGGCGTTCGGCCATGGCGCTATCGAGCGATTCGAGCACGGCCACCTGCCGCCTCGCGTCCGGAATGCGGTGGAGCAGGGCGTAGGTGAAACCAAGGCTGAAACGGGCTTCCGCATTGGCGGGTTCGAAATAGACCGCGTTTTCGTAATCGGTGAGGGCGAGTTTGCGCTTGCCGGACATCGCTCGCGAATAGCCCCGGTAATACCAGCCGCGGGCGTCGGTGGGATTCTGTTCGAGTAGAAACGTCAGGTTCTCCTGGGCGAGATCGTAGTGTTCGCGCCAGATATCGGAAATCGCTTCCGAGAGCAGGCTATCACGGAGGCGGCGTTCGGGCTCCTGCTGCGCCTTGCGCCACTGGTCCCAGGGGATTCGAGGGCCGGCGCCGAGGCGGGCGGCGCGGGCGGCGGGCACGAGGACGGCCGACGGGCGGCCGAAGGGATCTTCCCAGACCACGATGGCCTCCACGGCGCCCTCGCGATCGAGAACCGGGCAGCCCGCGATAGGCTCGCGGTGCTTGGTGTCGCTAACGAACGCCAGCCCGAAGACCGGGATATCGCGGATCCGGCGCTCGCGCAGGGGATACGAAGCGGAATCGCAAACGACGGCAACTTCGGCGGGTTGCGGCTGGGGTTCGCGGGGGAACTGAGAAAGGCTGGTTGAGAGCGTGAACCGCGGGGCGGGCGGAGCGCCCGAAGCGCCGGCGGAACCGGCGGATGGGGCTGAGAGTGGGCTCACCGTGATAAGCACAAGGTTCCCTTCGATATCCTCGCCGCCCACTTCGGCCACCGGCACGCGTAAGTCCCCAGGCAGCACGAGTTCCGCGCGGGCCGCATTCGCTAGCAGACCGCGGACGGTGACATAAGCGCCGTCGACCGGAATTGCCCAGCCGCTGCCGATGGATTGGCCTTTCTCGTTGTATACACGAATGCGCACGGGGCGTGGTTTTCCAGTGAGAACTTCGCGCGCAACCCGGCCCTGCGAGGTTCCTTCGGGTGGGCTCAAAGCGCAGAGCACGCACGCCAGCAACAGGAATCGCCACACTGCCATGCCTCCTTGGATGGCCGGAGGAAGGTTCCGGTTGCGGGCTCCGGGACTCCGCTCGGATTCGACGGGAAGTTTTCCGCCTGAGTCTAAGGGTTTCGTGGGAATCCGCCGATCTATTCCCTGATGGCAAGGCGCAAGAAACAAACGCCGGGAGCGCGGGTGGGGAACATTCGCCCTTCAGGCCCGGCCGGCGCGGAGGAGGCAGTCGTTCGTGAAGCGGCTGCGCCCCCGGTGGAGAGGCGAGTGGCCATACTAGTGGTGACGCACCAATCCCACGCGCACCTGCCGGATCTTTGGAGCTCGCTGCGAGCGCAAACGCATCGGAATTGGGAGTTGATCGCCGTTGACAGCGCCTCCACCGACGGCACGCGGCGCTGGCTGGAATCGCATTGCCCGGAGGCGCGGCTCGTCGCTTCCCCGCAGAATCTGGGATACCGCAAGGGAAACCGGCTCGGGATGGAACAGGCTTCCGCCGGGGGCGATGCGCCGGATTATCTGCTGATCCTGAACGACGATGTGGAACTGCACCCCTACGCGATTGAACGGATGGTAGCGGCGGCGGAGGATGCGCCCGATGTGGCCATCGTGGCTCCGGCGATTCTGGTACATGGCCACGCAAGCCGGATCAACGCGGCGGGGAGCGCATTGCTGCCCGCGGGTTTCTATTCGGCCCGGGGAAAGAACCGGAATTACGAAGAATACCGGGAGCCCGCGAAGATCGCCGCGGCATCCGGCTGCTGCTTCCTCTTCCGAATGGAGGATTACCGGAAACTGGGCGGTTTCGATGCTATTTTCGATAGTCTGCCCGGAGGCTGGCATGCTTCTGCCGAGGACCTCGATCTTTGCTGGAAAGTGTGGGTTGCCGGGAAGCGGGTGGTGTATCAACCGGAGGCGATTCTCTGGCATAAGTATCAGCAGCGCCCCATGCATGCGTCCCGATTTGCGAGTCTGGTAGCGGGCCGCCTGGCGTATCTCGCGCTCAATTTTCGGAAACGGGATTTGCTTTGCCTGGCTCCGGTGCTGGCGCTCACGGAGGTTGCGCTCGGCGCGTACAGCGCGTTGCGCGGAGCGGGCTTTCTGCGCGCTTGGATGAACGGTTACCGCTGGTTATGGGGAAATTGCCGGAGGCTCCGGGAGTTACGCGGATTGCGAAGCGCCCGCAGGCCCAGCGCGGACCGGCCGTTGGCGCATCTGATGCAACCGGCGATCCCGCTTGCCCCCTCCGTGGAGAGCAATCTGGCGCTGCGCGCCGCGGCGATGGCCTGGTTCGCCATCAATGCGCTTTGTCTGGGGGCGTTGCGGCTATCGGAGAGCCTGAGCGGCGGGGGCGCCTGGAAGCGGGCGAAGCCGCTGCTTGACGGGCTGGCCGCCGCGGCGCTTCTTCTGCTTCTGTCTCCGCTTCTGGCCGGTGTGGCGGTGGCGGTGGGCTGGAAGATTGGCTGGCCGGTGCTGTTCAAGCAAACGAGAATCGGCTGGAAGGAGCACCCGTTCGTACTGTATAAGTTCCGGACGATGCGGGACGGCGTGGATTCCAGCGGGCGCGCGCTGCCCGATGAACAGCGCCTCACGCCGCTCGGGCGATGGCTTCGCGCCTGGAGTATCGATGAACTGCCGCAACTGTGGAACGTCCTGAAGGGCGAGATGAGCTTTATCGGCCCGCGACCGCTTCTGCCCGAGTATCTTCCGCGCTACAGCGACCGGCAGCGCCGTAGGCATGCGGTTCGCCCCGGCCTGAGCGGGTGGGCGCAGGTGTGCGGGAGAAACGCCATCGACTGGGAGCGGCGCTTCGCGCTGGATGTCGAGTATGTGGAACGGCAGAGCCTCCGCTTCGATTTGCGCATTCTCTATCTAACGCTCAAGAAACTTCTGACGCAGGAGGGGATCTCGCAACCGGGCCACGCCACGATGGAGGAATTTCGAGGGGCGGAATCGCATGGCTGAGACTTGGCGAAATGGTCGTGGGCAGGGCGAAGGAGTGGCGGAGTTGATCGTCTACGGATGCGGCACGCAGGGACGGGCGATCATCGAGTTCTTGGCGGAAAGCGGCCAATATCCCGGCATGCGCCTCGCCGACGACAACCGCCTCCTGTGGGGAGAAGAGATTTTCCTACTCGCTGTAAATCCGCCTCTGGATGTCTTCGGGGCCGGGCCGCGAAGCTTTGTCTGCGCGATCGGGGGGAATGATGCGCGGCGAAAGATCTCGATGGAACTCACCGCGGCAGGACATACTGCCAAGGCGGTGCGGCACCCTTCCGCGATGGTGGCTCCCTCGGCTTGCGTGGGGGCGGGCAGCATCCTGATGGCGAGGGTCTTGATGAACACGGAATCCCGCGTGGGAGCCGGATGCCTGATCAACACCGGCTGCGTGGTGGAGCATCACTGCGAAGTGGGCGACTTCGCCCACCTCGGACCGGGCGTTCTGTTGGGCGGCGGCGTGAAGGTGGGTGAGGGCGCGTTCGTTGGACTTGGCGCGATGGTGCTGCCCGGCCTTTCCGTTGGAAGCGGCGCGGTTGTCGGGGCGGGCGCCGTGGTCATTCGAGACGTACCCCCGGGAGCGACGGTGGCCGGCAACCCGGCCAGAATCCTGCATGGAACGCCTTTGCCGTAGCTGACTTTGCCGGTTTCGGCGGCGCCTTCCGGGCAGCCTGATCTGCCGGCTTTGCGGCCGCAGGCATCTATCCCACAAGGGGTGCGCCGCGGCTCCGCCGGGGCGGTAGCAATCGAGCGGCGTATTTGGAAGTCCATCGCGGAAACTCCGCAACGTGAGCCGCCAAGCACACGAAAGTCGTTAGCGCGATGGACTACTTTGAGAGTCTAAGCCATTCCAGTGGAAAGCCGCGCTGCCTCGTCCATGGTTAGGGTGTTGGTCCGTGGTCCTTCGACCCGCGCCGCCGAGTGTCACAGTTGCCGGCAACCCAGCCCACGTCCTCCGCGCTACACCTTCGCCGTAGCGGTCTTCGCGGTTTTCGCGGTCTTCCCGGCAGCCTTCTTCGCCGGCTTCGACGCCTTCTTTGTTGCTTTGCGGCCCATCTTGCGCACGGGCCGCACGCCGCCATCCGCGGCGATCTTCGCGGCCCGGTCCGCGAGCAACTGCACGGCCTCTTCCATGGTGAGAGCGTCCGGCTGCGTTGTCTTCGGCAGCGTTGCGTTCACTTCGCCATCGGTAACGTAAGGTCCGTAGCGGCCGGTCATCACGACGATCTTCTTGCCGGTCTCCGGCTGCTCGCCGAGTTCCTTCAAGGCGGAGGGCTTGGCGGAGGCGCGGCCGCGCAGTTTGGGTTCCTTGAGCAGGGCCAATGCTTCGTCAAGGGTGATGCTGACCGGGGAGAAACGATCCATGGGAATGGAGCGCGTTTCCTCGCCGGATTTCACGAAGGGGCCGAATCGGCCGTTACTCGCGATCACGTCTTCGCCCGATTCGGGGTTCTTGCCGAGGACCTTGGGCAATGCGAGCAGTGCGACAGCCTGCTCAAGGTCCACCGATTCCTTCTGCATGCCCGGCAGCAGGGACGCCATCTTCGGCTTCTTGCCTTCGCCCGCGTCGCCAAGCTGCACATAAGGGCCGAAGCGCCCGTTCTTCAGATAAACCGGCTCGCCGGTTTGCGGGTGGATGCCAAGGGTATCTCCCTCGCTCGAAGAGTGGCTAAGCAGTTCCTCCGCCGTCGCGGCGTCGAGTTCGTCCGGAGCCATGTCTTCGGGGAGGCTGGCGCGTCGTTCTCCATCAGAGAGAAATGGCCCATACTTGCCGATGCGCACTTCGATCTTCGTATCCGGGCCGAGGCTCTCCGGCACGAAGCGGCAGGCTTCGCGAGGGTCGATCGATTTCTCACCGAGCGCCACCCGGTCCTTCAGGCCGGGGTCGTCGTCGCCAAAGTAGAAGCTATGCAGATAGTCTTTGTTGCGGGCATCTCCTCTGGCGATTTCGTCCAGATCGTCTTCGAGTTCCGCCGTGAATTGGTAATCGAGCAGCTTCTCAAAGTTCTTTTCGAGCACCGCCGCCACAGCCATTGCGACAAAGGTAGGCACGAGCGCCGTGCCCTTTTTGAACGCATAGGAGCGGCTTAGCACCAGTTCCACGATGGTGGCCCAGGTGCTGGGGCGGCCGATTCCCAGGCGTTCCAATTCCTTGATCAGGCTGCCTTCGGTGTAGCGCGGGGTTGGCTGAGTCACCTTTTCGAGCGCGTCGGCCTGTTCCGTTTTCAGGTTCTGGCCATTCTGCAATTTGGGCAGCACCCGCTCCTGGTCCGCCAGTTCGGCTTCGGGGTCATCCTCGCCCTCGACATACGCGCGAAGGTAGCCCGGAAACTCAATCGTCTTGCCGGACGCGCGCAGCCGCATCTCGTCCTCGGCCACAACGACGTTCACGAACGTGCCCCGGGCGTCTTCCATCTGGCTGGCTACCGTGCGTTTCCAGATCAATTGATAGAGCCGGAACGCTTCGTCGCCCAACTGCGCGCGCACCACTTCCGGAGGAGTGAATTCGTTGCCCGCGGGCCGGATGGCTTCGTGCGCCTCCTGGGCGTTCTTCACTTTCGTTACATACTGGCGCGGCTGGGCGGGGAGATACTCGCGGCCGAAATCCCGCTCGATCAGCGTGCGCGCGGCATGCAGGGCTTCCCCGGAAAGCGTGGTGGAATCCGTGCGCATGTACGTGATGAAGCCGTTTTCGTATAGCTGCTGCGCCACGGTCATGATGCGCCGGGCCGAGAGCCGCAGCTTGCGGTTGCCCTCCTGCTGCAGCGTGCTGGTGACAAAGGGGGCGGCGGGCTTGGACGAGAATGCCTTCTCTTCCACTGATTCCACCGTGGGGCGGCCGCCCTCCAACTGTTTCTTGAGCGCAGCGGCCTGGGCTTCATCCAGGCGGAGGATCGAGCCGCCGTTCGAAAGCATTCCGGTATTGGGGTCAAAGTCCTTGCCCGTGGCCACGCGCTGGCCACCCACATGGGTGAGGTCCGCTTCAAATTCGCTTTCCGGGCTGCCGTTTCCGTAACGGAACTTTGCCTTAATGGCATAGTAGGCCGCTTGCTTAAAGCGGATGCGCTGGCGTTCCCGCTCCACCAGCAATCGAACGGCAACGCTCTGCACCCGGCCGGCGCTCAGGCCCGGGGCCATCTTCTTCCACAGCAGCGGGCTCACTTCGTAGCCGAACAGACGGTCCACGATGCGGCGCGTTTCCTGCGCCTTCACGAGGTTCTCGTCGATCGAACGGGGCGATTCGAGCGCTTCCTGGATCGCCTCCTTGGTGATCTCGTGGAACACCATCCGATGAATCGGCACCTTCGGCTTCAGGGTCTGCACCAAGTGCCAACTGATGGACTCCCCTTCGCGGTCGCCGTCCGTCGCCAGATAGACGGTGGAAGCGTCTTTCAGACGGTCCTTCAGGAGTTTGACGTGGTCCTTCTTATCCTTGGGCACCACATAGAGCGCCTCGAACTGATCCTCGATATTCACGCCCAGCCGGGCCCACGGCTCCTTCTTGAGGCTGGCCGGGATTTCCGCCGCGTTGTTGGGCAGATCTCGAACGTGGCCGTTGGAGGCGACCACTTCGTAACCTTTGGGGAGGAACTTGCTGATGGTGCGAGCCTTTGTGGGAGACTCAACGATAACGAGATTCTTGCTTGCCATGAACGAAGTGTTTGGGCGGTGACGCCCCTTTTCTAAAATAGCCTAACGGATGAAGATCCACCGATCCGACGGACGAATCCGCGAATTTCCAGTTTCAAGGACATGAAGTATCAAGACTAGCACCAAATTTTGGTGTACCGTTGACCGGCATCCTGTTTTACCGCGCCCTCCATCTCTAACTCAAACATGGCGGCGATGATCTCCGACGAACTCATATCGGGAAACGCTTCGAGGAGATCGTCCAGGCTTCGGCCCTCGTCCACTTTGAGCGCCCGCAGGATGCGGCTGCCGGTTGCGCCGCGCGGTGGCGCATCGCCGGGGGAGGTCTCGGCCGGCGATGCGGCCGGTTCGCCCGTGCCGTGCAAGCGCTGATAGACCCGTGAACGGTCTTCCACATCCAAATTGCTCAAAACGTCCATGGCATCCTGAACCAGCGTGGCGCCCTGTTTGATCAGGAGATTGGGCCCCCAGCTCATTCTTGACGTGATATTGCCGGGCACCGCAAAAACGAGCCGGCCCTGCTCGACAGCGATCCGCGCCGTAATGGCGCTGCCACTGTATTGCGCGCCCTCCACTACAAGGATTCCCCGGCCGAGGCCGCTCACGATCCGGTTCCGCACGGGAAAGTTTTGGGGGTAGGAGGGCGAGCCCATGGGGAACTCGGAGAGCACCAGCCCGGCATCGGCGATCTCCGAGGCCAGCGCCCGGTTCTCCGCCGGGTAGATCACGTCCACGCCGCAGCCGAACACGGCGATGGTGCCGCCCTTGCCCGCAAGCGCGGCCCTGTGTGCATAAGTGTCTACGCCGCGCGCCATGCCGCTCACCACGGTGATGCCAAGGTCGGAAATCTCCTTCGAGAGACGTTCCGCGACCGCCTTGCCATAGACTGTTGGCCGCCGCGTGCCCACCACGCCGATGGAGATGGCGTTGAGGAGCGTCGTGTCTCCTTTGGCAAAAAGCACCAGGGGAGGATCGGCGATTTCGCTGAGGAGCGTGGGGTAAAGGGGAGCGCCCAGAGGAATGATGTTGGTTCCGAAATCGGCCGCTTTCTCCCGCTGGAGAATCGCTTCCTCGAAGCTATCTCCGCTCAGGACGCTTTGGGCGAGGCTGCCGCTCAGGCCGGCATCCTCCAAATCGCGCCGGGAGGATTCGAAAACAGCGCGGGCACTGCCAAATTTTGCAAGCGCGCAGGCGCCCCGCCGCGGACCCATGCCGGGGATGAGGGCCAGGGCCAGCGTGAACAGTTCGGTGTCCGCATCGCCGAGCAGCGAAACGGGGCTGGGGATATCGCCAAAGAGGTCTCTCTCGGAGGGAGCCATGTGTCTGCTAATCTAGTCGCCGGAATGGAAGAAATTCTCACAGAATCTGCGCTGGCAACGGAAAAAGAACACGGAAACGGCCGGCAGAGCGCCAACCCCTTGGAATTGGCCGGGGCCGGAGGCATGAATTGAAGCGCGAACCGAGCCACTTCGCTGACCGGGATCTTGTGCTCGTCTATATCGCCAAGCACCTCTCCGAGGCCTTGGAAGTGGAAGAAACGTTCACCAGGGAGAGCCTAGACTATTGCGTGGAGGCGGATCATTACCACGGCGGTTTTCTCTTCCGCACTACCCGGACAGGAGCATTTTTCTATGTGGCAGTGGAAGAGGAAGCCCGCGCGGAGGATTTGCTCCTCCGCTCCAAGCGAAAGCCGCTGGCGCGCGAACTACGCCAGCGGCATTGAGGCGGGTTCCAGGCTCGCTATCGGGAAGCGGTGTCCGATGCTTCCGTGGGCGGTTCCGGCAGTGCTTTGATCGGGAGCGTGACGATGTTGCTGACGTACCAGCTCTGGAACACCGTTAGCTGCGAAAAGGCATTCGTGGGCGCGCTGGTATTCAACTCGAGGGTGATCTCATAAAGCCCGAACGTGCCCGGCTTCGCCACCGCGCTGATGAGATTGGCGGTTCGCGCGGCCGCGAGGGAGTCCAACTGTTCCGTCAACTCGTGGTCGGCTGAGCCTGTGTAGCGCTCCCCGGTCTTGAGCAGCTTGTTATCCGCATCGTTCTTGAGCGAGCCGAGACCGGTCGCGTAAACCACGAACAACTCGCCCGCTTCGAGCGGATTCTCGTCGGTTACGAGAGCCCCGGCCACATTCGCGCCTCCAAGCGTCGTGCGGCTTTGGCTGAGGGCCACGTTGTTCGACGAGGTGTTATCCACCTCGATCTTGATCTTGTCGTTCATCTCCGGTCCGGCCTGGCGCGCCAGCAGCAGGATACGGGTAAAGAACGGGGTGGGGAATGCTTCCACGTCCGGATCGGCGTTGATCAGGTTCATCAGCTTTACGCGGATGTTCCGGTTCGTTCCGTTAATTTCGTCGAGCGTGCGGACGGCGGCATCGTCCGTGTTGGGGTCGTCATCCGTGATCTCGACGATATCCTCGGTCACCACCGTGTAGCTATAGGTACGGTCCTGCACCTTGAGTTTCAACACGTCGCCCGCCTTCGCCGGACCGTCAATAAAGATCAGCGCGGAGGCGCGGCTGGAGCCGTGGAAGGCGACCGCCTTGCGGGGTTCCGGGCCGAAGAAGGTGAAGATGCCCGGGTTCTGCGCGATCAGGGGCATCGCCACGGGCACGGAAGCTTCCACTCGCCCATCGGAGAATCGGGTGCGCACATAGCAACTCGCACTGAAGCTATCCAGGAACTCGAAAGGCGCTTGCGCATTGATCTGGTTGGGGGAAACGTAAAGGAGCGGGACGGCATGCCCATCGCAGATTACTTCCGCGCCGCCGAGTTCGCGGGGCAGGCTGCTGCCGCTCATATCCGCAACGGCTTCGCCCTCCGCGAGGCGTTCTCCAAACACGGAGATCAGGGAGCCGACGCCGATCTTGGCGGCATCCTTGCCTCCGCTCAGCTTCGTGCCGCTGGTGGTGGCGGAGAGCTTGGTGTCCGTGGCGTCCGTGCCGACGCTGAAGGTCACCGAGTCTCCATCCGGGCCGCCTTCCCGCGCGGTGAGAATCAGCGAGCGCGAACCCACGTTCGGCGTCGCCAGGGCCAACGGGTCACCGGCGTCTTTGTTAATCGCGGCAGCCAGTCCCTGGATCAGTTCCGTGAACTTATCCACGTCGGGCGACTTGAATTTGTATGCTTTCTCATCCACGGTTTCGAGCACGCCCTGCGTGTTTCGGACCTCATGGCCGATCTTCACCGTGATCTCTTCGTCCTTCTTGAGGTTGCCGTCAAACTCGATGGTCCCGATCGCGTTCACGACCAGGCTGGCCGCGTTGCGGATGGCCGCTCTGGGCACCTTCATATCGCCGGGCGTGTAGACGAGCACGCGCCGGTTGAAGGGATCGGCAATATAGAGATTCTGGCCGTCGTGCGCGAGGCTGGTGGGCGTGCGAACGATATCCACCGCGCTGCGCAACTGCTCGTTCACATCTTCACCGAAGACGGGCGTGGAGTCGGAAACGATGTTGCGAAATTCGTCGGGCTGGCCCAGGATGACGTCCGCGGCGCGCCCGCTCGCGATGGGAATGTCGTTCCACACCATCACCCGGTCATTGCCGCCGTCGGCCACGTAGAGCCGCTGGCCGTCGGAGAGCGCGAAGCGGGGAAGGCTCATCGTGGCGGCGCAGCGTGTGGGGAACACGTCCTTGCCGTCTTTATCTTTCCCGTCCGCGGCGCACATCCGCGAGGAGTTATTCGAAATCCGGGACGTCGAATCGGTCAGGTTGGGCTGGCCCAGCACGAGATCCGCCGGCTGGTTATTGGAGGCGGGGATGCTGTTCCAGATCATGATGCGGTTGTGGCCGAGATCCGCGACATAGAGCCGGATGCCGTCGCTCGTGACGCTCACCGGGTTAAGCATGTTCGAAGCGGAAACCGCGATGTCGTCGTCGAGAATGTTCGAAGGCCGGGTGGTGTTGAAATCCGGTTCACCCAGCACGACGTCCGGGGATTGGTTGTTCGACGTGGGGAAGTTGTTCCAGATCAGAACGCGGTGGTAGAGCGAATCCGCCACGAACAGCCGGTTGCCTTGAATCCAAACTCCCTGCGGAGCGCGCATGCGCTTGGCGGTGGGTTCCAGGGCGGTGCCGCCCTTGTTGAAATCATCCTGCCCCAGCACGATGTCCGCCGGCTTGCCGTTCTCTGTGGGAATGCTATTCCAAATGAGGACGCGGTTATTCTCCGTGTCGGAGACCACAATCCGCTGGCCGTCGGAGTGGACGTAGCTCGGCTGCCGTAGGCCGGTCTGGTTCAGGTTCGGATCCCGCTTCACGAAATCCGGCTGGCCCAGGACGGCGTCGGGCTCGCCGCCGCAGACGCGGCAACGGCGCGGATCGTCCTTCGGGAAGGTAGCGGTCGTCGCGGGAACAATCGCGCCGATCGGGTAGATGCTCACACGGTTGTTCGGCGGCACGGCGCCCACGCGGTTCCCTTCGGCCACGTATAGCTTGCCATTCGCATAGGCGATTCCGCCGGCCGCGCCCAGGATCGAACGGCTGGCAGGCCATTCCCCGGTATCCGCGTTGAGCGGCGTGGTGTCCTGCGCGTCAAACCGGTTCTGGCCGAGAACGAATCGCGCGCCTTGCCCGTAGTGAAAAGTCTGCCCGGCGGCAAGCGCCGCCATGAGGATCGAAAGAACGCTAACTTGAAGAAACCGCATGAGAAATTTGCCCAATCTTCCATAATAGCAGCACCCGGAGGGCCGCCCGCTCACCGGAGATGCATTCGTTATTATTCCGGGATGCGCGATCACGATTTTTGCGCGAGGATGCCGTAATCCAAATAACCGAAGAACTGTTGACGGAAACCTTCCGGCAAGGGTTTCAGTTCCGGGAATTCCTCTTCGGCCGGACGCAACCCCAGCACCTCGATTTTTGTAAAGCCCGCCTCTTCAAGGAGATAGCGCGCAAGCTCCGAGGGGACGGGGCGCGCGTGCGTGGGGTCCAGATAAAAATAGGTAGCGAAAATTGCGAGACAGGCGGGGTTGGGGGTTTCGAAAACCACCATTCCGCCGGGCCGCAGAACACGGTGCGATTCCCGGACGAGGCGGGCCAGCGCTTCCACCGGCATGTGTTCGATCACGTGCGCGCAAACGATGCCGCCCAGGCTCTCCGAGGCTTGTTCGGCCAGAAAAGTGAACAGATCTCCGGAAAAGCTCCGATGGCCTTTTCGCGCGACGATCGCAGCGAGTTCCGGGTCTGCTTCCACGCCGATCCCCTCGCCGCCCGCTTCCCGGAACAAATCCAGGAATTCGCCGCGGCCGCAGCCCAAATCCGCGATGGGCGAACAGCCATCCAGCCGAGGCAGATAAATGCGCAGCTTCCGCTTCACATCGTCTTCCGTGCCGCGGAACCGGTCCGAGAAGGAAAGTGAATCCGCCCCGTACGCTTCGCCCGCGATGGCGAGGGCCGCCGTGGTTGCCGCCAACTCCGGTTGCCTACCAGCACCGCCTTGTTCGAGGATGCCGCCCACGCGCTGGCGAAGGAGCCGCAACTCCCGATGAATGAGTGCTTCCATGCGGCCGATGGCGTGTTCCGCCGCCTCGGCTGCCTTCACCGAAGACCGCTCTTCCGCGAGAGCCCCGCGCTGTTCCATGGCCTGCCGGAGTTCCCGTTCGAGCAGCCCCCATTGTTGCTGCGCCGCGTTCTGGATATCGGCCAGCGCCCGAAGCAGGCGGATGTCTTCCTTCTCTCGCTCCCGTGCTCGCGCGTCGGCTTGCTGCCGCAGCCGCTGGAGGTCCGCTTCCGTGGCGCCGGCGCGTTGCTCCAGCCCCGACTTGATCCGTTCGAGGTCCGTCCGCAATGCGGTGTCGATCTCCCTCGCTGTCTCGTCGAAGCGTCCGGAAACGGCGCGGATCTGGCCGCTCAGCGCATCAGTGGCCTGCCGGAGGTGCGCGACGGTCTCCGCGCGCAGCGCCTCCGTTCCCAGCATCTCGCGCTGCAGTTTGGATTGCCGCGCGGAAATCGCGGCCAAGCCCCGGTTCACTTCGTTCAAGGCTTCGAGCGTTTCCGTGATGGCGCGCACGGTGGCGGCATTGAAATCCACCTGCTCCCGGACGAACCAGCCCAAGCCGCGAGCGATGCTCCGCTTCCCAAGCTGGATGACGGAGTTGAGCGCTCCGCCAGGGCGAGGATTCACCTTGCCCACGGAAGCAATCTTGCCCTCCGCGGCGTCGCGCGCCTCGAACAAGGGAAGCAAGTCGGCGAGGGGCGCCGGTTCAATTGACGGGTTGTCGCCGCCGGTGCCGGTGGATGCAGTGGGGTAACGCTCCGCCACCCGTTCCCGGATTGCGGCGAGATCCGCCAAAACGTCTTGAGTGGATTTGGCCACGTTCGGATGCGCCGTCTAGGCCGGATCGCCGGAATCTTGTTTCCAGGATGCCGATACTTTCGTCGAGATTCCACCCCTGGGCGTGAACTCCCCAATCACGGAGATTTCGACCGGCTCAAGCACATCCACGAGGTCGCGGAGCATGCGGTTAATGGCGTTCTCGTAGAAGATGCCCAAGTTCCGGTATGCCAGAATATACAGCTTGAACGATTTCAGTTCAAAGCATTTCTTCGCCGGGCGGTAGCGGACGGTGAGTCTGCCGAAATCCGGCAGCCCCGTTTTGGGGCAGATCGAAGTAAATTCCGGCACCACCGTCTCGATCTCGTATCCCTCGAATTGGCTGGGCCAGGTCTCAATTGCCGGGAGCGGCGCGTCGATTCCGCTGCGCGCGTGGCTGTCTGTATACCCTGTCGTACTCATTCCGCGTTCTCCGTGGGGCCCGCGCCCTCGCTCTCATCCGCGTGGAGCGTCCGGGCCATCAATTCCAAGAAAAGCCCGACGTCGGTTACCACGGGCAGCAATTGGCCCGTTCCCCGGTCTGAAACCTTGGTGGCCACCGCCGGGTTGATATCCACACAAATGATTTTCACCCAACTGGGTAGCATATTGCCGACGGCGATGGAATGCAGCATGGAGCCCAGGCAGAGCACCAGGCCGGCATCGCGCAATTGCTCCGCGTACAGATCCTGCGCGCGGTTCATATCGGTGACGGTTTCGGGCAGCGGACCGTCGTCCCGCAGGCTGCCCGCCAGCACGAAGGGCACACCGGCGCGCACGCATTCGTAAAGCACGCCCTTGGTTAGCACCCCCTGCTCCACGGCCTCCTTGATGCCGCCGCTGCGGTAGATCCGGTTGATCGCGCGCATGTGGTTGCGGTGCCCGTGTTCTTCGAGCCCTCCGTCGGATAGACGCACGCCGAGAGAGGTCCCCAGCATGGCCGCCTCGATATCGTGGACGCCAAGGGCGTTTCCCGCCAGTACCGCTTGCACGTATCCGGCGCGGATGAGCTTAGAGACCGCCTTGACGCCACCCGTATGCACCACCACCGGGCCCGCCACCAGAACCACTTTCTTGCCCGCGGCGCGGGTTTGTTCCATCAGCGCCGCCGCCTGGCGCACCGCCGTCTCCACCTGCCGCTCTGAACTCACGCCATTCGACATGAAGGCGAACGAAGAGCGGTCCCGGTCCTTGGCTTCTGGAATCACGCGGACGCCCCGCAAACCCACCACCACCTGGTCTCCCACGCGAAGGTCCCGCAGGCGGCGGGCATAGGCGCGGCCTTCCCGCACGACGAGCATGGCATCCATGCGCTGATCTTCCACGGTTACCCAGCGGCCATCGACGCGAACCATGGTGCGATGGTTCGTGGAGGAGTAAAAATCCTCCGGCGCGCAACGGTCCTTCTCTACCGGACGCAAAGCCGCATCCTGGGTGGTTACGGGGTAGCAGCCGACGGTGTTGAGGTTCTGCAGCAGACGCTCCATCGCAATTTCGCTGGGGGTTTCCACCCGCAAGCGGAGATAGGAGGGGTCGTCATTGGTCCGGCCAATCCGGAATTCTTCCACCTCGAAGCGGCCGCCGAATTGCACCACTTCGTCGAATACGACTTCGAGAATCTGGGAGTCAATCAAATGCCCCTGGGCTTCCACCACTTCCTGGTAGGGAAGGGGGCCGGCGGGCGTGGAGCGTTGCTGTGCGTCGTTCATGAAATCGAGATCTCGCGAAGCCGCGGGCGGCACGGTTTCCTCAAGGCGTTGCTTCCTCAGGGCAGTGCGCGGCGGGGGAAGATAGGGGACGCGGAGCGCCGGCAGGGGGCGGCGCTCCGCGCGGTTCTTGCGTCAGGCCTGCACCAGGAAGATGGGCAAGCCCACTGTGTTGGCGTAGTTGGGGCGCATCCGGTCCGCGTTATACATGGTGTCGATTTCGACGGCCCGCGGACCCAGTTTCGGGTCCGGAATGGGGACCATGGCGTACTTGCCGCTGGAAATCGCGGTCATCAACCCGCTCTTGCCCTGGTGGATGGCGTCGATCGCCATATTGCCGAAGGTGGTGGCCACCATCTTGTCGATGAAATCCGGCTCGCCGCTGCGGAGGTCGTAGGTGAGATCGCTCACTACCGTTTCTTCCTTCACCTTGGACTTGATGTACTCGCTCAAATCCTCGCCCACGTTGGCCTTCTTGCGGTGGCCGTATGCGTCCGCTTCGCCGTAGTGCTTTACTTCGTAGCCGTCCCACTCGGCGCCTTCGGAGAGCACCACCAACGAATAATTGCTCGGGTTCAGGCTCTTGTCGCGCAGCAGCAGATCCACCAGCTTGTCCACGTTGAAGCGAAATTCGGGAATGCAGCAGCGGATGGAGGTGACATAGGCCGTATAGAGCGCGGTGTGGCCGGCATCGCGCCCGAAGACGCGAAAAATGCCGATGCGCTCGTGCGAGCCGATGGTGGTGCGCTGCCGCTGGATGGCGTCCGTGGCTCGGGTGATGGCGGTGGAAAACCCGATGCAATACTCTGTGTTGCGCACGTCGTTATCCATCGTTTTCGGAATCGCGATTACCTTGAATCCCAGATCGTGCAAATGCGCGGCGTAGCTCAGCGTGTCGTCGCCGCCGATGCACACGAGGTAATCCAGGCGCAGGTCCTCTAAGGTCTTGAGGACTTTCTTGCTAAGGTCGTAAGCCTCGAAGGTCGAGCCACCCTTCGTGATGGAGCGCTTCGGATAATCCGCGGCATTCAGGAATTCCGGCACCGCCTTCATCTTCGATGGGTTGGTGCGGCTGCTATGGAGAAACGTACCGCCCGTGCGATCGATGGTGCGCGTGTTTTCCCGGTTCAGCGGGAGGATATAGCGCTGAGTGCTCGCGAAATCTTCGAGGTCCACGTGGGTGAGACCTTCCCAGCCACGGCGGATCCCCACCACTTCAATGTCGTGTTCGCTCCCGCGATAGACGACGCCCTTGATCACCGAATTCAAACCGGGCACGTCGCCGCCGCCCGTCAGGATGCCAATCCGTTTGATGGCCATACGTTGCTATCTCCTTGAGTGCTGGCGCAAGCGCCGCCGGCTCACGGCCGGTCGTGAGCCGTTTGAGCGAACGCCTCTCGCAAAAAGAGAGCGAGGCCCGCGTGGCCGGGCAATGCGCGCACAGCCGCGCAATGCGCCAAGCTTCCCGGCATTCCCCGAATGCGCCAAAGCCTATTGTATCGTTCCACCCGGACTTCAGTCTTCCGTCGGGCGAGAAAATCCGGCATGGTAGGGTCCGGAAGCCTGCCTGGGCGTGGAAAGGGGGAGACTCGCGCCCGGCCGAGCGTCATCGCGGCAGCCGGAGGCGAAATTCTTGATAGATCCTTTATATCCGCTCCCGGACTTCTTGCAATTCCTTTATCCGGGAATTCCTAATCTCAAGTTGATGGGAAATTGTCCGGTTCGTGAAATGAGGGTTTGCGAAATGATGGATTCGCTCTGTATCGGTCTTGCAGTAGCGTTCTTTGCGATTTCCTGGTGGTTCATCAGGGGAACGGAGGCGGCCCGATGAACCCTCTCTATCTTCTTGGGGGAGGGATCGCCATTGCCCTGCTCGTCTACCTCTTTGTGGCCTTGTTTAAGCCGGAGAGCTTCTCATGAGTTGGGCCGATACCGTTCAGATTGCGATCTATCTTGGGGCCCTGCTGCTGTGCGTGAAGCCGCTCGGCTCCTACATGGCGTGGATCTACGATGGACGATGGAGTTGTGGGCTTGAGCGCTGGATTTACCGTGCCGCGGGCGTGGAGGAGGCACTCGCCATGTCCTGGAAGTGCTACGCGAGAGCCTTCCTCTTTTTCAATGCCGCCGGATTTGCCGCAGTCTACGCCATGCTCCGCGTCCAGCAATTCCTGCCGTGGAACCCCCAATCGTTTCCTGCGGTGGATGCGCATACCGCTTTCAACATTGCCGCAAGTTTTGTGAGCAATACGAACTGGCAGAGCTACGGAGGGGAGACCACTCTCGGTTACTTCGCGCAGATGGCGGGGCTGACCGTGCAGAACTTTGTCTCGGCAGCTTCGGGAATGGCAGTGATGGCCGCGCTCGCTCGCGGTCTCAGCGCTCAGGGCACGAAAACCGTCGGCAATTTCTGGGTGGATCTGGTGCGGAGCACGCTCTACATCCTGCTGCCGCTTTCGGTGTTGCTGACGGTCATCCTGATGTCCCAGGGCGTGATTCAGAACCTGAATCCCTACGTGACCGTGGCGGAAACCGGGCAGGTGCTTCCTATGGGGCCGGCGGCCTCCCAGGTGGCGATCAAGCAGTTGGGAACAAACGGAGGCGGATTCTTCAATACGAATTCCGCCCATCCGTTCGAGAACCCGACGCCATTTTCCAATTTCGCGGAATGCCTTGCCCTTCTGCTGATTCCGGCGGCGCTGTGCCACACTTTCGGCTGTCTGGTGAAAGACCGCCGCCAGGGCGTGGCGCTGCTTGCCGCAATGCTCGCTATCTTCCTTCCGCTGCTCCTGCTGACGGTGTACGCGGAGCAGGGCAACATGGAAGGCAAAGAAGTGCGGTTCGGTACAACCAGTTCCGCGCTTTGGGCCGTGGCGACCACCGCCGCGTCAAACGGAGCGGTGAACTCCATGCACGATTCGTATACCCCGCTGGGCGAACTGGCGCCGTTTTTCCTGATGCAGTGTGGGGAAGTGGTGTTCGGCGGAGTGGGCTCCGGCGTGTACGGGCTGATCGTCTTCGCGGTGATCGCCGTATTCCTCGCCGGACTCATGGTGGGCCGGACGCCGGAGTTCCTGGGCAAGAAGATCGAAGCCTTCGAAATGCAAATGGCGTCCATCGCCATCCTTGTGCCACCCCTCTGCGTGCTCCTGGGGACGGCAATCACGGTGATCTCGCCGATGGGGTTGAGCGGATTGCAGGACCGCGGGCCGCATGGGTTCAGTGAAATCCTGTACGCATTCACTTCGATGGCCAATAACAATGGCAGCGCCTTTGCCGGCTACGGCGCCAACACTCCTCTCGTGAACATCGCCGGTGGGCTTGCGATGCTGATGGCCCGCTTCTGGGTGGCCTTGGCCGTTCTTGGGATCGCGGGCTCACTCGCGCGGAAGAAGATCATTCCCGCCGGCGCCGGGACGCTGCCCACGCATACGCCACTGTTTGTAGGCATCCTGGCGGGCACGGTGGTGATTGTGGGCGCGCTCGCGTTTATTCCCGCGCTGGCGCTGGGGCCCATTGTGGAGGTGCTTCGATGAGAACGAGTTCGATGTTCGACCCGCGCATCGTCAAAGGCGCCCTACTCGATTCCGTGAAGAAACTCAATCCGCTGCATCAGGCGCGCAATCCCGTGATGTTTCTAGTGCTGGCTGGGAGTGTGCTCACGACGGCGCTCGGGATTCAGGCGATCTTCTGGAATGGGGAAGCCCCGGCGGGGTTTATCGTCGCGGTCAGCGTCTGGCTGTGGTTCACGGTGCTCTTCGGGAATCTTGCCGAGGCGATGGCGGAGGGGCGGGGCAGAGCCCAAGCCGATGCGCTCCGCAAGAGCCGGCGGGACGTGAGCGCCAAGAAGCTTGCCGAGCCTTCCCACTGGGGCTCTTATACGGTCATTCCCGGTTCGCAACTGCGCCGTGGAGATGTCGTGCTTGTCGAGGCCGGGGACGATATACCCATGGACGGAGAAGTCATTGAAGGCGCCGCATCCGTGGACGAGAGCGCGATCACGGGGGAAAGCGCGCCCGTGATCCGGGAGAGCGGCGGGGACCGTTCGAGTGTCACGGGAGGCACCCACGTGCTTTCGGATTGGCTCGTCGTTCGCGTGACGGCGGAAGCGGGGGAGAGTTTTCTGGAGCGCATGATCGGGATGGTGGAAGGGGCAAAGCGGCAGAAGACACCGAACGAAATCGCGCTCGGCATCCTGCTTGCGGCGTTGAGCATTGTTTTCCTGATCGCCACGGTGACGCTGCTGCCGTTCTCCATCTTCGCGGTGAACGAGGCGGGGC
Source organism: Bryobacterales bacterium (assembly GCA_020847315.1). Taxonomy (GTDB): domain Bacteria; phylum Acidobacteriota; class Terriglobia; order Bryobacterales; family Bryobacteraceae; genus JACTMJ01. The sequence goes on along the minus strand of JADLCF010000213.1, from coordinate 35,000 downwards.
GCGGGGCGCCGGTCACGGTCACCGCCATTATCGCCCTGCTCGTGTGCCTGATACCCACTACTATCGGCGCCCTGCTCTCCGCGATCGGGATCGCTGGGATGGACCGGATGCTCCAGGCAAATGTGCTTGCCACCTCCGGCCGCGCCGTGGAGGCGGCGGGAGACGTGGATCTTCTGCTGCTCGACAAGACGGGCACGATCACGCTTGGGAATCGCCAAGCCGCCGCTTTTCTTCCCGTTTCCTCGTGTACCGAAGAACGGCTGGCCGGCGCGGCGCAACTCGCCTCGCTCGCCGACGAAACACCGGAGGGCCGGAGCATCGTTGTCCTCGCGAAGGAGAAGTTTCAACTGCGAGAGCGCAGCCTGAATGAATTGTGCGCTCATTTTGTGCCGTTTTCGGCCCGGACGCGGATGAGCGGCGTCGATCTGAATGGGCGCCAGATCCGGAAGGGAGCGGCGGATGCCATCGAGGCGCATGTACTCGCGTTGGGCGGCGGCTTCCCACCGGAGGCGCGGGAGTGCGTGGAGCGGATCTCGCGGCAAGGCGGCACGCCGTTGGTGGTCTCGGAAGCCTCGCAAGTGCTGGGAGTCGTGGAACTCAAGGACGTGGTGAAGGGCGGCATTCGGGAGCGCTTTGCTGAACTGCGCCGCGTGGGGATTCGCACGATCATGGTGACGGGCGATAACCCCCTCACCGCCGCGGCTATCGCAGCGGAAGCGGGCGTCGATGAGTTTCTGGCCGAAGCGACCCCGGAGCGGAAGCTGCAATTGATCCGGGAGAAACAGGCGGAGGGCAGGCTGGTGGCAATGACGGGCGACGGCACAAACGATGCGCCCGCTCTTGCCCAGGCCGACGTGGCGGTGGCGATGAACTCCGGCACGCAAGCCGCGAAGGAGGCGGGTAACATGGTGGACCTCGATTCCAACCCAACCAAGCTCATTGAAATCGTCGAAATCGGCAAGCAGATGCTGATTACGCGGGGCGCGCTCACCACATTCTCTACAGCGAATGACATCGCGAAGTACTTCGCGATTATCCCCGCCGCATTCGCCGGCGTCTATCCGGAACTCGGCGCGCTGAACCTGATGGAGCTGGCTACTCCGGAAAGCGCGATTCTCTCCGCGGTGATCTTTAACGCGCTGATCATCGTCGCGTTGATTCCCTTGGCGCTGCGGGGGATTGCCTATCGCCCCGTTTCCGCCGCCGCCCTGCTGCGGCGCCATCTGCTCATATACGGAGGAGGCGGCGTGCTGCTGCCTTTCGCGGGAATCAAAGCCGTGGATCTGATTCTTACGGGAATGGGGTGGTCATGATGGCTGCATTTCGGATGCTCCTGGTGCTTACGGTGCTAACGGGGATTCTCTTCCCCCTGTCGATGGTGGGGCTGGCGAGGCTATGCTTCCCGGCCAAGGCGGAGGGAAGCCTGGTGGAACGAGATGGGCGGGTGGTGGGATCCGCAATGATCGGGAGGTATTTCGACGATCCAAAATACTTTTGGCCCCGCCCATCGGCAACGAACCCGTTTCCATACAATGCCGCATCGTCCTCCGGGTCGAATCTGGGGCCGCTTAATGCGGACCTGGGCGCGGCGGTTGCCGCGCGCAAGATCGCCCTGCTGCGGGCGGATCCGGGCAACCGCGCGGCAATCCCGATCGACCTCCTCACGGCCTCGGGTAGCGGCCTTGATCCTCACATCAGCCGGGATGCCGCCTACTACCAGGCGCCGCGAGTGGCTCGAATTCGCGGAGTTCCCCTCGCGAAGCTCCATGATCTGATCGCGAGCCGCGTGGAAGAGAGACAATTTGCCGTTCTGGGCGAGGCCCGCGTGAATGTGGCTGAACTGAACCGCCTCCTGGATGGACAATAGGACAATCGTGAAGCCCGATCGACCGAACCCGGACGACCTTCTCGCGCTGGCGGAACAGGAGGCGAGAGAGAGCCAGCGTGGCCACTTCAAGATCTTCTTTGGAGCGGCTCCCGGGGTCGGAAAGACCTACGCCATGTTGCGTGCCGCCCGGCGGCAACTGGATTCCGGCGTGGATGTGGTCGCCGGAGTGGTGGAGACGCACGGGCGCAAGGAGACGGGGGACCTGTTGGAGGGGATCCCGCTGCTGCCTCGGCGGGATGTGCTGCATCACTCCATCACAATCGGGGAGTTCGATCTCGATGCCGCGCTCGCGCGGAAACCGGCCCTGCTGCTGGTGGATGAGCTTGCGCACACCAATGCGCCGGGTTCGCGGCACGTCAAACGATGGCAGGACGTCTTTGAACTGATTGACGCGGGGATCGATGTCTACGCCACGCTCAACGTGCAGCACCTCGATAGCCTGAACGACCTCGTGGCGCAAGTCACGGGTGTGGTTGTGCGCGAGACGCTGCCGGATTCCGTGCTGGATCAGGCGGACGAGATTGAGTTGGTGGATCTCCCCGTCGATGAGCTCCGCCGCCGCATGGAAGAAGGGAAGGTCTACTTCGCGGGCCGCGCACAAACCGCGATGGAGAATTTCTTTCGCCCTGGGAATTTGATCGCGCTCCGCGAACTGGCGCTTCGCCGCACGGCGGACCGGGTGGATGCGCAGATGCGATCCTACCGGCGCGCCCACGCGATTCAATCCACCTGGCCCGTGGCGGACCGCGTGATGGTTTCGATCGGCCCCAGCCCGTTCTCTGCCAAGCTGATCCGCACCACGAAGCGGCTGGCGGACCGGTTGGACGCGAAATGGATCGTGGCGTACGTGGAGACTCCGCAGCAGGCCGGCGCTTCACCCGAAGTGCGCCGGCGCGTCTCCTCCGCATTGCGCTTGGCTCAGCAACTCGGCGCGGAGACGGTGACGTTGACGGGGGATCGCGTCGTCACGAGCCTGCTGCAATATGCGCGTTCGCGAAACGTCTCGAAGATCATTGCCGGCAAGAGCGCAACGCCGCGATGGTGGCGGCTATGGCGTGGGTCGCTACTCGATACGCTCATCGCCGAGAGCGGGGAAATCCAGGTACTGGCGATCTCGGGGGAGCCGGAAACGATCAGCGATCCTCGGCCTGGCGCTGCCCAGGATCGCACGGAGAATTGGAGAGATTACGCGGTTGCGGGCGCCGTCGTAGCCGCTTGCAGCCTGGGTTCTCTCGCGCTGCGTGGGGTTCTTTCCCCCGTCAACCTCGCGATGTTCTACCTGCTCGGCGTGCTGGTGGTGGCAATGCGATTCAATCGCCGCGTCGCGTTCGCGGCATCGGTGCTGAGCGTTGCGGCATTCGACCTGTTCTGCGTTCCGCCCTATTTCGCATTCGCGGTTTCCGATTACGAATATCTGCTGACGTTCGTGGCGATGCTCGCTGTGGCGAATATCGTCAGTACCCTCGCGATCCGTATCCGGTTGCAGGCCGTTCACGCCGCGAGCCGGGAGGCCCGAACGCAGGCCCTTTACCGGTTGACCACGGAGCTTAGCGGCGCCACGGAAGCGGTTGCGGCGGCCCGTACAGCCACGGCCGTTACGCGGGAGGAACTCGGAGTTGGAATCGCGCTCTACTTTCCCGATGAATCCGGCAAGATCTCGTTCGGCGATGCGGCGGAGGCGGGTGAGGCTGTGGCGGGAAGCGAAACCGGCGTGGCGCAATGGGTGCTGGACCATGGCCGCAGCGCGGGCTACGGAACCGATACGCTTCCGGGAGCCGCGGCGCTGTATCTGCCACTCAAGGGCGCGAAGGACACGCTTGGAGTGATGGCCGTCGCCGACGGGAAGGATAGCCTTGTTCTGCATCCCGAGCAATTGCGCTTATTGGAACTCTTCGCAAGCCAGACGGCGCTCTCGGTTGAACGGATCAGAGCCACGAACGCCGTCCGCGAAGCGCAGTTGAAAGTGGAGACGGAGCAGATGCGGAGCGGCCTGCTCAGCGCGGTGTCGCACGATTTGCGAACCCCCCTTGCCGCAATTACGGGTGCGGCGAGCAGCCTTATTTCCCAACGCCGGCAGATGAGCGAAGGCACCCAGACCGAACTGTTGGAAAGCATTGAACAGGAGGCGGAGCGGTTGAGCCGGCTGGTGGCGAACCTGCTGGAGATGACGCGACTGGAATCCGGAGCGCTAGAGGTCAAGCGCGAGTGGCACCCGCTCGAAGAGATTGTGGGGGCGGCTCTGACGCGTTTGGACCGGCAGCTTCAGGGCCGCCGGATTACCACGAACATTCCGGAAGATCTGCCCCTGATTCCCGTGGACGATGTCTTGCTGGAACAGGTTTTCCTGAATGTACTGGAGAACTCCATCCGGTACTCGCCCGCGGGTTCGTCGATCGGCATCGCGGCGCAGGCGAAAGATCGGGGAGTTTCCATTGATCTGATGGATTCCGGGCCGGGTTTCGAGGCGGGCCACGAAGCGCGGGTCTGGGAGAAGTTTTATCGCGGTCCGAGCGCGGCGGTGCGCGGGGCGGGCTTGGGGTTGGCCATCTGCCGCTCGATCGTGCTCGCCCACGGCGGAACCATTAGCGCGGAGAATCGAAGCGAAGGCGGCGCCGTGATACATATTTGGCTGCCGCTGGTTGGCACACCCCCGGAGGCGCCCCATAGTGACTAATATGCCGGAGTTATTGATCGTCGAAGACGATCCTCAGATTCGAAAGTTTCTCCGCGTCACTCTTGCCGTGGAACAGTATCGCTTTCACGAGGCGGAGAACGCCGCCGAAGGCATAGCCCAGGCTTCGTCTCGCCAGCCGGATCTGATTCTTCTTGACCTGGGTCTGCCCGATCAGGATGGAATGGAGGTCATTCGGGAAGTCCGCCGCGCCAGCCAGACGCCGATTATCGTTCTTTCGGCCCGCGGCCAGGAGAAAGAGAAGATCGCCGCGCTCGATCTCGGGGCCGACGATTTCATAAGCAAGCCCTTCGCTGTGGGGGAACTTCTCGCTCGCATCCGTGCCGCGTTGCGCCGCGCTGCCACCATCAGCAATGACGGAGGCGGAACCATTTTCCGCACGAGTAATCTCGAAGCGGATTTGGAGAAGCGCGTGGTTCGCGTCGGCGGAGTGGAAGTCCACCTGACGCCGGTTGAGTTTCGGCTGCTGCAAGTGTTGATCCGTCATGCCGGCAAGGTACTCACACAGCGGCAGCTTTTGGTGGAAGTTTGGGGTCCGCAGAGCAGCGAGCAGGCGCAGTATCTTCGCGTCTATATGGCGCAGCTTCGCCGGAAATTGGAGGCAGACCCGGCGCGCCCGCGCTTCCTCTTGACGGAGCCCGGGGTTGGCTACCGGCTCGTCGAGGTCTGACGTCGCGCCTGCCGCCAAGTCTTCGCGCGAGATGCCGCGGAATCGGAACGAATGCGCTCCGTGATAATGCGGGGAGCAACGCTATCCGGCGCGGCGCCGGCGGAGGAGAAGCGCGATGGCGAAGGGCGCCAGCAGCGCGAAGGTTGCGGGTTCGGGGACCTCGCTGCCCGGCCCGGAGTCGCTTTGGATGGAAACGTTATCAACCCAAAGTTCGGAGGAATTACGATCGTTAATCGCATTCACGATGCCGAAGTAGATGGTATAGGTTCCACTCTGTGGCAAGACAACCCGATGCGTCGTCCAGCCGCTGATCGTAGGCCCGTCTTCGGTCGCGGGGCCAACGCTGGCTACGCTGGCAATTCTCGTGAGCTGCGTGGCGATCGACTCGAATTGGATTCCGTAGAACGCCCAATCGTCAAAATCGAGGTTATCATCGCTCACAAAGTTCCAGCGAAATTCGAGAGTATCGCCGGCTTCCACGGCAGCGCTTTGCCAGATCAATGCCCCTGGATTAGGCAACACGTCCCCGTTCGATGCGCTGAGTATTTCGACGTCGATCGACATCCTGTCGACGAAAAGGGAAAGGGGGCTCCTCATAGAGACCAGGCGCATCGCGTATTCGCCGCTATCGGGCAGAACGTCTTGCGCCGCTCCGTACGCCCTGCCGGATGATACGTCTACATATCCATCTTTTTCCCAGGCGCCGGATTCTATCGATTCGAAGCCGCCATTGAGTAGAGAAGCGCCAGCCAGACCGGAAGCCAGAACGAGGCACGAAACCAATTTCGCAAAGGTCCACAGCATCGGATTCTCTCCTTCGGTTCCCGTTTCTCCAACTCGCCATCGCGTGAAGCAATTTTCGGTGGGGTCATGGCGAACAATCGGATTGTTAACTATGGACATTAGCATCCGGAAGTCCATACTGCGAGCGCTTAAGGCTCAAGGCAGCGGCGCGGCTACGGGATTTCCTGTGGAGATTGCGATGAAGTTACCTGCAAATATAACAAGAGGATGTTGTGCATGCGATTCCGCGTGCTCCATGTGCTTATTTTCGCGGAGAATCTTTATAGGATCCCCCTCCGGCGACTGGTACCAAGCGTGAAAACACAACTCGGTACATTTGTATCAGGATCCGGTTTCACTGAGGCGGTTCCGCTGTTTTCAACCGGCGTCAATCCTAGCATGGACGGCGCAACTCAGGATGTTAAACTCTTCGCCAACTCCCGCGCCTCCAGGACGCCATTGCCCGGGGCGTTTCTCCGAACCGCGACAGGCAGCGGCGAGGGGATGAAGGCGCTTCGTGATTCGCTCGATGGCGAGCGCGGCAGCAGACTCTCCCGCAGAGCCACAACCTCGCCGCAAACCCAGATGGCAGGAGATTCCACCTCAACCCGCCCCTGCGCGATGTCTTCGAGCGTAGTGACCACCACCCGTTCGCGAGGCGTAGAGCCGCATTCAATGAACGCGCAGGGCTGGTGGTCGGGCCGGCCGGAATCGATCAGCGCGCGCGCAATGCGCTCCCGGTTTTCCACCCCCATCAGAATCACCAGCGTATCGATGCCCAGGCAGCCAGTCCATTCTTCGCGGAATCCATTGCGATCCTGGCCGGTGAGGACAGCGAAAGAGCGGGCAACGCCCCGGGACGTGAGCGGAATGGCGGCCAGGGAAGGAACCGCGACGGCGGAACTGATGCCAGGCACCACTTCCACCGCAACGCCCAGTTGCGCGAGATAGGCCCATTCTTCGCCTCCCCTTCCGAAGACCATCGGGTCGCCGCCCTTGAGGCGAACCACAACTCCGCCGCGAAGGGCGTTCAGTGAGAGTTCGCCAAAGATGCGGCGCTGGATCTCCTCGGCGCAGCCCTTTTCCTTGCCCACATAGATGAGTTCCGCCCCCGGTCTGGCGAGCGCGAGGATCTCCGGACTCACCAGGCGGTCATAAAGAATCACATCCGCCTGGGCGATGAGCCGGGCGGCTTTAATGGTGAGCAGATCCGGATCGCCGGGCCCCGCGCCTACTAAATATACTTTCGCCATCGCCGCCGGTCCCTCGCTTCTACTTTGCTTCCGTAAAGGTATGAATGCCGCATTCGAGCTTCTTGCCGCCCCAGCGGCCCGAACGGAGATCATCGCCACTCGGGCGGGCGGTACACGGCGCGCATCCAATGCTGGTGTAGCCCTGCTCATAAAGCGGCAGTGCTTCGATCTCATGGATCTTGAGGTAAGCCCAAACCTCGTTCCATTTCCACGCCGCGCCGGGGCTCACCTTGAAAAGCTCTTCGCCTGTGGGTAGCACGTGCCGTTCGGCGGCGTGCATGTTCGCCCGCGTCGGCGATTGCTCACGGCGTAGACCCGTAAACCAAGTCTTGTAATACCGCAGCCCTTCCCACAGCGGACCCACCTTGCGGATGTTGCAGCAGCGCGTGGGGTCCGTTTGATTCAGGATGCCGAACTGGCTTTCCTGCTCCGCGACGCTCATCGCCGCTTCCAGGTTCACGAGATTGAGGCTCCACTCACAGGCTAGTTTGTCGCGGTAGGCGATCGTCTCCGGAAAGTGGTAGCCGGTCTCCAGAAAGAGCACCGGAATCGCGGGATCGCGTTGCAGTAGCAAGTGCAGAAGCGCGACGTCCTCCGCCTGAAAGCTGCACGTGAAGCAGGCCGGCCCGGGCAGGTCGGAAAACGCGCGATCGATGATCGATTCCGCATCGAGATCGTCCCAGCGGGCGAGTTGAGTCTTGTCCGGTAACATGCGAACCTTTCCCGGAACCTGGGGGTTCCCTTCCAATTTCACGAAGCTGCTGTAACGCTCTCGCACTGGATACCTTCCGCGTGGAGCAGATTCTCAAACACATCTCTGGCTTCCAGGGCGCGGCCCGACTTTAGCAGTTCGACGATCTCCGAATCGACGATGCGATACCAGAGTTCGCGCCGCCGGGCGAAGTCTGGCAGTTGGGCGGTGATATCGCCGCGGTACTCGCTCGCGAGGCGCAGGAACGCCGCATACTCGGGTCCAAGCTCCACGCCGAAGCGCTGGCGCAACCGGACGGCGAGCGCCGGAGCGATACCCGCCGTGCTGATGGCCACTACGAGATCGCCTTGCCGGTGTACCGAAGGAAAGATGAACTGGCAGTGCGGCGGGTCGTCGAGTGCGTTGAACAGAACGCCTCGCTCCTCCGCTTCCCGGAAAATGGCTGCGTTAATGCTACGGTCGTCCGGCGCGGCGACTGCCAGAAAGTAGCCCTTGAGGTCACCAGCCTGATAATCGCGATGAATCCAATTCACCTGCCCCAACATGACGGATTCAGCCAGTTCGTCCACGATCGCGGCGGCGGCAACCGTAACGCGAGCGCCGCAGGCATGGAGGCTCATCGCTTTCTCGGCGGCCATGCGATTGCCGCCGATCACCAGGCAGCGGCGGTCTTCAAGATTCAGGAAGATGGGGAAATAGCTGGGCATCCGGGCGTCCTCGCTTCCATTGGTTAAATGCCTTCTCCATCGCCTGTCTGTTCGTCGGCGGGCACCACGCGATGGGCCGCCAGGGCGGCCACCGCCTTGCGGGTGGACGATTCGAGCGTGTCGCGAAGCTTGGCGGTGATTACCGGGTAATCTCCCCAGAGATGAGTAACCTCGGGAGCGCCGCCGGGCAGGGCGCCGGTCAGCACCACGAGATTGGCGCCATCGAGCGCGGCCTTCAGCCAGGAAGGCGGCGTGCGGAGATCCACGGCGTCGTTTTCCACCAGTAGCGATTGCCAGCCCCGATCGAAGAATGCGCGGTCAATCGATTCTGCCAGGGCCTGGTCTTCGGCTAGCAGCACTGCGCCGTGATGGCCATGGCGATGCTGGCGTTCGAGCGGAGTGACGCGCGCAAGCTGGAAGGCCACCGCGCCCTGGCGCTTGCGGCGCTCCGCGGCTTGATCCGGCCGCGCGTGAGAGATCATGCCGGCGGCGACGGTGTTGTTGCTGATGGCATCCACCAGAACAACCGCGCCCATGGCGTGGATTTCACGGTACGGGTCCACGTAGAGCGGGGAAGCGGTTTCGATCACGACGCGGGCTATCTCATTCATCGAGAGGCCAGTGGCCGGAATCTCCCCGTAGGTTTCAATATCGACGCGATGGTGAATCTGCCCGATGCGCGCGCTCAGTTCCCGGGAACCATGCCGCAAGAGGTAGGTGCGCTCCGCATGCAAAGGCTCCGGGCTCATCCACACGAGCGTGGCTTCCAGATGGCGGCTGACGGAGGGGGGCGCCTCCGCGGCCTTGATCAGCACATCGCCGCGGCTGAGGTCGATTTCACGATCCAGCTTCAGTGTGACGGCCATTGGCGCAAAGGCTTCCTCAAGGTCTCCGTCGAAGGTGACGATACGATCCACCGTGGCCTGCTGTCCGGAGGGAAGCGCCACCAGCGAATCCCCCGGCTGAACGGTGCCCGAAGCCACCTGGCCCGCAAAACCCCGGAAATCGAGGTCCGGCCGGACCACGTATTGCACGGGGAAGCGGAATGCCTTCGTCGGGGTATAGCGGGCGATCTCGACGTTTTCGAGCAGTTCGAGAAGGCTTGGGCCGTCGTGCCAGGGCGTGTTCGCGGAGCGCGCCACCACGTTATCGCCTTCGAGCGCGCTCACCGGGATATAGTGCAGGGTGGCGCCGGGAAGGTGGCCGGCCAGCGCATCCAACTCCGCGCGAATTTCCTCGAAACGCGCGGCCGAGTATTCCACCAGATCCATCTTGTTGACGGTCACAACCAGGTGCTCGATGCCGAGCAGCCAGGAGATATAGGCGTGGCGGCGGGTTTGGGCCAGAACGCCTTGGCGGGCGTCGACCAGGATGATCGCGAGGTCCGCTGTGCTGGCGCCGGTGGCCATGTTGCGGGTGTACTGTTCGTGGCCGGGCGTATCGGCAATGATGAACTTCCGCCGGGGTGTCGCGAAATAGCGGTAGGCGACATCGATGGTGATCCCCTGCTCGCGCTCGGCCTTCAGCCCGTCCGTGAGCAGCGAGAAGTCGAACGCGCCGGTGGAGCGGTTCACCTTGCTCTTGCGAACAGCTTCAATCTGGTCTTCGTAGGCGCCGTTGGTATCGTGCAGCAGCCGCCCGATGAGGGTGCTCTTGCCATCATCGACGCTCCCGGCGGTGGTGAAACGCAGCAGGTCCTTTTCGCCGTCCCCCGCCAGGAAATGGCTTACGGGCAGCAGTGCCGGTTGGTTGAGCGCCGCCATTAGAAATACCCCTCGCGCTTCTTCATTTCCATGGAGCCGTCCTGGTCATAATCGATCACCCGGTTTTCCCGCTCGGAGCGCCGGAAGCCGAAAAGTTCGTCGATGATCTTCGGGAGCGTGTCGGCGTCGCTGCGCACCGCGCCGCTGCATGGGGTGCAGCCAAGCGAGCGCATGCGGCAGCGGACGAGTTGCGGCTTCTCGCTGGGAAGCAGCTTGACGTTACTTTCATAAGGGATGAGTGTTTCCCCTCGCACCAGCACTTCACGTTCCTTGGCGAAATACAGCGGCACAATCTGGATGTTCTCGGAAGCGATGTATTGCCAGACGTCCATTTCCGTCCAGTTGGAAAGCGGAAAGACGCGGATGCTTTCGCCCTTGTCCACGCGTCCGTTATAGATATTCCAGAGCTCCGGGCGCTGGTTCTTCGGGTCCCATTGGCCGTGCGTATCGCGGAAACTGAAGACGCGCTCCTTCGCGCGGGAACGTTCTTCGTCTCGCCGCGCGCCCCCGAGCGCCGCATCGTATCCACCTTCTCGCAAGCCATCCACCAGAGCGCGGGTGCGCAAGAGGCCGCAGCATTTCGAGGTGCCGAGATCGTAAGGGTTGGCCCCTTCCTTGATGGCCTTCCAGTTCGTATAGACGCGCAAATCCGCGCCGATTTCCGCGGTGAAGCGGTCGCGGAACTCAATCATTTCCGGATATTCGTAGGTCGTGTCAATGTGCAGCAGCGGGAAGGGAAGCTTGCCGGGGAAGAATGCCTTCCGCGCGAGGTGCAGCATGACGGAGGAATCCTTGCCGATCGAATACAGCATCACCGGCTTTTCGAACTGCGCGGCCACTTCCCGCAGGATGTGAATGCTTTCCGCTTCGAGGGCGCGGAGGTGGCTCAGGCGGTAGTGGCCGATGGTGTCCGTGGGACCGGAAGGGAGGCTGAGGGCGGCTGCGGTCATCGGGAAATGCAAACTCCTCTAACTTGATCGACATTCTTGACTTTACACCGGGAGCGAGGGGATGCGCAACACCCATTGGAAGGAGACGCGCCTCTTGGCGGTGAGGGTTGGAAGGCCATTCCGTTTGTCGATGCGATTCGGCCGCGTTACCGGTTCCGTAGCGCGATGCCCAATTCAAGCGGGTCCCGGTCGTGGAAATTTCGGAACAGTCTAAATAAAAGTGGAACTCTTCACGCCGGTTGGTTACGCTTACCCCGCCAATTAGACACAGAGTGCCCAGGAATACATGGAGTGGTATAATGAAGAGATTTCGCCGGGATGCAATACAGCGGGTGCTCGCTCGGGAATTCGAGGCTCTGAGAAGCCCGTGCAATGAGCTTCCGGCAATTCCATATACTTGCGCAATGCAAGGGAAGCACTTAAGGGGTTATTGGAGATTCTCATGAAAGTATGGATTTTAGGGTTAATCGCGGCGGCTATGCTGCTGCCCTTCTCCGCCTCCGCGGAAACGGATATCGTTGCGTTTCCGGCGGAGCTTTCCGTCTCGTTTGAAGCGGTGCCGGGCAAACTCGTTCTGGCCGGAAATCAGGTCTTGTTCTGGAGCGAATCGCCCACCTATCCTTCCGTATATTTCCAGAAGGCGAACGTACATCGGGCCTCTATTTCAAACGGCGTGTTGCTCGTGGAATTGAACGAGCCGACGCAGGTTCAAACGGGCAGCACCAACCGCTTCAGTTTCCGGCTCACGGGCACGAGCGATACCGCGGTGATCGACCGCTGGTTCTCGCAAACGGGCGGTGCAATGACCGTTGCGCCCGCTGCCGCTGGCGCCGCCGCTGCGACCTCGGCTGCTGGAGGGAGCGCCTCCGGGGAGACCTACACATATAACGCCGAGCATACCCGCCGCTTCGGGAGCAATCGCAACGGCAAGCTGGTATTCACGCCGCAGGGAGTTTCCTGGGAATCGCTCGACGATGCCACCCAGAGCCGCACCTGGCCCTATAAATCGATTCGTCGTTTCGATCGCAGCAATCCTTACAGTTTGGAGATCGATACTTTCTCTGATGGAAAGTACTCGTTCAAGATGACGACGAAGCCGATCGGGAACGAGGAGTTCTCCAAGATTACGGACTACCTCGCCGCCGCGCGTACCGCCGCGCGCCAGTAGCTTCGCGGTAGGACCTTCCATCGAAGGCAGGCTTGCCGGGTTGGGATAACCAAGTCTCAACCCGGCGGCTTTCCTCTTGCTGACTTGACCCGCCTATGTTCGTTCCGAGATCTGCTGCGGCTGAAGCCGTGACATCCCCGTGTGCCATGGTCCAAAGAATTGCAGAAATTGAGGGCCTTCCCGTAACATTTGTAACGATACAATCCGATTGGATAAGGCAGGACCGGTTGTGTTTGGTCCTCAAATGACCGAACTTCCCGCAATTGCTCAGCAATTGCGATCCAATCAGAGGGAATTGTCCGCTGGTACAAGCGAAGCGGCCGTTTGCGGGAGAGGATGCGTTTTGCCCATTCCGAATTGTTTATTCCCTGCTATAATCGAGCCAACTCAGTCGTTTAGACGGGGATATGCGTCCGGGTCGCACGCATGCCGAAGGGTTTCGCAAGCGGCGCGTGGTAGGCGCGTATTTCCGAATGGATGGAACTGAAGGAGTAAAAGCGTGCGTCTGGCGGGAGCACAACTTCGGCGTGGGGGTAGGAGCATCGGCGCAAGCCTGCGGCTCTGCCTTCTCATCACGCTCGTCTCCTCCCTCGCGGCGGCGCAGTCATTTCCCGGTCTGCCTGCTGCGTCCTCGGCGGCGGATTCGGCGCGCGTCCTTGTCTCCAGCGGCCGGGTTTCGGTTGCCCGCTCGGGCGAGCTCTGGGTGTTGAATCCCGGAGACCTGGTTAAACCTTCTCAGGAGATCGTTACCGGCGTTGACGGTTACGCCGTCTTTGAGCTCTCCGATGGCAGCCGGTTCGAAGTATTCCCGAACTCGCACGTGCTGTTCCGCAGCAATCGCGGGAATTGGTCCGACGTGCTGGATATCTGGGTGGGCCGCCTCAAGGTTCACATCGAGAAGATCATGGGTAAGCCGAATCCCAACCGGATTCACACGCCAACGGCCGTCATTTCCGTGCGCGGCACCACGTTCCTGGTGGAAGTGGATGAGGATTCGGAATCGACCACCGTCTCCGTGGAAGAGGGCGCGGTGGTCGTGGAGCACCGGCTGCTGCCCAACGGCAAACAGCGCGTCCTGGGCCCCGGCGACGAGTTGCGCGTGGATAAGGACGAACCCATCGCCCGCGCGCGGATCGACCGCGGCGGCTTGCTGAAGGCCAGCTTCCGCGCGCTTTCCGATGCTCTCTACACGATTGCCGTGAACGCGAGCCGGACGGGTGGCGGCGCGAGCACCATTCCCGGCGGTGGAGGTTCTCCGCTGCCTGGGGATAAGGATCCATCCTCGCCTCCTCCGCCTCCGCCCTCGGGTGGCGGCAGCACGGTGCCGAGCACCGGTGGCGCTCCGCCTCCGCCCCCGCCTCCCCCGCCGCCGGGAATTTAACCGCGGCGCGCTTAGCGCAAGCGCCTCGTCCGGTCTATCCATGCGAGACTGATAAGCGTAATGGCTGTCCCCCGCATTCCGTCTCTTTCCCTTTTCCGCGCCACCGCGTTTCTGTTGGCGTTTAGTTCCTGGTGCTTGCCGCAATCCGCGCCCGCCGCCAGCCATTCGAGCGGAGTGGGTGCGGAATGGAACACCAGGGAAAGCATCCTCGAAATGTCGAAGCGCATTGCGGAGGTGAAGCCCATTCTGGAGCAGCTCAAGCCGAAAGAGTGGGTGAGCAAGGGGGCTCCGGAGGCCTACGCGCAGCAGTTGGAATCCACGTTCGTGGAACTCCGGGGCGTCGAATGGGCTCTCAATAACCTCTCCGGCAGCCCGGAAAAATTAAGCTTCGCGCTGGACGCTTATTTCCGTGTGCAATCGTTCCGCTTGAAGGTGAGTTCCATGTCCGAAGCGGTTCGCAATTACCAGAACCCCGCCGTGGCTGAGTTAATCGACGCCTACCTCACTGATAGCTCTGCCAGCCAGATCCAGCTACAGGGCTACCTTACGCAGCTTACCCAGTTGAAAGAGGCGGAGCTCGACGTGATGTCCCAGGAGGCGCAACGCTGCCGCGTGCAGCAGATTCAGCGCGGAAACCGCCGGAATTAGCGGCTCTTATTTGCCCTTGAGTTCATCCTATAGATCGATCGAATACCCTTTCCGGTATTCATAGTGGAGGTATTTATTGGCCTCTTCACTATTGGTAAAGCGCTCCGTTTTCGCATCGAATTGCAAGTGCGTGCGCGTCTTGTGCGCGATATTCCCGATCAACGGACCCACATTGCTAAGATGCCCTTCGAGCGCCGGGCAGTTAGTCTCTTTCCGGCTCTGCAGGCAATCGAGGAAATTACGCGTGTGGAAAGCCGTGCTGGCGCTGCCTTTTCCCTGTTTGGCCGCCATCGCCGGCTTGTACGACCCGCGAAACTCGCTTTCATCACGATCAAGCGGGCTGCGCGGTTTGGGCGCGATGGAGTGGTTCCGTTCGGGCACGATCTCCCAGTTGGCGTTCTGCATGTAGAGCGTGCCCAGCGTTCCCCGAAACTCCAGTTCCATATCCTTGACATTGCCCGGCGCTCCGTTACCGTTGTACTGCTCGTAGGAATTGAGGGATGGCGCGCCGGTGGCGGGGTTGTCGTATTCCCACAGCACCACCAGCGTATCGGGGATCTGCCGGTTGTCGTTCACGACGTACTTCCCGCCCAGCGCCGTTACGGAGCGGGGCACACCCAACTGCATCAGCATCCGCATGGTGTCGTTGTAGTGCACGCCGAAGTTGGTGAGTTGCCCGCCGGAGAAGTCGTAAAACCAGCGGAAGTTGTAGAAAGTCTTGTTGACGTTATAGGGTTGCATGCGCGCGGGGCCAAGCCAAGCATCCCAGAGTTCCTTGCTCGGTGGGGCGCTATCGGCGGGGTTGCCGATGCCCACCGGCCAATCGTTGCGCAGGTGGAACGAACGCGCCGCGGAAATCTTCCCGATTTCGCCCGCCTTTAGCATTTCGGCCAGCTTGCGGATTTCCGGCGCGGATCGCCGGTGCAGGCCCACCTGGGTGACGGGCTTATACTTCGCGGCGGCATCCACCATCCGCCGCCCTTCAAAGATCGTCAGCGAAAACGGTTTCTCGCAATAGATGTCCTTGCCCGCCTTGCAGGCCGCCACGAACATCACCGCATGCCACTGGTCCGGCGTGCAGATCGCCACGGCGTCGACGTCCTTATCCTCGAGCAGTTTGCGGTAATCGTGATAGCGCTTGGCGGCGCCACGGCTGGCGGATTTCTTCGCGGCCAGATCCATGTAGTCTTCGCGCAGATCGCAGATGGCCACCGTAGCGTTGTCGCCGTGTTCCAGAAAGGCGTCGTGGACCTGGTCTCCGCGATTGCCTAGGCCGATATAGCCCATGGAAACGCGATCGTTCGCGCCCAGAATGCGGGAATAGCTGAGAGCCGTGGCGGCGATCGCCGCTTTGCCTAGCTGGCGGCGGCTGAGATCTGCGAGGTTGGCCGTAGGCGTGGATGGCGTCATGGCGGTAGATCCTCTCAAGGTGTAATTAACCGCGATTCTACCGCACGCGCCGTGCCCGGAGGCGTCTCCGCCGCGAACGTGCCGCCCATCACCCGCGCTGCGTGATCGCGACGCCCAGCAAGGCGATGCAGCCGCCGGTGATCAGCGTAGAGCTTACCGATTCCCCTAGTAGCGGCACGGCCATCATCGTGGCCATGGCGGGTTGCAGATAGGAAAACACGGCCACTCGCGAGGCGGAGACGTAGTTCAGCGCGTGGAAATACCCCAGATAGCAGAGCACCGAAGGGAACACCGCCATGTAGGCGATCGCCAGCCAGGCCCTCGTGGAAAGCAAGCTCAGGTCGATGCCGCCACCCACCCAAAGGATCAGCGGCAGCATCGCGAGCGAACCTCCGAAGTAAGCGAAGGCGTTGACCGTGATGCTACTGTGCCGCGAAGTAATTCGTTTGCCGAATACGGTGAATGCCGCGAAGGTCAGGCTTCCACACAACGCGAGCAGATCTCCCAGCCAATGCGCGCCGCTCGACTTTTCGGGCGTTAATTGGATCAACACCACGCCGCTCAGCGCGATGAGCATTCCCAGGATCTTCCGCGCGGTCAGGCGCTCCTGCTTCATAAGGCGCGCCAGCAGCAGCACCGAAATGGGCGTGGTGCTGATAATCAAAGAGCCGTGCGCCACGCTCGTATGGTCCATCGCCATGGTGAAGAAAAGCTGGTTCAGCGTCACCCCGCCTACGCCCAACGCCACCAGCAGCCAGAAGTCTTCCCGCATTGAGCGCCGCTCCGTGACGCTTCTCTCCGCGGAAGTGAAAATGGGCACCATCAGCATGCCCGCGGCCAGCGTGCGGAAGCCCATTGCGAGCACCGCCGGCATCTCTTCCACGGCATACTTCACCGCGATGAAATTCGCGGACCACATCACCGTGATGCCGAACACCATCAGGTAAATGGGCCAGTGGCTTTTACGCACGGGGACCGCCTGGCTGATCGCGGCGCTCATGCTTCCACGGTCTCTTGGACGTAAGTCACCTCGCGCAACCGATCCTGATCCACTTCGAAGCCGAAGCCCACGCCTTGCGGCAGCGCGATGTTACCCCGCGCGTCCACGGTCACTTCGGGTTGAATGATGTCCCGCGCCCAGTAGCGCTTGCTGGCCGAAACGTCGCCCGGCAGGACGAAGTTCGGCAGGGACGCCATCGCGATGTTGTGGGCGCGCCCGATCCCCGCTTCGAGCATGCCACCGCACCACACGGGCACGCCGGCCGCTTGCGCGATGTCGTGAATCCGGATAGCGTTCGCGAAGCCGCCCACCCGGCCGAGCTTGATGTTGATCACCCTGGCCGCGCCCAACTCGATTGCCTGCTCCGCGTGACGGGGCGCGCGAATGCACTCGTCCAGGCAGATCGGCGTCGCGAGGGAACGCTGCAGCGTGGCGTGGTCGATGATGTCGTCGTGGCTCAGCGGCTGCTCGACATAATTGAGGCCGAATTCATCAATGCGCTTCAAGTGTTCGAGGTCCTTCAGCGTATAGGCTGAATTCGCGTCGGCCGTAAGCTGGATCTCCGGGAAGCGCTGCCGCACGGCCCGCAGCACGTCGATATCCCAGCCCGGCTTGATCTTGAGCTTGATGCGCTGGTAGCCCGCGCTCAGCTCCGTCTCGATGCGCTCAAGAAGATCGTCCACGGTGTCCTGAATGCCGATCGAAACCCCGCAGGGAATGGCGGCGCGCGCGCCACCCCCGATCCGCTTGAACAGCGGCTCGTTCCGCAGCCGCGCCTCCAGATCCCACACGGCGCATTCGACGCCGGCCCGAGCCATGTTGTGCCCTCGAATGCCCGCGCTCAGCTTTCCTACTTCCGCGGCGTTTTCGAGTTTCCGGTTCAGCAGTTTCGGCGCAACGTATTCCCGCACGATCTCGTACGCCGAAAGGGTCCACTCTTCGTTGAAGAACGGGTGCTCGCCCGCCGTCACCTCGCCCCACCCGGAAATCCCGTCCTGCACCACTTCAACAAGCAGCACGCGGCGCTCCGTGGTGCGCCCGAAGCTTGTTTCGAAGAAGCGCACGAGCGGCATCCGCAGTAACCGGATCCGGATCTCATCGATATGGATCATGCCCACTCTCCCAGCAAATACTCGTACTCGCTCGCGCCACGCTCCAGCCCCACAATCGCCAGACCACGCCCAAATGCATCCAGGCAGCGCCTGCCGATCTCCTGTTGCACCGCTCTCGCCCGCTGTCCATCGCTACCCTTCCATTCGCCAATGTCAGAGGGCACTGGAATCCGCTCCAATACGGGATATGAGCCGCTGCGCTCCCCGGCAAGAATGCTCTTCACGCGGTCGCTCGTCAGCCACCACTCGGCCACGAACCGATCTGTCGGCAGGCCCGCGTGCAAGGCGCTCGTCGTGTGGCCGTACTGGTTTACCACGTAGCGCCGCACAATCGCCCCCAACCGTTCGATGTTGAAGAAAGCGTTGCGCGCCTCCAGCGGATCGAAGGTCCACTGGATCAACTCGATCCCCCGCGCGATGGCGTCTTCCCGCTGGCGCAGCTTCATCGCTCTGCCCAGCCCCGCATCCCGGTATTCGGGAAGCACGCCCAGCATGTGGCTGTGCAGATAGTGCATGGGCGCCGCATCCCCGGCTTCATGCCGGATGCCCGGAACCGCCAACAGAAACGCGACGAGTTTCCCGCCATCGAACGCTCCCAGAAGCTGGCCGCCGATCTTCGTTGCCACCACGAACATCCGCATCGGAATCACGTCGATGTCGGCGAAGCTCCAAATCTCCTTCTGGATCGCCACGGCTGCTTCAAACTCGGAAAGTTCGTGAATCTCACGAACGGTGATGGAGCTGTTCCCGTTCTTCACAACGCGTGCTTCGCCTCCTGCCAAAGTGCTTCCATTTCTTCGAGCGTGGCGGCATGGATCTCCCGGCCCCGCTCCCGCAGCTTCCGCTCGACGTAAGCGAAGCGCAGCCGGAACTTTAAGTTGGTGCGGCGTAGCGATTGTTCCGCGTCCACCTTCAGGAACCGCGAGAGATTCGCCATCACGAAGAGCAGATCCCCGAACTCGTCTTCCACTCGATCGGCATCGCCGGCCTGCCGCGCTTCTTCGAGTTCGCCGATCTCTTCGCGCAACTTAGCGAGCACCTCTCCGATATCCGGCCAATCGAACCCCACCTTTGCCGCGCGGCTCGTAATGCGTTGCGCTTCGGCCAAAGCCGGCAAGGCGCGGGGCAGGGAGTCGAGCAGGGATGCCTCATCCGAGTGCCCCTCTGCCTCCGCCTTGCGCGCCCGCTCGCCGCGCTTGATCTGTTCCCAGTTGCGCAGGACATCTCCGGCGGTTTCGGCTTCCACTTCACCGAATACATGCGGGTGCCGCCGGATGAGTTTTTCGACGATCGCATCGAGCGGCTCGACGATGGTGAAAAGACCTTCGCCCGCCGCCACCTCTGCCTGAAAGACCGGCTGCAACAGAAGGTCGCCCAACTCCTCGGATAGCCCCGCCCAATCCTTGCGCTCAATGGCGTCCATCACTTCATAAGTTTCTTCGAGCAGGTAGGGCTTTAGGGACGCGATGGTCTGCTCGCGGTCCCAGGGGCATCCGCCCGGCGCGCGCAGAACCCGCATGATGGCCACCAGGCGGGCGAACGCCTCGCCGGCGGCGCGATCTTGCTCATTCAGTTCCAGGGATGCTTGAGCGGGAGTGTCCAACGTGGTATGGCCAACTCTTTCAGGTTACCATGCGGCGTTTTCGGCTCTGAGGAGTTCCGCCTCCAGGCCTCATCAATAATTCCGATGGCCCTCACGGGAAGCCGCGGTAGGATGAGAGCGAGCATGGCCACCGTCCCAAGTCCCGCGCCCACCGGCTCCGCCATCCCTGTGCGCTTTATTGGCATGGTTTTCCTCGTGCTGCTCGCGGGCCGTCTCGCCCATGTGGGCGTGCTCTGGGTGGATGAAGCCTACGGCGCCGCCGCGGCTCAGGCGATGATCGATGGCCGCGTGCTTTACCGCGATCTCTGGTTCGACAAGCCGCCCCTCTATGCCTGGATCTACCTTCTCACGGGCGGCGCCGGCGGATGGCCCTTGCGGCTGCTCGATGCCGTGTTTTCCCTGGGCTGCTGCATGCTGGCTTATGGGTTGGCCCGCCAGCTTTGGAGCGACGCCGAAGCCCGCGCCGCCGCTCTGCTGCTGGCGTTCTTTCTGCTCTTCGGAGTGCCTTCCGCCACCGTCTCGCTGGCGCCGGATCTGCTTACTGTGCCTTTTGCGCTGGGCGCCGCGTGGCTGGCCGCCGCGGACCGCCCCGCCTGGGCCGGGTTCGTTGCCGGAGCAGCGCTGCTCGCCAATGCGAAAGCCCTCTTCCTGTTGCCCGTGCTGCTCTACTGGTGCTGGCCCGCGCCCCTCCCGGCGCTCTTCGGTTTCGTGGGCGGACTTGCTCTCACGCCGCTGTTTCTGATCGAAGAGGGCGCGCTGCGCGGGTACGTCCAGCAGGTCTGGGTGTGGGGCTCCGCGTACTCTCGCGATACGCCTTTCGCGCATCCGCTTGCAGAGGGCGTCACCCGCACGGCCAACTGGATCGGCTTTCACGCGGCTCTCGTGCTGCCCGCCTGCTGGTACGTCTTGCGCGAACCCTCAGCGAAAGCGCGCCGCCTCGCCGTCTGGTTTCTGCTCGCCCTGGTAGCGGTAGCCGGGGGATGGCGCTTCTATCCCCGCTACTACTTCGCGCTGCTTCCCGTGGCGGTCATCCTCGCCGCCCGCGGCGTCTGGCTGATGCCGGTTCGTTGCCGCGTCGCGCTGCTTGCCATCACCCTCGCGATTCCCGCCATCCGCTTTGGCAAGCCACAAGCGCAGTTGGCGCTCGAAACCTTGCGCGGCCAAGCCCCCACCTGGAGCGACCTTGCCCTTTACCGCGATGCGCAAGACGCCGCCGCCCGCCTTCGCGCGGAAGCAAGACCCGGCGACACCCTGCTCGTTTGGGGCTACCGACCCGAGATCAATATGCTTGCCGCCCTGCCTCCCGGAACCCGTTTCCTCGATAGCCAACCGCTCACCGGAGTGATCGCAGACCGCCACCTCGTCTCCACCCACGTGACGTTTCCTGAACTCGCCGCCGCGAACCGGGCAGCCCTCACCTGGTCACAACCCACCTGGATTCTCGACGGGCTTGGCCCGCTGAACCCGCGCCTCGCCATCACCGCGTATTCCGATCTTGGCCCCTGGTTGAAGAGCTATGAGCGCGTCGCGGAAACGAAAGCCACCGTGCTCTATCGCCGCCGACGGTGAGCGGGGCGTGATGGCGCGCAGCGCCGGGAGGCCGGGCGTCCGCGCCGTGCCGCCCGATTTTTTGTGTGGGATAGGCCGATCCTGTTGTACGATAGGAAACTCATGAATCTATTGGGAGCGCATTCATCCCGGCGGCCTTCCCCTGTCGTGCAATCGATCTTCAGCGAAGCGCCCGCTGCGTCGCAATCGCGCTTGCGGCAGATCTATGAGCAGCTTCCTCAAACGGCCGAACTGCCGGATTTCAATGCGTTCGTCGCCTTCGCCGGCCAGTGGTTCGTGGATTACCGCAACACTGCGTCAGTGATGCCCAGCTCCCCGCAATTGGCCCGCGCGATGGTGCTGCCTTCGCAGATCCGAAGGGCGGAAACCGTCGTTGAGTTTGGCCCCGGCACCGGCCCGATGACGGAATTGCTTCTCAAGGGGCTGCCCGAGGCGGGGAAGCTCTTCTCCTTCGAGATCAACCCGGTCTTCGTGGATTACCTGGCCGCCCACTACCCCGACCCCCGCCTTCACGTGATTCAAGCCGGAGCGGAGACCGTCTGCGACTCATTGCGCGAGCACGGCCACGAGGAAGCCGAAGCCGTCGTTTCCTCACTTCCCCTGAGTTTCTTCGGGGTGGAGCTGCGCAATCAGATTCTCTCAGGCGCCGCGGAAGCGCTTGCTCCCGGTGGTGTGTTCACCCAGTTTCAGTACGCTTCGGGCCTCGATTGCAGCGGACGATTTCCCCGGTTTTACGACCTTCGGCCTGTTCTTGGCCGCCACTTCCGCCGTGTCCGGCGGCATCTCGTCTGGCTGAACCTGCCGCCCGCGTTCGTCTACGTTTGCTCCAACGGTTAGCCTCTGCCGCTAGCGCACTTTCCAGTTCCTGACGGCGATTCCCGAGAACGCCGCGCCCACCGCGAAGTTCGTGATGGCTAGGGGTTTCTCCATTTCCGGATTCTGTTTGAGCAGGTAGTATTGCCCCACCAGAGCGCCCGCCATCACCCCGAACTTGATGGCCGTTCCCCGTTGATTCAGTTGGCCATTCGCGCTGCGCAAGACGCCGTTCGTCTCCTGATAGCCATAGCTGCTTGCGACATCCATCGCGTTGCCCGCCATCAGCGCCGCCGCACTCCATTTCCAGGCCTTCTTCCACTTCGATTCCTTGACGGGGCGGTTCGGGAGCCATTCCGATCGCGGTTCGGCCGCGGCCATTGTGCTCAAGCTCAGCACCAGCACAAGCGCCGCAGCGAGGGTGATCCATCGGCGCGAAGTGGCCGCGCAGAGAGAAACAAAGGAATGAAACATGGCAAATCTCCAAAGTCGATATAAGGTGTTTCCCTTAAGGAGCAGTCGAATGAATAGGGAATGTATTCCAATTCCTACCCATACCTTGCAGCTCCTCTTGGGGAACTCGATAGTACTTTCGGAGAACTAGGCGCCTGGTTTCCGTGACTTCAGTGTATCAATGGAAGGCATCCGAACAACCCATTAAATACCTAGAACTATGGCTAGCACGTGCACCTTAGAGAGAAGCCTTAGTACGAAATAGCAACATCTTCCGGGGTTCTCTCACGAAAAGCAGGCTGGCTATCCTACTGAAAATAGGAAGCCAATGAGGAGCCAGTGCTTGCTGTCGATGTGCCTTGTTGGGTATGTATTCTCATCTAACACATTGCGACGCCCCAATTTGCTGTATGGTACTAAGTAATTATTCTTCGTATTCTGCTCTAAAGTAGCAGGAAATCTGTAATAAATTGTGCTGGGAATCTCTCTAAAATACAGGGTTGATCGGCATACCTTGCCACTTCTTTCAAAAAATTATCTGTCTGTCTATAAGGAGGGCACGCATTTTCAGCTTCGATTCGTGGCAAACTGAGTTCGATGCCCGAAGAAACTCGTCATAAATTGATTTCACAGGATCAAATCGAGACTCTTGTGAACCGGGCGCACTCTCTTCCGCGGCGCCGGGTGAACTGGAACCTGCATGGCTCGCTCGAAGATCCCGTCCATCGCTTTCTCAACGTGATGCTTCGCGGCACTTATGTGGCGCCGCATCGCCATGTCACACCCCCCAAGCCGGAGAGCTTCGTCGTGCTCGATGGCGAGGTGGCCCTGGTCCAGTTCAGCGACTCTGGAGAGGTCGAGGTGGTGACCCGCCTCGGCCCGGCTACGGCTCCCCGCGTGTTTGGGATCGATCTTGAGGCAGGGGTGTGGCACACGCTGGTGGTGCTCTCCCCAGTGGCTACGATCTTCGAAGTCAAACCCGGCCCCTACGTCCCCGCCTCCGACAAGGATTTCGCGCCGTGGGCGCCGCGAGAGGGCGATCCGGGTGTGCTCGAGTACCTCGCCGGCCTGGAAGTTCGGGCAGGCCTTGGCCGCGCGTCGCAATAGCTTGCGCAGGCTCCCGCCGGAAATTTCGCCCAGAATTGAGAAAGTGCCGGGAACTTTTTCCCCCATTTCGCCGAACAATCAGCAGAGAGACCCCGTTCGAGAGAAATGAATACGGCACGCATGAGTTGGTGGTCACCCGTCGTCCCGAAATCGCACCCGGCGCCGGGCCACGCGGAATCGCATTCGGGGCGCAGCGAAGAGGCCGCGCTGCTTCGATCCCTTGCCGAGGGTTCGCAAGAGGCCTTCTCCGCTATCTACCGGGAACACGGCCAGCGCGTCTTCCGCGCGGCCTACCGGCGCACCGCATCGCGGGAACTCGCCGAGGAGATCGCCCAGGAAACGTTTCTGCTCCTGCTACGGGAGCCGGGAAAGTTCGACCCCGCGCGCGGCGAACTAGGGGCGTTTCTCGCCGGGGTTGCGCGGCAAATATCCCGCCGCATGCTCGCCCAAGCGGGCCGTACGTCCTCGATTGATACGGAAGAAGAGCAGGTTTCCGGCGAAACGGCCTTAGGCGTGCTTCACGAGATTATCGAGCGGCAGCAGTGGGAGCTTCTGCATGAGGCCGTGGCCTCGCTGCCGGATCCTTACCGGGAAATTGTTGTCATGCACCATTTGGAAGAACTTCCCTATGAGGACATCGCGGAAGCGCTTGCCTGCCCATTGGGGACGGTGCGGTCCCGGCTTACGAGAGGGCGCGAACTGCTTGCCCGAAAGCTTGTGGGACGTAGAGCGGACGGGCTGGGGTTGGAGCGGCCCGTGACGGGGGATGCCTCGGATCCGCAACCGGGGAAGGGAGGAACTCAGTATGGAACGGAAGGATGACCTTCTCCCCAACCGGAGGGAAGGAGCCGCGGAAGGAGTCGATCCTCGCGGCGCGGAACCCGGGCGCCCGGCGCTTTGCCATGCGTTGCTTGGCCAGGCGCTGGAATCTGTGTCGGCGCACACTCGAGACGTGCTCCCTGCGGACGGCTTCGAAACACGCTTGCTGGCAAGAGCGGAAGCACTCGAATTGCTAGCTCCCGCGAAGACTGCGGAACAGTCAACGCTCGTCGCACGGCCTCGGAAACGGTTCCGGCAAGCTGGATCCCGTTGGGCCTGGGCTCCAGTGGCCTTTGCCGGGATCGCTCTTGCGTTGTGGATCGGGACGCCTCGTCGGCTCGATTCTCCGGCGGTCGTCCGTCCTGAGCGAATGACCGCGCGAACGGATGATCAATCGGCGGCCGTAGCGGCGGAGGGGGCTGCAACTCCCAAGGCAGGCGTGGAAGTGGCGGCCGGCCGGCGTCCGCCCGGGCGGACCCAGCCGACGGCTCGGCCGGCGAAACACCTCCCGCCGGTTGCAGCCAACCCGGCAGCTTTGGCTGGAGAGCACGCGGATGAACCGCTGCAACCCCGGTACTCGGAGTTTGTCCCGTTGGAATTCGCGTCCGCGTTTCGAGAGGGCGAGGCGCTGCAGACGGTTCGCGTGCGCATCGGCGCGGATGATTTCCTTCGCTGGAGTTTGCCGGGATCCGCCATTGGCCGCGCAACCCAACTGGTTCATGACAGCTCCGTCACCGCCGATTTTCTGGTGGGAGAGGATGGCAGCCCGCGGGCCATCCGCTTGGTGAGCATGGACGAGTAATCGATCCCTTTGCAAGGCGCGTGAGGCGCGCGGGGGCCGAGTTTGTATGCATCGTTCGTAGGTTGGAAAGCCACCTTTGAGGAGAATGAAAATGATTACGATGAGAGCACGCCAGATCCTGACGAGCGCAGCAGCCGTCATGCTCTTCGCTGCGGCCATTGCCGCGCAGAGTGCCGCCGTTGGCCAGAGGGGTCCAGCCGGGCCGGCCGCTCCCCCGGCGCCGCCACCGCCTCCCGCTGACTTCGGCTTCGCGGCAATCGCGCAGGCCCCGGCCTTCGAGTTCATAGCCTCCGCGCCGGCGTTTCTGGAACGGACGGTCACCGGAGCGCCATACTCCGCGGATTCCGTTTCGGAAACCATCCGGGTTCTTGCCGACGGCACCCGCATCAAGAACGAGAACACATCGAAGATTGCCCGCGATAGCGAAGGGCGCGTGCGCAAGGAGCAATCGTTCGAACACATTGGCTTCTGGGTTCCGAAAGGCGGCAAGACAAACACGCAGATCACGATCACGGATCCGGTGGCGAAGAAGACGATCATCTTGAACCCCTCCGGGAAGACGGCGCGCGTAATGGCGATGCCCTCCATGCCGCTGATGCCGGCGCCGCCAACGCCCGCGTCTCCACCTACGCCTCCGGCGCCGCCTACGCCTCCAACGCCACCGGCGGCCGCATCCGGAGAGGCGAGAATTGAGCATCGGATCGAACGCCGGGTGTCGATCAGCCGGGAAGGTGGCCGTGCGGTCGCGCATGGTGAAGTGGAGGGCGTGAATCTTCGATCAAGGGCGGCCGATGGCGAAGTCCAGGTCGACATCGTGACCGCGTCCTCTGGCGCCGGGCCGATGGAGTTTCCTCGGCAAACCATGTTGCATTCGATTTTCGATCCCCAGAACGTGGAAATGGAGCAACTCGGGGAGCGGATGATCCAGGGGATCAAGACCACTGGCACGCGGCGCACGACCACCATTCCAACCGGGGCCATCGGCAATGACCGGCCCATCGTATCCGTATTGGAGCAGTGGACGTCACCGGAATTGGGCGTCGTGGTTTTACGGACGCTGCAGGATCCGCAAATCGGCGAGACCGTCTATCGTCTCGAGAATATCGATCGGAGTGAGCCCTTGAAGAGCCTCTTCGAAGTGCCGGCCGATTACGAGGTAAAAGAAGTGCAGCCTCGAATGCAGCGCATGGAATTGCGCAAGCGGAGTGACGGATAGGAGAGCCATTCCCGGCGCGAGGGTTGGAGGAGAGCGTCCTTGGGCCGTTTGAGGCTTGGGGGCGCTCTTCCGCATTCCAGGGGCTCATCAATGTCGGCGCGGAGGGTTGCGCGCGGCGTTTGGTGGCGGTGCAGTGGCACCCTGCTGCGGAAGAAGCAGCGTGGAGATTGGGAGCGCGCCCGAACGCTCCCGGCGGCGTGATTGTATCCGCAAGATCTCACCCGGCGTGGCTTGTAGACCGCAACGTCCGCGCAAGGCCGCCTGCAATTGGCGGGAACCTATTGCACCGCGCCTCGTTCCCGCAACAATTGCACCACGCGATCCACGGGCAGCGCTCTCACCGTGGCGCCGTTCGATGTCACCGTTTCGGCGGCAAACAGGGCGTTGT
Source organism: Bryobacterales bacterium (assembly GCA_020847315.1). Lineage (GTDB taxonomy): Bacteria > Acidobacteriota > Terriglobia > Bryobacterales > Bryobacteraceae > JACTMJ01. Next base: position 8,093 of record JADLCF010000213.1, on the reverse strand, counting down.
AGATCGCCTCTTCCGTAGCGTCCGCAACCGCTTCGAACAGGGGTGTCATTCGTTCGTTGGGGATGAATGCCCCCGGGTTCCGCGCGGTGCTGAAAGCGATCGCGTAATCGCCGCTGCCATTCGATCCGTTTCCGCCGGTGCGGCCCATACCCAGGAAACTCCGGCGCGCCAACCGCGAGAGGTTGCGAGCGTCAAGCGGTGCGTCCGTAGCCACCACAATCATCAGGGAGCCGTCTCCCGTCCCCTCCCCTTTGGTACGCAACAACTCACCGATGGGGACCCCCGCGATCTGTAGGTTTCCACCGAAGTTGGTTTGCACCAGGACGCCGACGGTGTGGCCCTCCGGGGTAACGCGGGAAGATGTGCCGATGCCTCCCTTGAAGCCGAAGCAGGTGGTCCCGGTTCCCGCGCCCACCGCGCCCTCGGGGACCATCGCGGCGGTGGCATTGGAGATTGCCTGCTGCACATGCGAGTGATTCAGAGGGCGTTCGCGGATGTCGTTCAACCGCCCATCGTTGGTCTCGCCCACCACCACATTCAGGCTTCGCACGGATTCGTTGCCGGGCAGGGAAAGCATGTGGTCCAGGACGCCATCCGCTACACGGTGGACGTTGAGTGTCGCCGTAAGCGCGATGATGGATTCGAGTTCCCCCAGTTCATGAACCTGCGTATACCCCACCAGCTTGCCAAAGCCATTGAAGACCTCAATCGCAGCGGTCAATTTCTCTTGAAAGATGTTGCCGGGATGGGGCAGGATCACGGTAACCCCCGTGGCGAAACGCCCCTCTTCCCGCAACGTGGCATGCCCGGCGCGAACACCAGCCACATCCGTAATCGCGTTTAGCCGCCCGGCGGCGAGCGCCCCGATGCGAATGCCCACATCCCGCGCGCGAGGTTTTGTCTGCGCCTGCGCGAAGGAGAGGCACAGGCAGAGCCATGCCGGCAGCATCGCTGCATGGGGAAAACGGAAGTATCGAAGCAAAGTCATCAAGCGCGCCTACTCCTACCAATGTCCTATATCCTCCCCCGCGCGAGCCACCACGATTCTCACCGAAGATCGCGTTGACGCCGAGCGTTGCCCTGGGCCGGCAGAACGTACCCTTCAAACGATGCGATCAGTATTCGAAGGGGGGGCGTGGGATTTCCCGGTTGAAGGTGAGCCACGCCGGGATGGCCTCGAGCACCGCGCGGCCCCAGCCTCTTGAACCCGGCTCAGGCGCGATGTGGGCGCCGGGCAGGTTCTTGCGCATTTCTTCGAGTTGCGGCGATGGCATCAGGATGGGGTACTCGGCTTCGCGGAGCATGGGGAGGTCATTCGGACTGTCGCCGGCAGCGGCGGCCTGGACGGGCGCTCCGAAGGATTCATAGGCGTGGCGCAATACGCGCACTGCGGCGTCTTTCGCGTTCGTGCCGAGGATGTGCCAAAAACGGCCGCCGCGGGTCCAACGGAGCCCGCGTGCTTCGATGGCGGCGATGAGCGCTTCGGGATCTCCCGATTCGAGCAGGAACGGCTCATCATACTCGCGATCCTTCGCGAGGGTGGCTTCCTCTGTCGAGAATTCGCACCATCGGGCAACTTCCTCGACGGTGGCGTCCGCGAAGCCGCGTACGTTGCACCGCGCTTCCCGTGCGGCTTGCGCGAGGGCATCCACGAGAGCCGCGTACGGGGTGCCGAGGACATGCACCACAAAGCCATCGTGCACCGCGGCGCCGGCGAGCGCAGCGGCAAAATGCTTCTCGGGGAAATAGACCGCGCCCCCGTTTTCCACGATGAACGGGTGCCCGTTCCCGATGGCCTCGCGGAGCGGCAGCACTTCCGCGCGAGTCTTGCTGGTGCAGAAGATCAGCGGGACGCCGCGCAATTCCAGCAGGTGGATAGCTTCTCTCGCCCCCTCCCAGGAATAGCCATGGTGATCGAGCAAGGTACCATCGAGATCCGTAACCATGATCCACATCGTAATGTCCGGAACCGCTTCGTCCGCCGCTATGCGAAAAGGAGCAACTGCCCAGGGATGAAGCCGGCCCGGCATTCACATACCGGTGAGTGGGCAAAGCGTGAAGCTCCGTATGGCGGATATCCCCAGTGTGCCATTAAGTATGGCCTCGCCACGAGGGAGGCGCAGCCAATGCAGCAAGCGAGGGCGTGAACACGTCCGGAGATTCTAGCTCCCGGCGTTGCTGCCGGATCGGCTGCCAAACGAGCCAATCTCAACCGTGGATGAACTGTAAATGATTGAAGGAATTGGTGACTCGGGCGGGACTCGAACCCGCGACCCTCTGATTAAAAGTCAGATGCTCTACCGGCTGAGCTACCGAGTCGAAGTCGCCGTGGGGTGGAGAAGCACTCCTTTGTCAGAGTAGCATATCGGCCTTGGCCGGCTGCGGCGTTCGGCGCATGCGTTTGGCGCGGCGTAGGGAGCCGCCTCCTGGATAAGGTCCTTCTGGAACTCGTTCGCCCCGTGGCGGATGGCGCACCCCATTCCAGGCGCGCATAACGGTGGGGCGGGGAAGAGACGCGCATAGTACCTCGGAGCCCCATTCGCTCCCTCTTTCCATTGCCAGATCCCTCGGTCGAGCGAAAGATAGATCTAGTTGTGCGGTTTCTCTGCTGGAGAGAGCAGAGAGCATGGGCAGAGAGCATAGAGAGCGTGGGGCGGTGATTCGAATACCCAATGGGCTCGGCGCCGCCCCCCCTTCCCCGCTAAGGGAAGCAGGGTCGGAATCGGGTTTCGCTTATGGAAACGATGCCGGTGTCTCCAGCCGAAGTGCCGGAGTTAATTACGAAGATGGCGGAGTTCCTGAGCCGCATGCGCTCCATGGGGGCCGAGGTTGCGTTCTGGCGGGCAAAGTCGAACGCGGCGGAGCTTTCCCGTTTTCGCGCCGCGCTGCTGCACCTCAGCCAGCACCCGGAATGGATGCAGGATTCCGCCACTCAGATCGCGAAGCATATCCGCGCTTTCGAAGAACTGCACCGGACGATCGGCGCGCTCGTGGCTGAGGTCCCGTTTGATAGCCGGGTGAATCTGATCCATCGCTCGCTGATTTCCGTCTACCAGCAGATCTACATTCTGGATAACCTGGTGACCTCTCTGTTGCTTCGGCTGACGAGGCAGGGCAAGGTTTCCGAGGGGAGCTCGCTGCAAGCGGGCAGCCTGCTAAGCGTGGAATCCCGGCGGGAAGTGCGCGCGCAGTTTCGAGAAGTCGTTCCCTCCTGGGACAGAAGGGACTGGGATCTTTATGACGACTTATGAGCGAGGAGATATCGTACTCGTGAGTTTTCCGGTGAATGATGCGCTCGAGATGCATTTGCGTCCGGCGATGGTGATCTACGATGTGCATCCCAGCGACGCAGGCATCGCGATCGTCCCGATCAGCCCGGAGCCATCGGAAACCTTCCTCACGCTTCACCTTCCCCATGGTTCGTTCGAGGCGGCGCGCTTCGGTCTGCTCAACGCCGGTTACCTGACGGCTTGCGGAGAAATCGTCGTGGAACGGCCGTTCGTCATCCGCAAGGTGGGGCGCTGCCCGTGGCAGATGCTGGACGAGTTCTTCGGCATGGTGCGTGTTCGCGTGGTGCCGAAAGCACCGGATCGAGAGGCTGAATGCGCCGCTCCGGCGGAAAGCCTCGTGCGGGAAGCGATTTAGCGCGAGGGCGGGTTGGGCGCCGCGCTACCGGTGCATGATCGAAGCATTGCCGCCACCAGGCCCGCAGCCGTGTGTTCTTCCGCTTCCTCGTCCACCCGCAACCCATGCGCGGCGGCGGCCTCGCTGGTAATGGGACCGATGCTTGCGATGCGGGCACCCTTGAGGAGCGGCGCGCCACCCATCTCCAGAAAGTTCGTCACGGTGGATCCGCTGGTGAAGGTGACCCAATCTACCTGCTCCCCCCGCTGAACCAGGGTTGCGACGGTTGCCGCAGAGGCGGCGGGCAGCGCACTGCGATACGCTTCGACGGCATCCACGAGCGCGCCCCGTTCGCGCAGAGCATCCGGCACGACATCCCGAGCGACCGACGCGCGTGGCAATAGCACGCGCACGCCCTGTAACGGAACTGTCTCAAATGCGGAAGCGACGCTTTCGGCAACATACTGGGCGGGCATCATTGCCACCCGGCAGCCTCTTGCTGCGAGCACCGCTCCCGTGGCTGGGCCGATGGCGCATATTCGCGCGGTTTCGAACAGCGCAGGGAGAGAGGGGAGGCCGAGTTCCGCAGCGCGCGCCGCGACCCATTCCACCGCATTGGCGCTCGTGAAGATTGCCCATTCGTAGCGCCCGGCGTGGCGCAGGGCTTCGTCCAAGGCATCGCGATTCGCGGGCGGCTGGAATTCCAACGCGGGAATGGAAATCGTGGCTGCACCGTGCGCTTCGAGCATCTCACGCAGTTCGGCGGCTTGGTCGAGGGGCCGCGTGACGACCACTCGCTGGCCGTCCATCACTCCCCGCTTGGGGTTCTCAATCACGGTCGAGCCCTAGCGGCGCGGCTTCGGCGGCCTCAATGATCGCGCGCGCTTCCGATGCGAGAAACTGCTTCGCCACGCTCTCGCCAAGCAGGGCCGCCTCCTCGATGGCGCCCGTTGCCTCTTTGCGGATCACCCGGTCTCCGCCTGGCGAGACGATCACGGCGCGTAACTCCAACAGGCTGCCGCGCGCGGTGGCGAGAGCGCCCAGCGGCGTTTGGCAACCGCCACCCAACCCGGCGAGCAGGGCTCGCTCGGCGGTGACCTCCGCACTGGCGCGCGAATCTTGCAGCGCCCGGCATGCTGCCCATGCCGCGCCGCCATCGTCGCGCGTCTCGATCGCCAAAGCGCCCTGGGCCACGGCGGGCAGAAACTCCGCCGGGTCAAGATATGCGGCGATGTGTTCCGCGAGCCCCAGGCGCGTGAGCCCGGCGCTGGCCATGATGAGCGCGTCGTACTGGCCTTCCTGCTGCTTGCGCAACCGTGTATCCACATTGCCGCGCACGTCGAGGATGGCGAGATCCGGTCGCAACACTCGTAACTGCGCCGCGCGGCGCAGGGAACTGGTGCCGACGCGCGCGCCACGGGCCAGCCCGCCAAGCGTCGCTCCCACCAGAGCATCGCGCGGGTCTTCGCGCTGCGGGATGGATGCCACGGTCAACCCCTCGGGCAACTCCGTGGGCAGGTCTTTCAGACTGTGAACCGCCAGATCGATCCGGCCGTCGAGCAGCGCTTCCTCGATCTCTTTGGTGAAAAGGCCCTTACCGCCGATCCGCGCGAGAGGCACATCGAGGATCTTGTCGCCGGTGGTCTTGATGATCTCGATCCGGCAGGTTGCGCCCCGCTCTTCGAGGCGCGCCTTTACCCACTCCGCTTGCCATAAGGCCAATTTAGAGCCGCGGGACCCGATGCGCAGGGCTAAATTTACGGCGGGAAGAACGGCGCTCACGGGCGTTGTCCCCTTTCCGCCGCCACGGTCTCGGCGGGGAACTCCCCGTCGGCGTCACCGAGGCTACCCGTGGGTTCCGCGGTGTCGATGCGGAACGCCCGCCGGAGGATCTCCACGATATCCGCTCCTTCGGGGTCGGTGGCGTGCTTCCGCAACTCGGATATCGGCCCGTGGGCGATCTTGTTCACAATCCCGCGCGTGAGCGCGTCGATGGCTTCCTCTTGCTCAGGCGTCAGCGTTCCCAATTTGCGCCGGATGCGCCCGATCTCCGCGGTCCGGATGCGCTCCAGTTGCTCCTGCAACTCCACGATGGCGGGCGCCGCCTCCCGCCCCTTCAGGCGTTGCAGCATCCGCTCCACTTCGTGGCGGACGATTTCTTCCGCTTCGTCGGCCTTCGCGGCGCGGCCCTTCACGTTCTCTTCCACGACCTTCTGCAGGTCGTCGATGTCATAGAGGAACACTTGGTCCAATTGATGAACGGAGGGTTCGACGTTCCGGGGGACGGCGATGTCGATAAGGAACGCCGGGCGGTGCCGGCGAGTCTCCATCACCGCGCGCATCATCTCCCTGGTGATGATGTGTTGCGATGCGCCGCTCGAGGTGATCACGATATCCATCTCCGCGAGCCGCTTCGGAAGATCCTCGTGAGGGAAGCTCTGTCCGCGGAAGATCGACGCCAGTTCCACGGCGCGTTCTTGCGTTCTGTTCGTGACGTAGATGTTCTCCGCTCCCGCGCGGTGCAGGTGGCGAGCCGCAAGTTCGCTCATCTTGCCCGCGCCCAGAATCAGCACATGCTTGCCCTTCAGGGAGCCAAAGATCCGCCGGGCGAGTTCCACGGCGGCGAAGCTGATCGAGACGGCGCTTTGGCCGATTCCCGTTTCCGAGCGCACGCGCTTGGCAATGCGAAATGCCTTTGTCACCATCAGATCAAGCGGGCCGTGCAAACTGCCCGATTCCCTTGCCACCGCGTATGCGGCTTTCAACTGGCCCAGAATCTGCGGTTCGCCCACCACCATGGAATCGAGGCTGGCTGCCACCCGGAAGAGATGCCGGATGCTGTCGCGCCCATGCAGCGCGTAGAAGTGTTTCTCGTCGAGCGGCGCGCATCCGGAGCCTTCCGCGAGAAGAAAGGAGAGCAGCGCATCCTTCCCCTCGCGCCCGTCTTCAAGCAGAGCCATCACCTCCACGCGGTTGCAGGTGGAAACCAGAATCCCTTCGTTTACGCCCGGCACGCGCCCCAGCCGCCGGCAGGCTTCGAGCAGCGCGCGGGAATCGAGCGCGAACTTCTCCCGCAACTCGACGGGGGCGGTGCGATGGCTGAGGCCGACAGTCCAGAGATTCATTGCCGCAACACCGCCGCTACCCCGGAATGAGTCACCCAGGTGATTCCGCAAAGAAACAGCGCCGCCACGGTCAACATCGCCGCCCTGGCTCCCCGCCAGCCGGAAGCCATTCGCAGGAACACCAGCAGCAGGTAGATGAACCACGTAATGACGGCGATCAGGATGCGCTGTTCAAAAATCCACTTCGTGCCACTTTCATTGGACGCCCAGATGATGCCCAGCACCAGGCCTACGGTGAGCGCCAGAAATCCCCATCCAAGCGACTTGGCTACAATCTGGTCGAGCGTCATCAGAGGAGGCACGGCATCGTCCTGCGCGGGCAGGCGTTTCTGTTTCAATTGCCGGGCCTTCCAGAGATAGAAGACCGATACGGCGGCGGAGATCAGCAAGCCCGCGTAGCCGAGCATGATAAAGACGACGTGCGTGGTAAGCCAGACGTCGCGCATGGCGCCGATTTGCAGGGAAGCGTTGTTTCCCGCCGTGCTGCCCGTGAGCGTCATCAGGAACACCAGCGGCATGATGAGCACCGCGAGGCTCTCAAAACGGTAGAGCCAATGGCAGATCAGAAAGACGATTGCCAGCACCAGGCCCAGCAGGGAGATGGCTTCGAAGAAGTTGTTCGCGGGGAACGCACCCACTTCCAGGGCCTCTTCCGCGATGGCGACCAGGTGAACGGTGGCGCCCATCAGGAAGCTCACCAAGGCTAGCCGGAAGCGTCCTGGGTGATGGCGGATGAACGACAGCAGCGCAACGATCAGACCTGGAAAATAAAGGATGGCGGCTACGCGCAGCCAGAGAATGCTTGAATCCTGCAAAAGGCGATACGCCCCTTCCCGTTCGCAAACCGGTTCTCCTCAAATTATAGCGTTGACGCCCGGTTCGGGCGGCGCGCCCATCGCCGTCTCGGTCACGCCCACCGCAGTTCCGCTTGGCCCTTCCGGCACGCAGACGTTCACGGCCACGGTGAGCGGCGCATCGAACCAAAGCGTGACGTGGAGCGTATGGAGCGGACAGGGCGCGGTCTCCACGGGCGGAGTCTATACCGCGCCCGCTTCCATCCCGTCGGCGAGCACGGCGAAGGTCCGCGCGACGAGCGTGGCGGATCCGTCGAAGTACGGCGAAGCCACGGTGACGCTGAATCCCCCGTCTGGCCCTTCGATCACCGGGTTCGCGCCCGTGAACCAGACCGGTTCCGACGCCACCTTCTCCATGCTCGCGCAGGGCGGCGGTTCTCCGGTCGACGCCGTTCAGGTAACCATGGACGACACGTTCGACGGGGTTGGCGGCTGCCAGGTGTGGTATCAGCAGAGCGACGGGCGGCTGTATCTGGGCGGGAATGGGAAT